>NZ_JBAPVS010000350.1:0-6548 GCF_049283275.1 Caulobacter sp. | reverse complement strand
CTACATGACCGCCAACCACGACTTCCACTTCGCCATCTACGAGCGGGCCGACGCCGAGGTGTTGCTGGCCATGGCCGGCGGGCTGTGGCTGCAGATCGGTCCGTTCATGCGCGTGGTGTTCGGCCGGATCGGCGCCGACGGCCTGGCCGCCGACCGCCACGCCGAGGCCATGGAGGCCCTGAAGCTGCGCGACGCCGAGGGCGCGCGCCGGGCCATGGCCGCCGACCTGTCGGAGGGCATGGACAAGATGCGGGCGGCGGTGGAGGCGGAGCGGTGACGGTTGGAAGGGGGGTGGGCAATCGGCGGGCATGTATGTCCACGCCGCCGGGACTGCCCCCGCCCCACCTTGACAGTCGCCCTCCCACCGCAAACTGTGATCACAATTTCCGGAGAGACGCCGCGTGACCGCGCCTTCGATCTTTGACGCCCTCAAGAGCCTGTCGCTGCCCGGCCAGGCGGTGATCGACGGCGCGCTGGTCGATGCGGTCTCGGGTCAGACGTTCGACAACGTCTCGCCGCGCGACGGGACGGTGATCAACCGGGTCGCCGCCTGTCAGGCCGTCGACGTCGACCGCGCCGTCGCCTCCGCCCGCGCCGCCTTCGAGGACGGCCGTTGGCGCGACCAGGGCCCGCGCGCCAAGAAGGCGGTGCTGTTTCGGCTGGCCGAGCTGATGGAGCGCGATGCCGAGGACCTGGCCCTGCTGGAGAGCCTGGACACCGGCAAGCCGATCCGCGACGCCCGCGCCGTCGACGTGCCCCTGTCGATCGGCACGACCCGCTGGTACGCCGAGGCGCTGGACAAGATCTATGGCGAGGTCGGCGCCTCGCCGATCGACCGCCTGAGCTGGGCCGTGCACGAGCCGCTGGGGGTGATCGGGGCGATCGTGCCGTGGAACTTCCCGCTGCACATGGCGATGTGGAAGGTCGCGCCCGCGCTCGCCATGGGCAATTCCGTGGTCTTGAAGCCGGCCGAACAGTCGCCGCTGACGGCGCTGAAGCTGGGCGAGCTGGCCCTGGAAGCCGGGCTCCCGGCGGGGGTCCTGAACGTCGTCCCGGGCCTGGGCTCCGTGGCCGGCGAGGCCCTGGCCCTGTCGATGGACGTCGACATGATCGCCTTCACCGGCTCGGGCCCGGTGGGCCGGCGGTTGATGGAATATTCGGCGCGGTCGAACCTGAAACGGGTGTCGCTGGAGCTGGGCGGCAAGTCGCCCCAGATCGTCTTCGCCGACTGCCCCGACCTGGACGCCGCCGCCGAGGCCGCCGCCTGGGGCGTTTTCTATAACCAGGGCGAGGTCTGCACGGCGGCCTCGCGCCTGCTGGTGCAGGACTCGATCAAGGACGCCTTCCTCGAGAAGGTGATCGCGGTGGCCAAGACCATGGTCCCCGGCGACCCGCTGGATTCGGCCACCGTGTTCGGGGCGATGGTCAGCGAGCGGCAGATGAACACCGCGCTCGACTACATCGCCACCGCCGAGAGCCAGGGCAATCGCCGGCTCTTGGGTGGGAAGCAGGTGCGTCGGGAGACGGGCGGCTTCTATGTCGAACCGACCATCTTCGACGGGATCGAGCCCGACCACACCCTGGCTCGCGAGGAGGTGTTCGGGCCGGTGCTGGGGGTGCAGACCTTCAAGACCCAGGACCAGGCGATCGCCCTGGCCAACGACACCGTCTACGGCCTGGCCGCCGGCCTGTGGACGTCGGACATCAACCGCGCCCTCACATCGGCTCGGCGGCTGAAGGCCGGCCTGGTGTGGATCAACGGCTGGGACGCCTGCGACATCACCATGCCGTTCGGGGGCTTCAAGCAGTCGGGTTTCGGCCGCGACCGCAGCCTTCACGCGTTGCACAAGTACGCCGACCTGAAGTCGGTGTCCGTGACGCTGAGGTGATGACCATGACCCTTGAACTTGTCGAAACCGCCGCCTTCATCGACGGCTTGTGGATCGAGAGCGAGACGACCTTCGAGGTCCTGAACCCGGCCGACGGGACGGTGATCACGCGGGTCGCCGACCTGGGCGCATCCGAGACCCGGGTCGCCATCGAGGCCGCCCATCGCGCCTTCCCGGCCTGGGCCGCCAGAACCGCCAAGGCGCGCGGGGCGATCCTGCGCAAATGGTCCGACCTGATGCTGGTCCACAGCGAGGCCCTGGCCCGACTGATGACCGCCGAGCAGGGCAAGCCGCTGGCGGAGTCGCGGGGCGAGGTGGCCTATGGCGCGGCGTTCATCGACTGGTTCGCCGACGAGGCCAAGCGGGCTTACGGTCATGCAATCCCCAGTCCTATGCCCGGCAAAAGACTGGTGTCGATCAAGCAGCCCGTCGGAGTCTGCGCGGCCATCGCGCCGTGGAACTTCCCGATCGCCATGATCACCCGCAAGGTCGGCCCGGCCCTGGCCAGCGGCTGCACCGTGGTGGTCAAGCCGGCGGCCGAGACCCCGCTGTGCGCCCTGGCCATCGCCCGGCTGGCGGTCGAGGCGGGGGTGCCGGCGGGCGTGCTGAACATCGTCACCGGCAAGGATTCCAGCGCCATCGGCAAGGCCCTGTGCGACGATGCGCGGGTGCGCAAGCTGTCGTTCACCGGCTCGACCCCGGTGGGCAAGACGCTCTACGCCCAGTGCGCCGGCACCATGAAGAAGCTGAGCCTGGAGCTGGGCGGCAACGCGCCGTTCATCGTCTTCGACGACGCCGACCTGGAGGCCGCCGTCGACGGGGCCATCGCCAGCAAGTACCGCAACACCGGCCAGACCTGCGTCTGCGCCAACCGCCTGCTGGTGCAGTCGGGCATCCACGACGCGTTCGTGGCGCGGCTGACCGAGAAGGTCGCGGCCATGAAGGTCGGTCCCGGCACGGGGGAGGGCGTGACGATCGGTCCGCTGATCAACGCCAAGGCCATGCGCAAGGTCGGCGATCTGGTCAACGAAGCCATCCTGGCGGGCGCTTACGCCACGACCGGCGGCGGTGACGATCCCTACGATCCCGAGCGGTTCTTTTCGCCGACGGTCCTGATCAACGTCACGCCCGAGATGCGCCTGTTCCAGGAGGAGATCTTCGGCCCTGTCGCGCCGGTCGTGAAGTTCGAGACCGAGCAGGACGCCATCGACCTGGCCAACGCCACGCCGTTCGGCCTGGCCTCCTACTTCTACAGCCGCGACGTCGGCCGCTGCTGGCGGGTGGCCGAGGCCATCGAGGCGGGGATGGTCGGGATCAACGAAGGCCTCATCTCCACCGTGGTGGCGCCGTTCGGCGGGGTGAAGGATTCTGGGCTCGGGCGGGAGGGGTCTTCGGAGGGGCTGAACGAGTATCTGGAGACGAAGTACCTGTGCTTTGGCGGGGTGGGGGCATGAGGCCCAAGCCCGCCCCAAAATCCTGTCATCCCGGACAAGCGCGCAGCGCGCCGATCCGGGACCGACGCGTGAACGCAGCGCTTCCGGCGGTCCCGGGTCTTCGCTTCGCTACGCCCGGGATGACAGCGTTGGGGAAGCGGGGCCAAGCATGACCCCCAACCCCGTCACCACCCCGACCCTCGCCGACCTGATCCGGGACGAGACCCAGCGCTTCGTCGCCGAGCACCCGCGGTCGACCGCCCTGTCGCGGCAATCGGCGCAGGTCTGGCGGGGCGGGGCGCCGATGCACTGGATGAACGACTGGGCCAGTCCGTGTCCGGTCTTCGCGGCGCAAGGCGTGGGCGCCCAGATCACCGACGTCGACGGGCTGATCTACGACGACTTCTGCCTGGCCGACACGCCGGCCATGTTCGGCCACGGCCAGGAGGCGGTGGCCCGGGCCGTCGCCGACCAGGCCAAGCGCGGGACCGGCTTCATGCTGCCCACCGTGTCGGCGGTGATCGTCGGCCGGCTGCTGGCCGAGCGCTTCGGCCTGCCGCTGTGGCAGATGGCGACCACGGCCAGCGACGCCAACCGCGCGGCGATCCGCTGGGCTCGGGCGGTCACGCAGCGGCCGGTGATCCTGGTGTTCGACGGCTGCTATCACGGCATGGTCGACGACGCGTTCGTGACCTTGAAGGACGGCCGCTCGGCGATGAAGACCGGCCTGCTGGGCCAGGTTCACGACCTGACCACCACCACCCGCGTGATCCCGTTCAACCACCCCGAAGCCCTGGCCGCCGCCCTGGCCCCCGGCGACGTCGCCGCCGTGCTGGCCGAGCCCGTGATGACCAATTGCGGGATGATCCTGCCGCAGCCGGGTTTCCTGGAGAGCGTGCGCGAGCTGACCCGCCAGGCCGGGACGCTGCTGATCCTCGACGAGACCCACACGATCTCGACCGCCCCCAGCGGCTATGCCCGCGCCCACGGCCTGGAGCCCGACATGCTGGTGGTCGGCAAGGCCATCGCCGGCGGCGTGCCGGCCGCGGTCTGGGGCGTGAGCGCTGAACTCTCCGCCCGGATGGACGCCGCCGCCGCCCGGGTCGGACCCGGCCAGTCGGGCATCGGCACCACCCTGTCGGGCAACGCCCTGGCCCTGGCGGCCATGCGGGCCATGCTGAGCGAGGTGATGACCGACGCCGCCTACGCCAGGATGCTGGCCGGGGCCGAGCGGCTGGTCGAAGCGCTGCGGGCCCTGATCGCCCGGCGCGGCCTGCCCTGGTCGGTGGTTCAGGTCGGGGCGCGGGTCGAGCTGGTGTTCGCCGCCTCGCCGCCGAAAAACGCCTCCCTGATGCGCGAGGCGCTGGACGCTGACCTGCTGCATGCGCTTCATCTGTGGCTGATCAACCGAGGGGTGCTGATCGCGCCCTTCCACACCATGATGCTGGTGTCGCCGATGACCGAAGACGCCGCGGTGGACCGATTGGTCGCCGCCGTGGACGGGTTCGCCGGGGCGCTGGAGGGGTTAGCGGCATGAGCGACAACCATTTCCCCTCCCCCTTGATGGGGGAGGGGCCAGGGGTGGGGGTGACTAGGGCGGTGGGGTCGGCTACGGCCGCGTTCCGTCCTGACACGCTGTCACCCCCATCCCCGACCCTTCCTCCATCAAGGGGGAAGGGGGAGAAAAGCTCATGACTTCACCCATGGTCGCCGACCCCCAGGAATGCCGCGACTTCCTCGCCGCGAACCCGCAGGTGAAGTACGTCGACGTGTTCTTCACCAGCATGACCGGCGTGCCCCGGGGCAAGCGCCTGCGGATCCACGAACTGCAGGCGGTCTATGACTACGGCCGCTTCCTGCCCGGCTCGATCCTGGTGGTCGACACCAACGGCGCCGACTGCGAGGAGACGGGCCTGGTCTGGGAGGACGGCGACGCCGACCGCCGGGCGCGGCCCGTGCCCGGCGCCCTGACCCTGGCGCCGTGGCTGGGCGACGACATGGCCCAGGTCATGCTGTCGCTGTACGAGCTGGACGGCGAGGCCAACGACCTGGATCCGCGCCATGTGCTGCGGCGGGTGCTGGACCGCTTCGCCGCCGACGGCCTGACGCCGGTCGCGGCCTGCGAGCTGGAATATTATCTGGTCGACCAACAGCGCGGCCCGAACGGCGAGCTGCTGCCGGCCCGTTCCCACCAGACCGGCGAGCGGCCGCAGGGCGTCCAGGTCTACGGCCTGCCCGAGCTGGAGGCCCACGCCCCGTTCCTGCGCGAGCTGTGGGACGTCTGCGACGTGCTGGGCGTGCCGCTGGAAGGCGCGATCTCGGAGTTCGCGCCTGGCCAGGTGGAGCTGACCCTCAAGCACAAGCCCGACGCCCTGGAGGCGGCCGACGACGCCCTGCGCTACAAGCGGGCGGCCAAGGGCGTGGCGCTGAAGCACGGCTGCGAGGCCACCTTCATGGCCAAGCCCTGGGCCGACCAGGCCGGCAACGGCTTCCACGTCCATGTCAGCTTCAACGACGCGGCGGGGAACAACCTCTGCGCCAGCGACGACCCGGAAGGCTCTGACCTGCTCAAGCACGCGATCGGCGGCATGAAGGTGCTGATGGCCGACTGCATGGCGATCCTGGCGCCCAACGCCAACAGCTATCGCCGCTTCAAGGCCAACAGCTACGCGCCGGTGGCCCCGACCTGGGGCGTCAACAACCGCACGGTCAGTCTGCGCGTGCCGGCCGGCCCGCCGCCGACCCGGCATGTCGAGCATCGCGTGGCCGGGGCCGACGCCAATCCGTACCTGGTGCTGGCCGTGCTGCTGGCCTGCGCCCACCACGGGATCACCCACAGGATCGATCCGGGGCCGGCGGTGGTCGGCGACGGCTATGCGGCCGCGGCCAAGGAGAAGAGCCGCCTGCCGACCGACTGGCATGCGGCGGTCAACCTGTTCGAGGCCTCCGACGTTCTGCGCGACTATCTGGGCGAGCGGTTCGTGGAGATGTTCGTCTCGGTCAAGCGCACCGAGCAGGCGCGCTTCGGCGAGGTGGTCACGCAGCTGGATTATGACTGGTATCTGCGCAACGCCTGACGGCGGGGCTTGAAATGTGGAGTTGGAGTGGAAGCGTGATCTCCCTTCCCCCTTGATGGGGGAGGGGCCGGGGATGGGGGTGATGGGCGGTTCAGGACATGGCGCGATCGAGGTCGCCACCACCGTCCTAGCCACCCCCACCCCCGACC
>NZ_JBAPVS010000349.1:0-4633 GCF_049283275.1 Caulobacter sp. | reverse complement strand
GGGACATGCCCTCGCGGCGTGTCCCCAAGGCTTGGCTCCGTGGATGCTGACGGGGACACGCCGCAAGGGCATGTCCCCGGCCGTGCCTAGGTCAGCGCCGTGAAGATCAGGGTCACCACGGCGATGTCGAAGAAGCGGGTGACGGCGGTCAGCAGCATGGGAGGTCTCGCAAGAGGGTTACCCGCGATTAAGCAAGACTGGCGCCAACCCGCCCCGAGGCGTTAGCCTTCCGTCATGGCGCTGTTTTTCGATCAACTCTGGTACGACGCGCGGCTGGCCGAGCGGGGGCTGACGCGGGCGGTGCTGGCCGCCATCGCGGGCATGACCGGCGAGGAGCTGGCCCTGGCCTACAAGGACCAGCGCGAGTTGACGGCCGTCCAGATCGCCGCTTTCGCCGAGCTTCTGGGCGTTCCCCTGGCCGAGGCCGCGCGCCGGGCGGGCGTGGGCGCGCACGCCGCGCCCTTGCCGGGTGAGTCGCTGTCGTTGGAGCAGAGGGTGGCGATGCTGGAGGCGCGGGTCGCCTCGCTCGAGGCGGAACTGGCCCGCCTAAAGGCCTAGATCTCGGTCTTCTTGATCAGGCCCGCCTTGGGGCGACGGTCGGCCGGACCGGAAAATTCCGTGCCCAGGTAGGTCGAACGCGCCGTGTCGAGCACTTCCTGCCCACCGCGCAGACCGCGCTTCTGACCGGTCTGGCCCATCAGATGGGCGGCGAAGGCGGCGTAGGGGTTGCGGCGGGACTGCGGCTGCCGCGGCGGGGCCTGCGGCTCTTCGTCCGCGAAAACCGCCTCTTCGGCGTCGTCCGCTTCGGGGCGGTCGACGTCGCGGAGCGCGGGCAGAGCGTGGCGGGCGCTCCGCCGGAGGGGATCATTCGGGCCGTTCATGGTGAAGACTTGTGGTCCATGACGGTTAAGGACCGGTCAGTGGGCATGGTTAAGGGATCGTGGATCCGGTCGGGGACAGCCGCATGCGCCTGTCCCCCGTCGGCGCGGCGACTACGGCTTGGTCGCCAGCTTTTCGATCTGCTGCTGCATGGCTTCCAGCTGACGCTTGAGGTCGGCCAGGGAGTCCTCGCTGGGGGCGGACGGCGCGGGCGGCTGGGGCTCGGCCGGGGCCGGGGCGGCGGGGGCGTCCTCGGGCCGGGCGTAGGCGAACGGCGAGAACATCTTCATGGCGCGGTCGAACAGCGCCATGTTCTGGCGGATCTGCTCTTCGTAGACCCCGATGCCCGGCATGCCCTTGGTCCCCAGGGCGCCCGGGGTCAGGCCCGAGAACTGGGTGCGCATGCGCTCCTGCTGCTTGGTGAAGCTTTCCAGCGACATCTCCAGATAGCTGGGCAGGAAGGCCTGCATGGAGTTGCCGTAGAAACCGATCAGCTGACGCAGGAACTGGATCGGCAGCAGGTTCTGGCCGCCGCCGCGGTTTTCTTCCTCGAAGATGATCTGGGTCAGCACCGAGCGTGTGATGTCGTCGTTGGTCTTGGCGTCATAGACCACGAAGTCGATCCCCTCCTTCACCATGTCCGACAGGTGCTCGAGGGTGACATAGGAGGAGGACGCTGTGTTGTAGAGGCGACGGTTGGCGTACTTCTTGATGACGACCTTCGGGCCGGCAGCTTTTTCGCCAGGAGCGCGGGCCGAAGCCGTTTCGCCGTTTTCGTTGTTCTCGGACATTTCGTTCCCTAGGACAGCGTTGTCTCCGCCTTTTCGCATCGCACTATCGCGAATGCAAAGGCATGGCGCCAGTACCGGCGGCGCTTGGAGCTCGCAACATCCCGTGAAAATGTGCAGGTGACGAACCTTGCCGCTTTATGCAAGGTGATGGTGCACTGCAAAATCATGGGCGCCGCGACTGCGAGAAGCCCGGAAACACGTCACGGGAGCTAATTCGCCATGAGCGACATCGTCATCGTTTCCGCCGCCCGCACGCCGGTCGGATCGTTCCTCGGCGCCCTCTCCAGCCTGCCGGCCCACGAGCTGGGCAAGCTGGCCATCCAGGCCGCCGTCGAGCGGGCGGGCATCACCCCCGCCGACGTCGACGAGGTGATCCTGGGCCAGGTGCTGCAGGCCGCCGCCGGCCAGGGCCCGGCCCGCCAGGCCTCGGTCAACGCCGGCATTCCGGTCGAAAGCCCGGCCTGGAGCCTGAACCAGCTGTGCGGCTCGGGCCTGCGCGCCGTGGCCCTGGGCGCCCAGCAGATCGCCGCCGGCGACGCCAATATCGTGGTGGTCGGCGGCCAGGAGAGCATGAGCCAGGCCCCGCACGCCCAGGCTCTGCGCAACGGCCAGAAGATGGGCGACCTGTCGTTCGTCGACACCATGATCAAGGACGGCCTGTGGGACGCCTTCCACGGCTATCACATGGGCCAGACCGCCGAGAACATCGCCGCCCGCTGGCAGATCACCCGCGAGGCCCAGGACAAGTTCGCCGTCGCCAGCCAGAACAAGGCCGAGGCCGCCCAGAAGGCCGGCCGGTTCGACGCCGAGATCGCGCCGGTCACCATCAAGGGCCGCAAGGGCGACACCATCGTCGACAAGGACGAGTTCATCCGCCACGGCGTGACCCTGGACGGCATTTCGGGCCTCAAGCCCGCCTTCGCCAAGGACGGCACGGTGACCGCCGCCAACGCCTCGGGCCTCAATGACGGCGCCGCGGCCCTGGTGCTGATGAGCGCCGCCGAAGCCAAGAAGCGCGGCCTGACGCCCCTGGCCCGCATCGCCTCGTGGGCCAATGCCGGCGTCGCGCCCGAGATCATGGGCACCGGCCCGATCCCGGCCTCGAAGAAGGCGTTGGAAAAGGCCGGCTGGAAGGTCTCCGACCTGGACCTGGTCGAGAGCAACGAGGCCTTCGCCGCCCAGTCGCTGTGCGTGGTCAGCGAGCTGGGCCTCGACCCGGCCAAGGTCAATGTCAACGGCGGCGCCATCGCCATCGGCCACCCGATCGGCGCGTCGGGCGCGCGCATCCTGACCACCCTGGTCCACGAGATGAAGCGCTCGGGCGCCAAGAAGGGCCTGGCCACCTTGTGCATCGGCGGCGGCATGGGCGTGGCCATGTGCATTGAAGCGGTCTGACAACCTGTCTGGGGAAGCGGCCTGACAACCGTTTGTTTGGATTGGGCGTTTCGAGCAAATTTTCATGACGGCGCGCGTGGGGGCTTGCCCCCGCGCGCCTCTCGCGCGCAACCATAGGAGACGTTAGCGGGAGAACATCATGGCGAGAGTTGCGTTCGTGACCGGCGGCACCCGGGGCATCGGTCGGGCGATCTGCGAGCGGCTGGTCGCCGACGGCTTGAAGGTGGCGGCCGGCTATTCCGGCAACGAAGAGGCCGCCGCGGCCTGCGCCGAGAAGCTGGGCGTCATGGTGGTCAAGGGCAATGTCGGTTCGTTCGACGACTGCGCCGCCGCCGTGAAAAAGGTCGAGGCCGAGCTCGGTCCGATCGAGGTCCTGGTCAACAACGCCGGCATCACCCGCGACGTCATGCTGCACAAGATGACCTATGATCAGTGGTCGGAGGTCATCCGTGTGAACATGGACTCGGCCTTCAACATGACCCGTCCGGTCATCGAAGGCATGCGCGAGCGCGGCTGGGGCCGGATCGTCAACATCAGCTCGATCAACGGCCAGAAGGGCCAGATGGGCCAGACTAACTATTCGGCCGCCAAGGCCGGACTGATCGGCTTCACCAAGGCGCTGGCGCTCGAAAACGCCAGGAAGGGCGTCACCGTCAACGTCATCTGCCCCGGCTATATCGACACCGAGATGGTCGCGGCCGTGCCCGAGAACGTCCTGGCCGGCATCATCGCCGGCATCCCGGTCGGTCGCCTGGGCAAGGGCGAGGAGATCGCCGACATGGTCTCGTTCCTGGCCGGCGAGCGGGCCGGCTTCGTGACCGGCGCCACCCTGACGGTCAACGGCGGTCAGTACATGGCCGGCTAGAGGCCGGTGGGTTGCCTGAAGGCGACAGGGCGCGTCAAAAAAATCATGACGACTTGACGAAGACTCCCCGTCGGCTCGAAAACTCCGATCGACGGAGAGCTCTTCCAAGCCTTTTCATGACGCCTTCGGGAAATCGCGTGACGACAACAAGGTCTTCGGCGTCCAAGATTCGCCCCAGTCGCGGGGCATGACCCTGGGTATGACGAGTCAATCGGCGGTGACGAAGGGGCCAGGGGGCTGGGTGATCCTGCTGGCGTTCGCCTTCGCGGCCGCCGCCGGCGCGGCGAACGCGCAGTCTGGCCTGCGCGACGCGTTCCTCGGCGCCCGCTCCGGCTCTGAGACACGCAAGGCGCCCGCTCCGCCCGTGGCCCGCTATGTGGCCGAGACGGGCGAAGCCTTCATCCTGGATCGGGCCGCGCCCCAGCCGCTGATGAAGTTCGAGAACAGCTCCGAGGTCTGGGTGCTGTCGCCCCAGGCCGCGCCGCGCGGCGACACCATCTACAAGAACGAGATGGGCGAGCCGGTGCTGCGGGCCAGCAAGCTGGGCGGCATGACCCTGTTCACCCGCGAGCGGCCGGGCGGCGACGCCGCCGCCCTGATGGGCAAGGCCAGCTCGATCCAGCCGCCGCCGTTCATCTCGGTCAACGCCCTGTTCCAGCGCCTGGTCCAGGCCAGCGCCCGCGCCAGCCGCGCGGCCCAGCAC
>NZ_JBAPVS010000348.1:0-20574 GCF_049283275.1 Caulobacter sp. | reverse complement strand
GGGCAGGCCCGCGGCCTGGGCGGCGGCCGCGGCGGCGGCTTCGGCCACGCGCACCGACTTCTTGACGGTGTTGCGCGAGGCGCGAATGCGTTCGGCCTCGCGTTCGCGCCGCTCGAACTCGCGCTTGCCCTTGCCCGAGTGGCCCTTGGCCTCGCCCTCGGCATAGGGGTTGGCGCCCGACTTCAGGGTGATGCGCAGCGGCACGCCCGGCAGGTCGAAGCTCTCGCGCAGGCTGTTGATCAGGTAGCGCCGATATTGCTCGGGCATCTGGTCGGCGCGGCTGGAGAACAGCACGAAGGTCGGCGGACGGGCCTTGGTCTGGGCCATGTACTTGGGCTTGATGCGCTTGCCGCCGACGCTGGGCGGCGGGTGGCGCTGCATGGCCATCTGGAGCCAGTCGTTCAGGTCGCGGGTCTTGACCTTGGTCGACCAGTCCTTGTGGCTCTTCAGCACGGCCGGCATCAGCTTCTCGACGCCCTTGCCGGTCTCGCCCGACAGGGCGATCACCGGCGTGCCGCGCAGTTGCGGCAGCATGCGCTCGGCATGTTCGACGAAGCCCTTCAGGGTCGCGCCGGGATCCTCGACCAGGTCCCATTTGGCCAGCACGAAGACGACGCAGCGCCCTTCCCGCTCGGCCAGGTCGGCGATCTGCAGGTCCTGGATCTCGAACGGGTGGGTGGCGTCCATGATCAGCAACACCACCTCGGCGAAGGTGATCGAGCGGATGGTGTCGCCGGTCGAGAGCTTTTCCAGCTTCTCGTTGACCTTGGCCTTCTTGCGCAGGCCGGCGGTGTCGACCAGCCGCACCTTGCGCCCGCCCCAGTCCCAGTCGACCGAGATGGAGTCGCGGGTGATGCCGGCCTCGGGACCGGTCAGCAGGCGCTGCTCGCCGATCAGGCGGTTGATCAGGGTGGACTTGCCGGCGTTGGGACGGCCGACGATGGCGATCTTGATCGGCTTGTCGTCGTCCAGTTCGTCGTGCTCGGTCTGCAGCTCTTCCGGCGCGAGGGCCAGAAGGGCCGCGTAGAGATCGGCCATGCCTTCGCCGTGCTCGCCGCTGATCTGGATCGGTTCGCCCAGGCCCAGAACATTGGCTTCGGCCGCGCCGTGGTCGCCGGCCTTGCCCTCGGACTTGTTGGCCGCGACGATCACCGGCTTGTTCCGCTTGCGCAGGATCTCGGCGAAGATCTTGTCCAGCGGCGTCAGGCCCTCGCGGGCGTCGAACACCAGCAGACTGATGTCGGCCTCCTCGATCGCCAGCTCGGTCTGGGCGCGCATCCGCGCCTCCAGGCTTTCGTCGGTGACATCCTCGAAGCCGGCGGTGTCGATCAGCTCCAGGTCCAGGTCGCCGAGGCGTCCGTGGGCGAAACGGCGATCGCGGGTGACGCCGGGCTGGTCATCGACCAGGGCCAGCTTGCGGCCGGCCAGACGGTTGAACAGGGTCGACTTGCCCACATTGGGGCGGCCGACGATGGCGAGTTTCAAAGGCATGGGCTGTGATTAGTCGATTTCGGGAACAAAAGCGACAAACCCGGACTGGTAAGGACCAGCCCGGGTTCGCGTTGCTCGAATTGAGAGTGTGGGCGCGCCTGGGCGGCGCCTAGCGGATCGCGATCAGGTCCGCCTCGTCGGTGGCCACATAGACCGTGTCGCCCATGGCGATCGGACCCAGCAAGGTGCGTTGGCCGATCTTCAGGGTCTTCAGCGTCTCGCCCGTCTTGGGGTTCAGCGCCACGGCCTGGCCTTCGCTCGACACGGTGATCAGGCGGTTGGACGCCAGGATCGGCGTCGACCACAGCAGCGGATGCTTGGCGCGCTTCTTCTTCTGTTTCTTGCTCAGCTGCTCGGTGTTGTTGAGGTCGCGGATCCAATAGACCTGACCGGCCTCGCGCGAGACGCAGATCACTTGGCCGGCCTTGTCGACCACGAAGACCACGTCGCCCGCCGCCCAGGGGCTGGTGATGGCGGTGACCGGCAGGCTCCAGCGGGCCTGGCCCGTGCGCAGGTCGGTGGCGGCAAAGACGCCCGAATGGCTGACGGCGAACACGTCGCCCTTGAAGATCACCGGACGACCGGCGATGTCGCGGATTTCCGACAGGGCGTTGGTGCGGCTGGCGCGGCTGAGGGCCTCGCTCCACAGGTCGTTGCCGTTGGTTGCGCGCAGGGCGACCAGTTCGCCCGAGGCGAAGCCCGCCACCACCGTGTCGCCGCTGACCGCCGGGCTGCTGGCCGCCAGGATGCGGGCCGGTTCGACCAGGGCCTGGTAGGTCCAGCCTGGCGCGCCGTCGGCGGCGTTGAAGGTCAACAGCTCGTTGTCGGTGGAGACCACGAACACCCGGCCATCTGCGACGGTGGGCGCGGCGTGGACCGGCGTGCTGGTCTGCTGGCGCCAGGACTCCGCGCCGGTGGCGGCGTCAAGCTGGGCCACGAAGCGGAAACCCGAAGCGACATACAGCTTGCCGTTGGCGTAGGCGACGCCGCCGCCAAAGCCGATGCGATCGCCGGAGCTGCCGCCGATGCCCATGAAGCCGTGCTTCTTGCCCGGAGCCTTGGCGGGACGCAGGTCCTTGCGCCAAATGGTCGAGCCGCTGCGCGCGTCGATGGCGCTGACGGTGGCCTCGCCGTCCATCACGAAGATCTTGCCGTCGGCGGCCACCGGCGGCGCGGTGACGTGATACCGGCGGTTGGCCTTCTGGCCGAATCCCTTGCGCCAGGCGACGTCGAAATTGGCGGCGGCGGCCACGTGCTCGACCGACTGCTCGGCGTTGCCGCCCGCCAGAGGCCAATCAGCCTGGACGACCGGCTCGGGCAGGAAGAAGTCGACGCCCTTGAGCGCTTCGGCCTGCTCGACCTTTTGGTCGAAGGCGATGACCGAAATCCGCTGCCCCTCGGAGGCCAAGGTCTTGTTGGCCGCCTTGTCGAAGGGGTTGAGCTTGGAAATCGTCGAACAGCCGGCCACGGACACCGCGGCGGTCATCATCGCGGTGAGAAGCAGGTAGCGCTTGGTCGTCATGGTGCGGCGGCTCATTGGGCGGTAGCGGGGGCGACGTCGACTTGCGGACCGGTCGGCGACGAAAGTGCGGGCGACGGCGGCAGGGCCATGGCGGCTTTGACGAGGGCCGGCAGGTCCTTGGCCGAGCCGGAATCGATCATGGCCATCGCGCCCCGAGCCCGTTCGCGGATTTCATCCGAGGAATTGTCGAGCGAGCTGGACAGCACGAGGAAATCACCGCGCGCGCCGGCCAGATCCCCGGCCCGCAGCTTAGCGAAGGCCAGGGCTTCCTTCGCCTGTACGCGATAAGGACTCTTCTCGCCCATCAACGGGGTCAGCCTCGCCTCGACTTCCTTGTAAGGAGCCGTGTCAAGGAGCGCCAAGGCGGAATTGAGGCCGGCGAGGTCGGCGAGCACCGGATTGGACGAAAGCTTGGCCGCTTGGTCGAAATAGGCCACCGCTTCGGCGGTCTTGTTCTGCTCCAGACGCACGCCGCCCATGTGCAGCAGGGCCAGGGCCTTATAGGTGGGCGTGCCGGTCTTGGAGATCGTCTCAAAGGCGGGGAACGCCGCGACCGGGCCCGTCTTCTGAGCGCTCGTCAGGGCCGCCTGATAGGCTTCGGCGGCCTTGTCGGCCTGGCCCTGCTGATAGCTGGTCCAACCCATCCAGCCGCCCGCGCCCAGAATCGCCGCCACGACCAACGCGCCCACCCAGGGCAGCGACTTCAGCGCGAGGGACTTATAACGGTCGGAGCGCAGCTGCTCTTCGACCTCGTCAAACACATCGACCACGAACGAGGCTCCGATAGGGGCGAAACAGCGCCCTGAGGCGTCGACCCTGGATGGCTCCAGGATGGACACGCGAAATGAAAACCATGGCGAGCGAACTCACCGAGGCGGCGAACCTATAGCGTGTCTGGGCCAGCCGCAACGGGGCGGACCCGGTGCGGCCTCCAAGTCTTTTGGTCCCCTAGCCCTTCTTCGCGTAGTAGGTCTCGGCCTCGCCCGGGAAGGTGCGCGCCTTGACGTCGCGGGCGTAGTCAGCGGCGGCCCGCTCGATCTCGCCCTTCAGATCGGCGTAGCGGCGCACGAACTTTGGGGTCCAGTCGAACAGGCCCAACATGTCGTCGACCACCAGCACCTGGCCGTCGCAGCCGGCCGAGGCGCCGATGCCGATGGTCGGGACCGAGATGGCGGCGGTCACTTCGCGCGCCAGGCCCTCGGCCACGCCCTCGACCACGACGGCGAAGGCTCCGGCTTCGACGGTGGCGCGGGCTTCCTCGAGCACCTTCAATCGGCCGGCCTCGTCCTTGCCCTTGGCCTTGAAGCCGCCGTCGACCAGCACCGCCTGGGGCCGCAGACCGATGTGTCCCATGACCGGAATGCCGCGCTGCACGAGATAGGCGATGGTGGCGGGCACGGTCGAACCGCTCTCGACCTTCACCGCCTGGCAGCCGGTCTCCTTCATGATCCGCACGGCGTTGGCATAGGCCTGTTCCGGCGCGCCTTCGTAGGAGCCGAACGGCATGTCGACCACGACCATCGCCTTGCGCGAGCCGCGCATCACCGCCTGGCCGTGCAGGATCATCATCTCCATGGTCACGCCTACGGTGTTGGGCAGGCCGTGCACGACCATGCCCAACGAGTCGCCGACCAGCAGCACGTCGCAGGACAGGTCCAGCGCCGCGGCGATCGGCGCGGTGTAGGCCGTCAGACAGACGATGGGCTCGCCGCCCTTGCGCGCGGCGATGTCGGGGGCCGCCAGGCGGCGGACCTTCTCTTCACGATGGGCGGACAGGATCAGCACTCCAGCGAAAAACGCGTGCCGTTTTCCGCCAGAATGTTCGGCGCCGCAACATGATCATTGAAAACCCGGCCGAAACCTCGGCTGGAGCGGGCTCTAGAGCTCGTCCACCAGTCGGGTCACGGCGAAGGCCAGGGCCAAAGCCACCAAGGCCGCGCCCACCCAGAGGGTTTCCGAACCGCCCAAGGTGAACAGCTGGTCGTAGCGATGGGTCAACTCGTCCAGCCCCAGGTCCAGCCTTTTCGCGCCGGTCTGGGAAATCTGCGAGAATTCGTCGGTGAAGCGCGCGCCGACCAGCTGAGCGGCCGCCGCGACGCCGGCCACGACGCCCGTCGCGCCGATCAGCACGCGGCGCAGCGCCCAGCCTCTATCCAGCCTGTCGGTCACCTGCTGTGCGAACAGTTCGGCGTCGCGAAACGCCGGAGCCTGGCCGTAGAAGCGCGTGAGTTGGGTTTCGAAATCCAGGTCAGCCACGGTTTTCTCTCCTCGCGGAGTCGTTCGGTGCGCTTTCGGACGGCGGGGCCATCCGGGCTCTAAGTTTATCCAGACCACGTTTGACATGGGATTTGACCGTCCCCAGGGGGATGTTCAAGACCTCGGCCGCCTCGGCGTGCGACCAATCGGCCCCGTAGCAAAGTGAAACGCACAGGCGCTCGGCCTTTGACAGGTGCTTGAGCGCCTCGTCCAGATCCAGGCGGTCGGCGCGCGCGGCGGAACCGTCGGATCCCACCGGCGCCTCGTCTTCAGGGGCCTCGGTCAGCACGAAACGGGCCTCCCGCTTGACCCTCCGCAGATAGAGCCGCGCGGCGATCTTCTTGATCCACCCCGCGAAGGCCCCTTCCCCGCGATAGTCGGCGATCTGCTCGAAGCCGACCAGGAACGCATCCTGGGCGACGTCGTCGGCGGTGGCCGGATCGGCCCCCAGCCGGCGCAGCAGGCCCCGCACGGCCGAGCCGTGGCGGCGAACCAACTCGCCGAAGGCCCGTCGGTCGCCGACCGCCGCCAAGGCGGCCAGCTCGACGTCATGGCCCGTGGGTGGGCGTTCAGTGCCCATAAGCTTGGTCCCCCTCCTCCGCAGGCGTCAGTCTTGCGGCGGACGCTTGTTGGGGTTGAAGAAGCTGAGGATGACGAAGGCCACGCCGATCATGCCGGGGATGGCCGCGCCGCTGACGGTGCCGAACATGGCGTTGTCGTTGATCTGACCCAGAGCGACCCCGGTCAGGCCGACGCCGGCGGCGACGGCCAGCAGAATGACGCCGATCCGCATGTCGCGATGCGCCGAAGACGCCGCCTTCGGGCGAACATCCTTGGACAAGGCCTCGACCAACTCGGGAGGCAGCGGTTGCCCCTTCTCGATGGCGGCCCGAACGGTCTCTTGCATTTCGCGGCGCTCGCGCATTCGAAGCCACGCCGGCACGATCACG
Organism: Caulobacter sp.; assembly: GCF_049283275.1. Taxonomy (GTDB): domain Bacteria; phylum Pseudomonadota; class Alphaproteobacteria; order Caulobacterales; family Caulobacteraceae; genus Caulobacter. The sequence goes on along the minus strand of NZ_JBAPVS010000348.1, from coordinate 14,355 downwards.
ATCGCCGCGACCATCGCAAACGGCGCCAGCGGGATCAAAATTCCCAGGTCCATGACTTAGTCCCCTCGAATGTTTGACGGGAGCGTCTCGCCCTCGCCTTCTGTAAGTAAGAGACCTGGGCCGTGCCGATTGGAGGCGCCGGGTCGGATGAAACTTTCGTAAGGCTACGCCTCTTGAAGGATTCGAACGATTCCCCGGCAAATCCACCGCCTATCGCCGTGTCTGGACTTGGCCGCCCAACAGGCTGACCGCCGCCACCAGGGTCAATATCCCAGCGGCGGGCAACAGAACGGGCGCCAGCATCCGCACCGCCAGGTCCAGAACCGGGGCGCAGGCCCAAAGCACCGCACCGCCGGCCACGGCGGTCACGGCGGCGGAGACCAGCTTCAACCACAGTTCGCGCCGCGCCACGCCCTGCATGACCTCGGCGACGAACACCGCGTCCACGGCAGGCCGCACGGGGGCGGTGTCAGCGGACAGAAAAGCGATCAAGCGATCTTCTGAGGTCATGATCCGTCTCCCAGTACAGCCAGCAATTTCTCACGTCCGCGGTTCAGGTGCGACTTCACCGTGCCCAGAGGCAGGTTCAGCACCTGCGCCGCCTCGCCATGCGACCAGCCCTGGCCCAGGCATAGGGTGACGCAGGCCCGCTGGTCCGGCGGGAGGTCGGCCAGCGCCGCCTCCAGCGCCATGCGGTCGGCCGGATCGGCCTCGCGCGGGACCTCTTCGGCCCGGTCTTCGCTCCAGGCCTGGTCGCGACGCGCGGCTCGCCGGGCGGCGCGGCCGTGGTCCAGCGCCTTGCGCCAGGCGATGCCGAACAGCCAGGCGCGAAACCCGTCGTCCTTGCGCAATCGGCCCAGGCTGGACCAAGCCGCCAGGAAAGCCTCCTGGGCGATGTCGTCAGCGTCGCCGAAGCCGCTCTTGCGCAGGAACCCGCGCAGGGCCAGCTCGTGCGCCCCCACGAGCCGGGCGAAGGCGGATTGAGATCCGTTTCGCGCAGCCCGAACGAGCGGTCCGTCCATCAGACCCGCGGCCCTCTATCCACCAGGATCGACACGGCCGACGACACGGTCAGCGCGCCCATGACGAAGGCCACGATCACGAAGGCCGGCCCGGCCTCGTAGAGATCGGTCGCCGACGCGACGGTGAAGCCCGCGCAGAGACAGCCGAACAGCGCGACGCGCGACCAGGTGGCGTGGCGAGAGCAACGACCATGGCGGCGACGAGCGCGTTCGCCATCGTCCGCCTCTTCAAAGTCGTCGTCGCTCCAGCGCTTGTTGAGCTTGGCCAGCAGCTCCGGAGGCGGATCGCGCCCAGCCTGAGCGTAGGACTTGAGCAGGTCCAGCGTGTCGCGATTGGCGCTGTACGCCAGCCATCTCTGATAGGCCTCGAACACGAACCAGCTCAGCGGAAAGATCAGCCACCAATAGGAGCGGAAAAGGTCTTCCATAGGATTGGTCTCCGGGCGTTTTCACACGCCGAAAATTTCGGATCAGCGCTGGCCGAGCCGCGCAAGCAGCTCCGGCGGGGGCTCACGGCCCGCTTCAGCATAGGTTCTGAGGAGTTCGACGGTGTCGCGACGCGCGCGGTGCGCTAGCCAACTCTGATAGGCTTCAAACACCAACCAGCTCAGCGGAAAGATCAGCCACCAGAACGACCGGAAGAAATCCTGGATCGCGGTGACCCGAGCGAAGTCGTCCATCCGTCTATCTCCGTAGGACGCCAACCTTGGCGCCGTTTCTGAAGACTAGTCGGCGCCGACGCTGTGATTGGATGCAGCGACCCGGGGAATAATTTCGTCCATGGCCGAAAACATCATGGTCGGACCGTAGTCGGCCAGGGCGCGGCGCGTGGCGTAGCCCCATTCGACGGCCCCGCAGGCCAGGCCCGCCTCGCGCGCCGCCTCGATGTCGCGCGTCTCGTCGCCGATGCACAGCACGCGGTCCTTGGGGATGCGCGCGGCCTTGACCACGGCCCTGAACTTGGCGGCCTTGCCGAAGATCGCCGCGCCGCAGCCATAGTGGTCCACCAGGCCCGCCAGCTCGGCGCCGAGGATCGAGCGGATCGTCGCCTCTGAATTGGAGCTGACGATCGCCAGCCGCAGGCCCGCCGCCGACAGACCGCGCAGAAGGTCGCCGGTGCCCGCGAACAGCGGGATCGCATGGGCCTCGGCGGCCATCATCTTCTTGCCGTGGGCGGCGACCAACGGAAGCTTCCAGAGCGGCAGGCCCAGATAGGCGATGATCTCGCGGCTGGTGCGGCCGCGCAGCATGGCGATCTCGTCCTCGGTGACCGCCTTGAACTTGAAGCGTTCGGCGAGCGGCCGCACGGCGCGGATGGCCCAGGCCGTGCTGTCGGCCAGCGTGCCGTCGAAATCGAAGATGACCAGATCGATCTGGGCGTCCATTCAGCCCCCCGAGCCCATCGCGCGACCATACATGTCCGGCTTGAACCCGACCAGCAGTTGATCGCCTCTTGCGAGAACCGGGCGCTTGATCATCGACGGGTTGGCCAGCATCAGGTCGATGGCCTTGGCCTCGTCGATTCCCTGCTTGTCGGCGTCGGCCAGCTTGCGGAAAGTTGTCCCGGCCTTGTTGAGCAGGACCTCCCAGCCGACGGCCTTGGTCCAGGCCTCCAGACGTGGACGATCGATTCCCACGCTTTTGTAGTCATGAAAGGCGTAGGCGACGCCGTGACCGTCCAGCCAGTCCCGCGCCTTCTTCATCGTGTCGCAGGCCTTGATGCCGTAGATCGTGGTCATCACGCGGGGTTGCTCCGTGCGCGTCAGATTCTCGAGTCTGACAGACTAGAGTTCACGCGCCATCGGACAAAACGGAAAAAACCGGGCCGACCGCTCCGAACCGTCGCCCAAGATCGCCGCCGGGATCAGGCCAGGGCCAGAAGACCCTCGCGCAGGGCGTCGCCACCGGAGGGCAAGCTCGCCTCGACGTCCGCATGAGTCCGCGTCCACACCGGCAGGGCTCGCGCCAGCAGCGCCATGCCCATCGACGTCAGGGTCAGGCGTCGGCTGCGCCGGTCGCCGGGATCGACGCTGATCGCCAGCAGGCCGCGCCGCTCCAGCGGCTTGAGGTTGGCGGTCAGGGTGGTGCGGTCCATGGCCAGCAGGCCGGCCACCGAACCCATGGTCGGCGGCTGCGGCCGGTTCAGCGACATCAGCAGCGAAAACTGGCCGCTGGTGAGGTCGAACGGGCGCAGAGCCTCGTCGAAGCGCCGCGCCAGGGCCCGCGCCGCGCGCTGGGCGTGGAGGCACAGGCAGGTGTCCTTCACGTGGAGGGTGGCGGCGTACGGGACCTGCAGCGGTTTTGACACCTTCCTTTTATGTTGATATCAACGTTATTTGTCAAGGCCGAACGGCTGGGCGGGCTCACGAACCAGGGAGAAGGACGATGGCGAACCACAAGGTCGCGTCGCGTGAGGAATGGCTGGAAGCGCGCAAGGCGCTGCTGATCCACGAAAAGGAAGAAACCCGGTTGCGCGACCGCAACGCCGCCGAGCGACTGGCCCTGCCCTGGGTCAAGGTCGACAAGACCTACAGTTTCGACACGCCGAGCGGTCGCAAGACCTTGGCCGAGCTATTCGATGGGCGCAGCCAGTTGGTGGTCTACCACTTCATGCTGCCCCCCGAATGGAAGGCCGGCTGTCCGGGCTGTTCGTTCCTGGCCGACCACCTCGACGGGCCCCTGCCCCACCTGAACCATCACGACGTGTCCCTGATCGCCGTGTCGCGCGCCCCGCTGGACAAGATCAACGCCTACAAGACCAGAATGGGTTGGAAATTCCCGTGGGCTTCGTCGTTCGAAAGCGATTTCAACTACGATTACGGCGTGTCGTTCACGCCGCAGACCATCGCGGCCGGCGCGACCTACAATTTCGAACCCGCCGGCGAGGACGCCGGCGAAGCGCCGGGCATGAGCACGTTCTTCAAGGATGACAGCGGCCAGGTGTTCCACACCTATTCCAGCTACGGCCGCGGCGGCGAAGAGCTGCTGGGGACCTACATGATCCTCGACCGTGCGCCCTTGGGTCGCAACGAGTCCGGAAACATGGGGGACTGGATGCGTCGCCACGACGAATACGAGAACCCCGCGCCCGCCAAGGCCTGCCACGCCGAAACGATCCCGGCCTAGGCCTCGCCGTGCTGTGCTGCGCGCTGGGACTGCTGGCCCTGCTGACCGGAGCCTCGGCGCGCGGCCTGCGGGCCCTGCTGGGCGCATGGCCGGCGGCGATCGTCGCGGGCGGTTTGGTCACGGTCTTGGTCGTCCTGATCCCGCATCATCTGGACCACTATCGCCAGCGCGCCCGCGACCACGAGCGGGCCCTGTTGGCGGAAATCACCGCCGCGCCGCTGTGCTCCGGGACCTCGCGCTAGATCGTCGAGCACGCGCCGCCTGACGACGCGTGCTCGACGGTCAGGCCTCACACCCTGGCGGGCTTGCTCCAAAGCGCACGCGTGCGATGGGCGACCAGCTTGGGTTTCCGCTCGCGGGTGAAGAAGCCTTTGTGGTTCAGCGCCCCTATCCGCATGATGCTCTGCGAGGTGCGGAAGTCGGCGAAGGCCCAAGGGTGCGTGCCGAAGATGAACGGGTAGTCGGCCAGCACCCGAATATACATCTCGACCATGTCGGCCTGGTATTCCTCGGTCCACATCTCCGGCGGATGAGCATGCATGCCGGCCACGGCGTCGGCCCCGAACTCGGTGAACATGATCGGCTTGTTCGGATGGCGGGCGCGAAGCTTGGCGACGTCGTTCTTCAGCGCCTCCTCGGCCAGGTCCAGCTGACCCGACAGCGAGTACCAGCCCTGATAGGAGTTGACGCAGACCACGTCGCCCAGGGCCTGCCAGTCGGTGGAGCCGCCCTGGACGCTGACGATGGTCGCCGGTCGCGTATTGTCCAGCCGGCGGGTCAGGTCGAACAGCGGCGAGAAGAACTTCAGGCCGGTCTCGTTGCCACCGGGCGGCTCGGGATCGACGGTGTGGAAGGGCTTGACCAGCGGCTCGTTGGCCAGCGACCACATGATCACGCAGGCATGGTTCTTGTCGCGGCGGACCAGGTCCATGATGTCCTGGCGGAGCTGCTTGAAGCGGGCTTCCTGGATCTCCGGCGGGTCGGCGAACACCAGGCTGACCGCCGGGGTCTCGTCGATCACCAGCAGGCCATGCTCGTCGGCCAGCATCATCGCTTCTTCGCTATAGGGATAGTGCGAGGTGCGGAAGCTGTTGCCGCCGATCCATTTCAGCAGCTCGAAGTCGCGGATGATCGACGGCACGTCCAGGCCGCGGCCGTGGATCGGGAAGTCCTCGTGCTTGCCGAAGCCGCGCAGGAACACCGGCTTGCCGTTCAGCAGCAGCTTGTCGCCCTTGGCCTCGATGGTGCGCACGCCGACCTTCAGGGCATATTCGTCGGGTGACGCGCCGTTCTCCAGGCGGATCGTAAGGGTGTAGAGGTGCGGATCCTCAGGGCTCCAGAGCCTGGGGTTCTTCAGCGACACGACCGCCCCGCCCTTGCCGGCGGCCAGGGTGACGGAGCCTTTCTGTTCGCCCTTTTCGTCGGAGATCGTGACGCTGGCCTTGCCCGACCACGGGGCGCTGGCCTCCAGGTCGATCGACACCTTGCCGTCCAGGCTGGTCTTAACCGTCACGTCCTTCAGGTGGACGTCGGGGGTCGTAAACAACAGCACCGGCCGATGGATGCCGGCATAGGGGAAGAAGTCGTAGGCGGTCTGCGGGAAGTGGACGGTGTGCATGTGCCAACGGGCGCCGTCGGGCTTGGAGGGCACGCGGTCCAGCTGGATCTTGTTCTCGACCAGCACGGTCAGGACGTTCTCGCCATCCAGTGAAACCGCGTCGGTGATGTCGAAGGCGAACGGCAGGTGGCCGCCGACGTGGCCGCCCAGGAGCTTGCCGTTCAGCCACACCTTGGCGGTGTAGTTCACCGAGCCGAAACGCAGATGGATGCGCTGGCCGGCCCAGCCCTTGTCGACGCGGAAGTCCGTCTCGTACCAGGCCGAGCCGACATAGTTGCGCACGTCGTCGAAGATGTCGTTCCAACTGGCCGGCACCGGGATCAGTCGGAAATCCTTCAGCCCCCTCTGCCAGCCTTCGGCCTCGCCGATGTCCTTGGGATCGGGGCGGAAGCGCCAGGTGGCGGCCAGGCTCCTGGTCGAGCGCGTCGGGCTTTCGTGCGGATAGAGGATGCTGGGCGCGCCGATGGGAGGACCGGGCTTGGCGGCCTGGGCTCGGCTCGCGCCAGCCGCTAGACCGGCCAGGGCCATGCCGCCGGCCGCGCCGACCGCGCCCCTGCGGGTGACCAGACCGCGCCGGGTCTCGTCGTCGTTACGCGAATTGTCCGCCATCCGTACGCCCTCGCCTGATTGGAAACGTCTTTTGAACCAGCCTAGCGGCGAATCCGGCCGCCAGGATCAGAGAAAGAAAAGGCGGCGAGCCCACCGGCCCGCCGCATAGGACCCCTGGGAGGAAATCCTAGTAGGAAAGCGACAGGCGCACGCCCGCATAGCGGTGGAAGTCGCGCGCCGGCTGCAGTTCGGTGACCGTCTGGCTGCCGAAGTTGCCGTATTGGTTGGCGCCGTTCACGCCGTAGCTCTTGTCGAACAGGTTGTTGACGAAGGCCACGACCTGATAGCCGCCGTCCGGCTTGCGGAAACCGCCCGAAACGTTGACCACGCCATAGGCCTTCTGGACGGTGCCAGGGTCGGTGTTCAGCGAGAAATTGACCTTGGTTTGATAGGCATAGGCGGCCGAGAACAGCATCTCGTAGTCGCCGATCGGCCGGGTGAAGTCCGCGCCGACGTTCAGCTTCCACTTGGGCGCGTTGGGCAGGGTCGCGCCCTTCAGATCCTGGTACGACGGCGAGCCGGCGACGCAGCCCTGGGCCGCTGTCTGGCCCGGCCAGCACGCGGCCCTTGGGAACGAGGTGATCTTGGCGTCGACATAGGCGGCCGAGGCGTTGAACCGCAGATCCTTGGTGGCGATCGCCGTCGCCTCGATCTCCACGCCCTTGGTCAGCACCTTGCCGACATTGGTCAGCCGGAAGTTCTGGGTTCCGCCGATCGTGTCAATGCCCTGGGCCTGGTAGTCGTCGTACTTCACGTGGAAGACGGTGCCGTTCAACTGGATACGATGATCCAGCAACTGGCTCTTGATGCCCGCCTCGAACGACTTGGACTCTTCGGGGGCGATCGGTCCGACGTCGGCGCGGGCCTGATTGAAGCCGGTCGTAAGATCGTAGGTCTGGCCCTTGTGGCCGGTGGCGTACGAACCGAACACCATCACATCGTCGGTCATTTGGTGGCGCAGCCCCAGACGGTAGGTCGACGAGCTGTCCGAAGCGCTTCCTGAGAACTTGGCGTTGCCGTTATAGATGTCGTTGAAGTAATAACCGATGTCTTCTTTCTGGTAGCGCAGGCCGACGATCGCCGTGGTCTTGGGAAGGAAGGTCCATTCGCCTTGACCAAACGCCGCCTTGTTCTCGGACGTAGCCTGGGCGTACCACTGCGCCTGTGAGAAGAACGGGCCGCGCTTGAAGCTGCGGCGCAGGTCGTTGTCGCCGTAGAACAGGCCCAGGGTGTAGCGGAACGGCCCGTCGCCGGGCGACAGCAAGCGAACTTCCTGGGTGTTGGCCTTGGCTTTGAAATAGCCGCCCTGCGCGTTCTTGATCCCTGCATAGGAGGTTCGGTCGGAGTCCAGCTGGTCGTCCAGGCCGAACTGGTCGTGCGAGGTGATCGAGACCAGGGTGAAGTCCTGGGGCAGGTCGTACTCGACCTTCAGCGATTGGCCGAACCCCTCGCTCTTGGCGTAGGGCGGCGTGTCATTGCTGACGTCCAGATTCTCCTCGGCCGCCACGACGCCCGGCATGGTGACATTGGCGGTCAGGCCCGGCGCGCCACGCAGGGTCGCGCCGGGCGCATAGACGCGCATCGTCGCGTTCGAGGTGGCCACGCCGTCGATATAGCTGACGCCCAGCGTGACCTTCAGGTCGTCGATCGGCCGCCACAGCAGTTTGCCGCGGATCGAGGTCTCGTCGCGGCCGTTGATCTTCTGGCCATCGTAGAGATTTTTGACGTTGCCGTCATATTCGCTGCGGCTGGCGCTGATCCGGTAGCCCAGGGTCTCGCCAATCGGACCCGACAGGCTGACCGCGCCGCGATATTCGTGGTCGTCGGTGGCCAGGACATTGGCCAGGACGCTGAACTTGGCGCTGGGATCGCGGGTGTAGATGTTGATCAGGCCGGCCGAGGCGCTCTTGCCGTAGAGGGTGCTCTGGGGGCCGCGCAGCACCTCGATCCGCTCGACGTCGGTCAGGTCTGAGAAGGCTCGGGCCTGGAACGAGACTGGCACGTCGTCCAGCTGGACCGCGACGCTGGGCTCGACGCCGATGCCGTAGGCAAAGGTGCCGATGCCGCGCAGCGCCACGGAGGCGTTGATCGGTTGGTCGGCCTGGCGAATAGTCAGGGACGGGGCGACCCGCGAGACGTCGGTGAACTCTTTCACGCCGGCGCTTTCCAGCTGACGCGCGGTGACCACCGACACCGCAAGCGGCACATTCTGGACGTTTTCCGCGCGCTTCTGGGCGGTGACGACCACCTGGTCCAGCGTGATGGCGTCAGGCGCGGCCTGGGCGAAGGCGGTGGTGGACATCGCCAACAGGAGCGCGGGCGTGGACGCGCAGCAGAGCAGCCGCTTCATGGTTTCCCCTCTTCTCGACTTGTTGGTGGCTTTTCGCCGTGTCGATGGGGTGGACCCTATCAAGTGGCCTGGCCACTTTCAATGGATTCGCCTGACCTCTCGTCAAAAATTAATGACACCGGTTTCCGAATTTTAGGCGAATTACGTTAGAATTCGCCCTTATCCGGCGAATTCGCGCTGCCCAGCCAACGCCCAGGCCGACAGTCAGTGTTCATTTGGAGACCTTGCTCAGCATCGGGTATGACGCCGGAGGTAATTGGCTAGGCCACTTTGCGCGACGGCGAATGCAAGGGCAGAGCGCATACCTGGAGTGCGCGCCATTCAATAGAGCGCTCGCCGCCAAGCCAAGGCGCAATGGGGCGCCCGCTCCCGCCAGAAGCACGCCCGCGGCTTTGGGTCCTACCGCTTTTCGACGCTCGAGGCGCCGCCTTCGCTGGCGTTGTGGATGTACTGTTCGGCGACAAGCCAGGCCTTCACCGGACGCAGCGCGCCGAGGCAGCCGATCAGCAGGGCTGGAAACACCGTCGCGAACTGCAGCCACAGCGGCGGGCTCCAGGCGACGACTGCCCATCCCCACACCGCGATCACCAGAATGCCAACGCCGGTCATGACAAAGAAGGCCGGACCGTCGGCCGGATCGGCGAAGCTGTAGTCCAGGCCGCAGCGATCGCACCGCTTGGCCAGTCGCAGGAAGCCGCCGAACAGCTTGCCCTCGCCACAGCGCGGACAGCGGCATTGCAGCCCCGCCTGAAGGCTGGTCGGGCTATCGAAATGAGTGAGGAGCGGCCGTTCCATACAATGCGAGCCCTGTTGCATACATTACATAGAGAATGTATGTATCGCGCCATGGAAAAGCAACCATGAGCCGGGATCGTCCGACGGGCGGCTGGCTGAGACATGTCCGCACCGGCGCCGCCGGGCCGATCTATCTCGCCCTGGTCGAAGCCTTGCAGAGAGCCATAAGCGAGGGCGAGCTGCAGCCTGGCGATCAATTGCCGCCCCAACGCGCGGTGGCCGATCAGCTCGGCATCGATTTCACCACCGTCACCCGGGCCTATGGCGTCGCCCGCGCGCGAGGGCTGGTGGAGGGCGCGGTGGGGCGCGGCACCTTCGTTCGCCGGCGCGCCGCGGACGACGAGGCGGGCCTGATCGATCTGAGCATGAATCTGCCGCCTCCGCCCCGGGGGCTGTCGCTGGCGGGTCTCCTCAAGGAGACGACCGCCGCGATCCTGGACCACACCGACGTGGCGACCTTGATGGCCTATCACGCCGGGCCGGGCGCGCCAGGCCAGCGCGCCGCCGGCGCGGCCTGGCTTGCGCCCGTGCTGGGTGACATCGGACTGGAGCGGATCGTCGTCTGCCCCGGCGCTCAACCGGCCCTGACCGCGGTGCTCACCACGATCGCCGGGCCCGGCGCCTGCATGGTCGTCGAACCCCTCACCTACCCCGGGATCATCGCCCTGGCCGTCCGCCTGAGGCTTAGGCTGGTCGCCTGCCCCGTCGATGACGAAGGGTTCCTGCCCGACGCTTTGGCTCGACTTTGCGCTGAGGCGCGGCCGGCCGCCATCTATCTGGCGCCGACCACCCGCAACCCGGTCGCCACGACCATGGGCGTGGCGCGGCGCCGAGAGATCGCCGCCATCGTCGCCGCCAGCACCGCGTGGTTGATCGAGGACGACCCCTACAGCCGGTTGTTCGACAGCCCTCTTCCCGCCCTGGCCTCCCTGGCGCCCGAGCGCACCTTCCATATCGCCACCCTGTCGAAGACCCTCTCGCCGGGCCTGCGCACAGCCTTTCTCGCGGCGCCGTCCGGATCGATGGCCCATCAGGTCGCCGACGGCCTTCACGCCACGACCCTGATGGGATCGCCGCTGACCACGGCCGTGGCCGTCCGCTGGATCCGCGACGGCGTCGCCGAGCGGATTTTGGGCGGTGTTCGGTTGGAGGCCCGCGCGCGGCGCGCCATCGCCGCCGAGATTCTGCCGACCGCGCGCGGCGACGCCGAGGGGCTTCATATCTGGCTGGATCTGCCGTCAGGGCTAGATGCTGGAGCAATTCGCGGACTAGCGGCGGCGCGGGGCCTTGCGCTGGTCACGGCGGACGCCTTCGCCACGACGCCTGACCACCCCGCCGGGCTGCGCATCTCGCTGGGCGGGCCGGCCAAGGCGTCGCTGTTGCGCGAGGCCCTGGGCAATGTCGCGGCCCTGCTGAAGCCCGCCGTGGTCGTCTGAACAACAAAAACCCCGGAGCTTGAAACTCCGGGGCAAGTTCAAATCAAGGGGGGATACAGCTAGACAATGCGCGGCGCCGCGATTGGTTCAGCCTGCATCCAAAAAAGGAGTTCCGCCCCTAGCGCAACGTCCAGTGGGCCAGTGCAATGTGCTCGGTCCGCCCCAGTCGGCTGTGAATCAAGCTGAAGCCGCCGACGGTCCATTTGATCGGCGCGACGGCGTGCTCGGCGACCAGTCGCTTGTCGTAGAGCAGGGTCACGTGCGGCGTGAAACTCTTGTCCGCCAGCTTGCCCAGACCCGTTCGGGCCATCGCCAGACCCAGTTCGCGTTGGAACACCTTCAAGTTTTCGAGGCCAGCGCCGCCCTGAAGGACGAGTGGATTATTGCCGCCGTTGTGAAAACTGCCGGCCCGATCGAAGGTGACCTCGAACGGCGGGGTCGTGATCGCTTCGGCCGCCTCACCGGCCATGGCGACGATGTCGCGCCGCACGCCGGCATGGTCTCCCAGATGGTGCAAGGTGATGTGAAACCGCTCGAGCGCCAGCGGCCGCCCGCTCAGATCTTGCGCGTCCCGAAGCCCGTCCGCGCGCCGGCCGATGTCGATCGCCGCCGCTGGATCGGGAAAGATCGCGAAGAACAGCCGGTCGGCGACCGGCGGCGACGTGAAAAGGGAAAGCTGGTCCGACACGAGCTCATCCTGCCGGGATTCCAGGCATGACGCCACGGCTTGGCGAGCCATGGCGACCTCGAGCCCCAAACTTCCACTTGGTCGTCATGCGGCGCCGAAAGGACGTCGCTGACACCCTTCTACAACGCTCTGAGTCAGACAACGTCGACACGCATTTGGCGGTGGGAGCAGAGTATAAATCCCATTACGCTATCCAAAACATAAGATCGAAACTTCAAGCGCTTAACGCTAAAACGTGTGCGTTCTCTTCAAGCATCTCGTCCCTGCGAACATAAACCGCTATTCGCATGAGACGATAGATCAAGACATGGGATTTAATACCGAGATGCACACAGCTCACGAAATGAGCGAATGGTCCGCGTTCAGTCTGCATGAATCCCTAATCGATGCTGTCACCGCGAATGTGGCGATCCTCAACGATGAAGGCAAAATCATTGCGGTGAATGACGCCTGGATGCAATTCGCCGATTTCAACGAGCTTGGGCTTGAAGATTACGGGCTGGGTCTGAACTACGTCTCGGTCTGCGAAGGTCTGAACGCGCCCGACGCGGCAGAGGCCAGACAAGGCTTGCGAGATTTACTGGCGGGCGAGCCGGGACCTTTGCGCTACGAATATCAAATCTTCCTGGCCAATGGCCCGATCTGGGTCAGGGCGAGCTACACGCGCATCTCTCGCGACGACCGGAACCTCGTGATCGTGGCGCACGAGGACATCACTGTTCAGCGCCATGCTCAAGCCGCCCTGGGCCGGGCCACCGCCGCGCTGCTGCACGCCGAGGACGACGAGCGTCGGCGCATCGCGCGCGAGCTTCACGACGGCACCGCCCAATACCTGACCGGCGCCAAGCTCATGCTAGGCGCGATGAAGGTCGACGGTCGCGCGGAAAAGGTTCGGGTCGAAGTCGAGGGCCTGCTTGTCCACGCGCTGGAGGAAATCCGCAGCCTGTCCTACGTGCTGCACCCCCCGGCGCTGGAGGAGATGGGCCTGGGTCCCGCCATTCGGCAAATGGCCGAGGGTTTCGCGCGACGCACTGGACTGGCCCTGCAGATCGACATCGCCGACGACTTTCCCAAGATGGTCCGCCCGACGGAGGTGGCGCTGTATCGCGTCGCCCAGGAAGCCCTGGCCAACGTGCATCGCCACTCCGGCAGCCCGCGCGCCGCGATCAGCCTGCGGCAGGCCGGCGAAATGGTCCTGCTGTCCATCCGCGACTACGGGGTGGGTCTGCCGGACGGGGCTTCTCCGAGCACCGGCGTAGGCCTGGCGAGCATGCGGCTGCGCCTGGAGTTCGTGAACGGCCACATCTCGCTGACCAGCGCCCAACCCGGCGTTCTGGTCGAGGCCTGGGCGCCGTTCCTGGCGAAGGAAAAGGACTAGACCCCTTCCCGTTGCCCCGTACTCCCCCTCGATCAGTATGTCGCGCCGCACCCTGACAGAGGGAACGGCGCGTAAGCGAGTTTCAAGGATCCCTGTGAGAAAAGACATCGTGTAGCGACATTTCTGTGTGGGTGCTGAGGTCCGATCAACCCTTTCAGGGCCGACATGGGGCGCACGCTCTCCAGTGCATGGGCCGCCCGTCGGCGGACGGCCCATGCTTATGTCGTCACGCCTTGGCTATCTTGGGCTTATCCCGCTGAACGAGATGGGACGGACACGAGCGCTGACAAAGGCGCCTCGGCCACGAATGGTCTCGATCACGCCCATCATTTCCAGGGCGATCGTTGCTTCGCGCACGGGCGGACGGCTGACGCCGAACTGTTCGGCGAGGTCACGTTCGGTCGGCAAGCGGTCATCAAGCTTGTCTTGGCCAGCGTCGATCGCATCGGCGATGGAGTCTGCGATCCTGCGATAGAGCTTGGCGTTCTCAGCCATTTGTCGCGTCGATTTTGGTTGCCGTAGGCGTCGGGCGTGCTCGTCGACCGAATGGCCGGAAGGTTGTCGTAGACTGCTCCGCGTTCACCCCACGCTCGCCTGATACCCCCGCTCGACATAGCCGAACCCGTCGAAATCGCCCGCCAACCCCGCGCCGGACAGGTCCTGGCAGGCCATGCCGACGAAGGCGCCAGTGAAGTTGGGCGCGCCGGGGGCGGTGGCTTCGTCCGACAGGATCGAGGCGTCGAACAGCTGCGGCAGCCAGGTCCAGGCCTGACCGTCCAGGCTGAAGGCGAACCGCAGGCGCTCGAAATCGACCTCGACCCGCAGGTGGACCAGGCCGTCGTCGGGCAGCGGGATCGGCGCGGTGAAGGCGTCGCCCTGGGGGCTGTCGGGCACGGCCGACATCGCCTGGATGTGCCGGCCGTGTTCGGTGTCGCGCGACACGAACAGGTAGTGGAACTTGTTGGCGCCGTAATAGCAGACCAGCCCCGCGGCCTGCTGGAAGTGCTGGGGCGCGAAGTCCAGCACCGTGCGGGCGCTGTAGCACATGGCCTGCTGGCGACGGGCGACCAGGGCCTGGCGATACTGGCTGCCGATCGTCTCGCGGCCGTGCAGGCGCAGCCAGCCGGGGCGAGCCTTCAGGCTGAACAGCTCGTCGGGATAGGGCGAGCGCAACCACTGGAAGTCGATGGGCAGGTCGGGGCCGTCGAAGTCCTCCCAAGCGGGGGCGGCCGGCCAGGGCGCGGGCGGCAGGCCGGGCGACGGCGGCGTCAATTCCGCATCGCCGGACCCGTCGCGGGTGCGCAGCCAGCCGTCGTCGCCCCAGACCATCGGC
>NZ_JBAPVS010000347.1:0-6606 GCF_049283275.1 Caulobacter sp. | reverse complement strand
CATCCTGAGCTTGTCGAAGGACGAGGTTGACCCGCGGTGCGAGGTCCTCGTCCTTCGACAAGCTCAGGATGAGGACCTGAAGACAAGCCGGAGCAGAGAACGTAAAGGAAGATAATGCCCGTTCTAGACATCGCCGAATTCGCCGCCGCCCTCCCCGACTTCATGCCGATCGTCGGCCTGGACCCCGGCGAGAAGACCATCGGCGTCGCCGTTTCCGATGTCACCCTGACCGTCGCCAGCCCGCTGGCCCTGATCAAGAAGACCAAGTTCAGCGAGGACGCCGAGGTGCTGTTCAAGCTGATGGGCAGCCGCAAGGCGGCCGGCATCGTCATCGGCCTGCCGATGAACATGGACGGCACCGAAGGGGTGCGCTGCCAGTCCAACCGCGCCCTGGGCCGCAACCTGCTGCGCCTGCAGCCCCACCTGCCGATCACCTTCTGGGACGAGCGCCTGTCGACGGCCGCCGTGACCCGGGTGCTGATCGAAGAGCACGACGTCAACCGCAAGCGCCGCGCAGAGGTGGTCGACAAGATGGCCGCCGGCTGGATCCTGCAAGGCGCCTTGGAGCGCATCCGGGGGATCAACGAGGCGGCGGGCAAGGGGTTCTGAGCCAAGCCCTCCCCCTGTGGGGAGGTTCTTGTGAGCGTCGCCCTTCCCCGCGACGCCAAAGCCCCGTATGACGCCCACTCATGACGGCCAAAACCCCGCCCCATGAGCCCGCCGACCCGATCGAGACGATCCGCCAGCGCATCTTCTCGTTCCCTCGCCGCCATTTCCTGTCGGCCGGCGACCTGAACGCCTTGCAGGCCACGGATCTGCTGGACCTGGCCGACGCCTTCGTCGCCTTCAATCGCCAGACGTCCCGGTCCCTCGACCTGCTCAAGGGGCGGACGCTGATGAACCTGTTCTTCGAGAACAGCACCCGCACCCAGTCCAGCTTCGAGATCGCCGGCAAGCGCCTGGGCGCCGACGTCGTCAATATGAGCCCGCGCACCTCGTCGATCACCAAGGGCGAGACCCTGATCGACACCGCCGTGACCCTGAACGCCATGCGCCCCGACCTGCTGGTGGTGCGCCACGCCTCGTCGGGGGCGGCCAGCCTGCTGAGCCAGAAGGTCAGCGGCAGCGTGATCAACGCCGGCGACGGCCAGCACGAGCACCCGACCCAGGCGGTGCTGGACGCCCTGTCGATCCGCCGGGCGTTCGGCCGGGTCTCGGGCCTGACCGTGGCGATTTGCGGCGACGTGCTGCACAGCCGCGTGGCCCGCTCCAACGTCGCCCTGCTCCACACCCTGGGCGCCAGCGTCCGGCTGGTCGGACCGCCCACCCTGATGCCGGCCCAGGCCGAGCGCTGGGGCGTGACCGTCCATCACGACATGAAGGCCGGCATCGCCGGGGCCGACGTGGTGATGATGCTGCGCCTGCAGCTGGAGCGCATGCAGGGGGCCTTCGTGCCCTCGACCCGCGAATATTTCCGCTTCTACGGCCTGGACCGCGAGAAGCTGGCCCGCGCCGCGCCGAAGGCCAAGGTCATGCACCCGGGACCCATGAACCGGGGCGTCGAGATCGACTCCGACGTGGCCGACGATCCCGAGATCAGCCTGATCCAGGACCAGGTCGAGATGGGCGTGGCGGCGCGGATGGCGGTGCTGGCTTCCCTTGCCCACCGGCTCGAGGAGCACGGCCAATGAACGGTTCATCGCCCCCCCTCGCCCTGATCAACGCTCGTCTGGTCGATCCCGAGAGCGGCTATGACGGTCCCGGCGGCGTGATCGTCTCCGAAGGCGTGATCTCCGACGTCGCCAAGGGCCGCGAGTTCGCCAAGCTGACCAAGGACGTCCGCGTCGTCGACTGCGGCGGCGCCATGCTGGCTCCCGGCCTGATCGACCTGCGGGTCAAGACCGGCGAGCCCGGGGCCGAAACCAAGGAAACCCTGGCCAGCGCCGCCAGGGCCGCGGCGGCCGGCGGGGTGACCAGCTTCGTCGTCCAGCCCGACACCAACCCGGCCGTCGACGACCCCAGCGTGGTCGACTTCATCCTGCGCCGCTCGCGCGACATCGACGCCGCCCGCATCCTCTGCGCCGGAGCGGCGACCAAGGGACTGAACGGCGAGCAGATGGCCGAGATCGGCCTGATGCGCGAGGCCGGCTGCGTCTATATCACCGACGCCGACCGCCCGATCGTCGACAGCAAGGTGATGCAGCGCATCCTGACCTACGCCAAGGGCTTCGACACCCTGCTGGCCCACCGGCCGCTGGACCCCTGGCTGGCCAAGGGCGGGGCGGCGACCGGCGGCGAGTTCGCTGGGCGCATGGGCCTGCCGTCGATCTCGCCGATGGCCGAGCGGATCATGCTGGAGCGCGACGTGGCCCTGCTGGAGGCCACCGGCGGCCGCCTGCTGGTCGACCAGGTCACCAGCGCCCAGGCCCTGGAGACCCTGGCCCGCGCCAAGGCCAAGGGCCTGCGCATCCACGCCTCTGTGTCGATCAACCACCTGTCGTTCAACGAGCTGGACATCGGCGACTATCGCAGCTTCGCCAAGGTCACCCCGCCCCTGCGCGGCGAGGACGACCGCCAGGCGCTGATCGAGGCCCTGGCTTCGGGCCTGATCGACATCGTCGTGTCCGCCCACGCCCCGGCCCCGGCCGAGGACAAGCGCCTGCCGTTCGACGAGGCCGCCCCCGGCGCCGTGGGGCTCGAGACCCTGCTGCCGGCCCTGCTGTCGCTGTATCACGAGGAACGCCTGGCCCTGGTCGATCTGATCCGGGCCGTCACCCTGGCCCCCGCCGGCCTGATCGGCCTGCAGTCGGGCCGCATCGCCCCCGGCGCCCCGGCCGACCTGGTGCTGTGCGACCTGGACGCCCCGCTGATCATCGACGCCGGCAAGCTGCTGTCGAAGTCCAAGAACTCGCCGTTCGACGGGCGCAGGCTGCAGGGCCAGGTGCTGATGACGATCGTGGATGGCCGGGTGGTGCACCGGGCCGAGGGGTGAAGGCCTCATGCCGAAACTCGGACGGTCTACTCTTGCCCCTAGCGGCCAAAGAGCTTGGTAAAGCCTGCGTTATAGTCGGCCTTGTCGTCCTTGCCGCTTGTAAGCCGCAACACGACCCAGGAAACCCGAACAGGTTTTGGAAACAGGCTGCTGACCGGGGGCTCGCTGATCTCACCCCCACAGAACGGGACAACTTTAAGCGCCTGACCGGACGAGCAGAGGTCATTTCCGCAGATGAGCTCATCGCAAGCCGGGGAGTGTTTGTATTCCGCGACGGGAAATATCGGTTGGCCCCGCCACCGAGACGCCAGATTTCTGAAAAAGCCAAGATACCAGCCGGGCTCATCGGCGCAGCCTTTCTTGGAAATGACGGTCAAAGTATCGCCTTCTCGAATGGAAAATCTGTTGTCGTTATTCGGTCGGGGAAAAAATCGTCAATTCCGCTACACGGAGAACGACTGCTCGCAGCCGAATTCCGGGACGACGGGAGTCTGCTCTTCGCAACACAATTGGGACGCGACAGGCTCTCCATCCACGCCGACCGAGCTACAGTTACGATCGTCCCACTGACCGACACTTCGCCCGGTCTGATGTTTGCTTGCAGACCCGCCAGAGACCACGCCATGGTCATCGTCAAACGCGGCGCGGCGGCGAGCGAGGCTTACCGTATTTCGCCATCGGTCCATGTCGAGGCTCAAGCCGTTGGCCCCGATGTTACAAGCGACTGCCAAGCAGCTGACCTAGCCTCGGACGCGTTGCTGTCCTGGACGGGCGCCATGGACGCCAAGATCGAGGGCACGGCTGGGTTGACTTCGCGCGCACTTGGAGAAAACCAACTCTCGAGAGCCGCCGATTCAGAAACCGGGCGCGTACTCTACCGATCCTTCGCAGTCTCGGGCAACGTGGACGCCGCGTTCGTTCCGATGGTGTGGGAGGTCTCGAATAACGATCTCCAGCCGCGCTACTTTTACGCCGCCAGGATCGGCCCGTTGAATGGGAGCGGCCATGTCGAGCCTTTGGGCAAGACTTCCTACGTGCTGATCTCTGCCGATGGCGTTCTCTCGATCACCGAACGTCGAACTTGTCTTCTTTCCGACGAGGGCATGGGTCTTGGAGGCTTTTACGTTCGCCGGGGGGATTCTTTGGCAATCTACAACCCCTATACCAAGCTGATCGTTGTGGTCGCGATGCGCGCCTGCGACGCCGTTTAGGATATGGGGACACGCACAAGTGCATGTCCCCGGCCGGAATAAACTCGGCGGGTCGGGAAGGGTGCGAAGCGCCCGGGCCTCGCCCGGATGATTTGCAGTTTTGAATACCGTTTCGACGAAGTTCAGGCGCTTCGCGTGGAGCCGTTATCCGGAAGCCTTCGGATCGCGGATTTTTAACCCGCTCCGATGGAGGCCCCCGACGGGCGGAGCATTGGCTTGCTCCGGACCGCATGGGCGATTTCAGCCCATGCCTGCCGCGTCCGCCGATCCTTCGCCGCCTGGTTTTCGTCCTGTGTTGCAAGGAACCTGCCCAGGACCGCCGCGAAGGGGGTCATTGAAGACCTTCAGCAAACGCTTCCCGCTCGACCACCCCTGAAAGCCGCATCGGTCGCCGTACGTGCGCCCTCCCCATGCTCTCAGGTGAGATCAGGATACGGGCGGTTTGGAGGGTGAGGATAAGTTTGGTCGAGAAAGTTTAGAGCCTTGAAATCAATGAGCTTTATTCGCTATCCGCCGAGCATGGACATTCTTGAGCTCCGTCCCAGAGGGAGCGGGTGGAGGCCCATCATCCCCCGGACGCGGCGGTGAAGACCGCCAGCTGGGCGTCGAAGGCGCGCTGGAAGGCGGGCCGGGCTTCACCGCGGGCGACGTAGGCCGCCAGGGTCGGATACGCCTGGAGCAGGCCCGACGAGCCCAGTCTGCGCAGCACGGTCACCATCACGATGTCGGCGGCGCTGAACGCGCCGTCGAGCCATTCGGCCTCGCCAAGCTGGTTGGAGAGCTCGCCCAGCCGGACGCGGACGTTCTGCTCGAGAATAGGCAGGCGCTCGGCGAACCAGGTCTTGTCGCGCTCCAACAGCATGGCCATTCCGTGCTCGACGATCGGCGGCTGCATCGTGACGAGCGCGGCGAACATCCAGGTGATCGCGCGCGCCCGGGCGTTCGCATCATCCGGCAACAAGCCCGCATGGCGCTCGGCGACATGGAGCACGATGGCGCCCGACTCGAACAGGGTGAGACCGCCTTCCTCATAGGTGGGGATCTGCCCGAAGGGCTGGATCGCGCGATGCGCGGCCTCCTTCATTTCGGTGAAGGTGACGAGCCGCACCTCGTAAGACTGGCCGACTTCCTCGAGCGCCCAACGCACCGACATGTCGCGCGCCAGCCCTCGGCCGCGATCAGGCGAAGTCTTGAAGGCGGTGATGGTGGGATTCATGGGAAGGCTCCGGTTCCTCATATCTAGACGACGAACGACCGGAGGCCTCCACGACAGGCGCTCGAATTTTTTCTTGAGGCCCGGGCTTCATGATCCGTCGCCCAGGCCCGCCCAAAAACGGTGGAGCCATCGCCGACGGCTCCGCTATAAAAGCCGAAACCGGCGTTTTCGCCCTTGCCTTGCGCCCGTTCCGACGGGCAGCTTCACCACATCCATAGGTCGTAACTCGTGCAAGATCTCGCCCAAGCCGCCTACCTGACCCTCGGCCTCGCGATCCTCGGCGGCTATTTGCTGGGCTCGATTCCGTTCGGCCTGATCGCCACGCGGCTGGGGGGGGCCGGCGACATCCGGCAAATCGGGTCGGGCAATATCGGCGCGACCAACGTGCTGCGCTCGGGCCGCAAGGACCTGGCGGCCATCACCCTGATCGGCGACGCCGGCAAGGGCGTGGTGGCGGTGCTGTTGGCCCGCTGGCTGAGCCACGACACCCCCTTCGTCGTCGCCCTGGCCGGCGGCGCGGCCTTCGCCGGCCACATCTTCCCGGTCTGGCTGAAGTTCAAGGGCGGCAAGGGCGTGGCCACGTTCTACGGCGTGCTGCTGGCCGCCTGCTGGCCGGTGGGCGTCCTGGCCGCCGTCACCTGGCTGGCCGTGGCCGCCCTGTTCCGCCTCAGCTCGCTGGCCGCCCTGGTCGCCGCCGCCCTGGCCGCGCCCTTCGCCCTGGCCACCGACCAGAACGTGGCCTTCGTGGCCCTTTCCCTGTTCATGGCCGTGCTGATCTTCATCCGCCACAAGGACAACATCAGCCGCCTGATGAAGGGCCAGGAGCCCCGCATCGGCAAGAAGAAGACGGCGCAGACGCCGCCGACCCCAAACACAGACGGGGCGGCGTGACGACCCGCCGCCTCTCGGATAGCGAGCGCCTGGCCTGGCTTCGGCTGGCGCGCACCGAGACGGTCGGCCCGGTCGCCTTCGACCATCTGCTTTCGCGGTTCGGCTCGGCCGAGCGCGCCCTGATCGCCCTGCCCGACCTGGCCCGCCGGGCCGGCCGCGCCACGCCCCTGCGTCCGCCGCCGCAGGACGAGATCCTCCAGGAATTGGACAGCGGCGAGCGTCTCGGCGCGCGGTTGATCTGCGCCTGCGAACCGGACTTCCCGCCTCGCCTGGCCGCCCTGGACCCGCCGCCGCCT
>NZ_JBAPVS010000346.1:0-3047 GCF_049283275.1 Caulobacter sp. | reverse complement strand
CCCCTCTGGGGGAGCTGTCGCGGAGCGACTGAGGGGGTCTTCCGGACCCTAATCCAGGCTGGGGTCCAGCAGCTTGTGCGCGTGGATGATGAAGTACCGCGCATGGGCGTTGTCGACCGTGGCCTGGGCCTTGGCCTTCCAGGCCTTGTGGGCTTCAGCGTAGCTGGCGTAGGCGCCCACGAACTCGACCTGGCTCAGGTCGCGGAATTCGATGTCGGAAACGTTCTTCAGTTCACCGCCGATCACGAGGTGAAGAAGCTGCTTGTCGCTCATGGCGTGGAATTTCCTGCGCGGAAGTTATCGTTGTGGCAGGTCGATATGCCCGACGCGCGCCAGGATCAACGGGTGAAGCGGCCGATTGGCGCAAACCACGCTCGGAAGCAGCGGATTTGCCCGGTTATAGGTGAAAGAGCGGCCGATATGGTCGGTCAGGACGGCGCCGGCCTCGGCGCAGATCAGGTCGGCGGCGGCCAGGTCCCACTCGTTCTTGGGCGACAGGGCGACGGCGGCGTCGAAGGCCCCGCCGGCCACCAGGCACAGGCGGTAGGCGATGGAGTTGCGGCTTTCCACCCGCATCGGCGGCCACGGGTCCACCCAGGCCGGATGCACGAACATCTTGGCGTCGCCCAGCATGGCGGCGTCCTCCAGGTCCTCGGTGTCGCTGGGGCTGATGGCCACGCCGTTCAGATAGGCGCCGCCGCCCAGGGTGGCGACATAGGTCTCGTCCAGCGCCGGGGCGTGGACCACGCCGGCCACCGGGCGGCCGTTCTCGACCACGGCGATCGACACGGCGAACCAGGGCTTGCCCTTCATGAAGGCCACGGTGCCGTCGATCGGGTCGACCACGAACTGGCGGGGCGTGGTCAGCCGTGCCGGCGCGTCGGCCGTCTCCTCCGACAGCCAGCCATAGTCGGGGCGGGCCGCCCCGAGATCCATCCTCAGCAGCGTATCGACCGCCAGGTCGGCGTCGGTGACCGGCGAGCCGCCTTCCTTGGACCAGATCTTCAGGCCGCGCTCGCGGGCCGAGAGCGCCAGGGCTCCGGCTTCGCGCGCCGCGGCGAGGATCAGGTCCAGGTCGGTCATTTTCCGGCGATCGCCAGGGCGTCCACCAGCAGGGACGGGCTGTTGCTGGCCCCGCGCAGCTCCAGGTCCGAGCCGGGGACCAGGCGGGCGTAGATGTCGATCAGGTTGCCGGCCACGGTGATCTCGGTGACCGGGCCGGTCGAGACGCCGTTCTCGAACCAGAAGCCCGAACAGCCCACCGACCAGTCGCCCGTGTTGCCGTTCAGCGAGGGGCCGAACATCGAGGTCACCAGCAGGCCCGTCCCGGCGTCGGCCATCAGGCCGGCCAGGTCCTTGTCGCCCGGCTGCAGGGTCAGGTTATGGGTCGAGACGCCCGACGGGCCGGCCAGGCCGCGCGAGGCGTGGCCGGTGCTTTCCAGGCCCAGCTGCTTGGCCGAGCTGATGTTCATCAGCCAGGTGGTCAGCACGCCGTCGTCGATCAGGGCGCGGGCCTCGCAGGCCACGCCCTCGTCGTCGAACGGGGCCGAGCCCAGGCCGCGCATCCGGAACGGGTCGTCCAGCAGATTGACGCCCTTGGCGAAGATCGCTTGGCCCAGCTTGTCCTTCAGGAACGAGGTTCCCCGGGCGATCGACGGGCCCGAGATCGCGCCGATCAAGGGGCTGAGCAGCGACATGGCCAGGCGGTTTTCGAAGATCACCGGGGCGGTGGTCGAGTCCAGCTTGCGCGGGTTCAGCTTGGCGACGGCCTGCTGGCCGGCCTTGGTCCCGATGCTTTGCGGGGTCGGCAGGTCGGCGGCGTGGCGGGTCGAGCGGCCTTCGCCGCCGCGCTCCATGCCCGCGCCCTCGCCGGCGATGGCCGAGGCCGACACGCCGAAGCCGCTGGCCTGATGCAGGCCCGAGAATCCCTCGGTGGTGACCTGCCGCCAGGTCGAGGCGCTCCACGACGACGAGCCGCCGTCGGAATTGGTCACCCCCTCGACGGCGCGGGCGGCGGCCTCGGCCTCGCGGGCCTGGGCCTCCAGGGTCTCGGCCGAGGGTTCGGTCGGGTCGTAGAGGTCCAGGTCCCGGAACGGACCGCGCGCCAGGCGCTGCGCCGGGGCCAGGGCGGCGTAGGGATCTTCCGGGGCCAGGCGGGCCATGGCCACGGCCCGGTCGATCAGCTTGGCGCGGCCCTGCGCCGAGATGTCCGAGCCCGACACCGTGGCGCTCTGCTTGCCGATGAACACCCGCAGGCCGAGGTCGCGGGACTCCTCGCGCTCGACCTCCTCCAGTTCGCCCAGGCGAACGCCGACGGAGAGGGATTGGCGCTGTGCGAACACGGCTTCGGCGGCGTCGGCGCCGGCGGTTCGAGCGGCGGCGAGCACGTCATGCAACAGGTTTTCGTCCATGCGGTCTTATGGACGAGGGGGCGGGGCGGGGGCAAGCGCCCCGCCGCCCCGGCGTCAGCCGATCGCGTAGAATAGCAGGGCCACCGCGCTGAAGATGTAGGCCAGCCAGGTGCAGATCATGCCCAGGGCGCGCGGGATCGACGCGCCGCCGCTGTTGGACAGGCCCACGGCGTGGATCAGCCGGCCGGCCAGCAGCACCAGCCCCACCACGTGGATGGTCAGCGGCGCGGCGCCGACCAGGGCCAGGGTGATGATCGCCGCCAGACCGACGGGGATGTATTCGCTGGCGTTGCCGAAGGCGCGGATGGCGCGGGCCAGCTCGGGAATCCCTTCGTCGCCCAGCGCGACCTTGTGCTTTTGCCGCAGGCGCACGACCAGCAGCGACAGGGCCAGCAGGAGCAGGACGTGCAACCCCACCCATAGGGCGGCGGCGTGTCCGGAGGCGATGGTGTCCATCGGGCGTTACTCGTGAAACTGGATCGAACGTGACCGCATAAGGTTCAGCGTTCGGAGAGGCTGGCAAGCCGGATCGTGGGAGAGGCGATCACGGGACTCCCGACCGGGGACATGCCCTTGCGGCGTGTCCCAAACGAAATCCGTGCGCGCGAAAGGGGACACGCCGCAAGGGCATGTCCC
>NZ_JBAPVS010000345.1:0-6148 GCF_049283275.1 Caulobacter sp. | reverse complement strand
GCAGGAAGGCCCGCACCTCTTGCGTTGCCGCCTGGACGCTGGTCCGCCCCGCCCAGGCCGACCGCCGGCGGGCCGCCGCCTCGGCCGCCGGCGAGATGTCGTCCATCAGCGGAACGAGATGGGTCAGGCCGAACGCCCGCGCGGCGGGCGTGAAGACCGCTAGGCGCGCCTCATGCTTCAGATCAGCCAAGGCCCGCGGATGGTCCTTGACGTCGGTTCCGACCGCGTCGACCAGTACCAGCCCCGCCGTGCGCTCGGGCCAAAGCCGCGCGAACGCCTCGACATAGAGCCCGCCGTTCGAATGCCCGGCCAGGACGACCGGCGCGTCGCCCTCCTCCAGAGCCACCAGCGCCTCCAGCCGCGTGGCGATGGCGACGGGCGAGCGGTCCAGATCATGGATCGCCGCCATCCCCATGCCGTCGCGGTCATAGGCGCAGACCTTGCCGGTCTTGGCCAATTGCTCGGCCACCAGCGACCAATCGGCCGCCCCGCCGAACGCGCCGGCCTCAAGGATCACGGTGGGACGTCCGCTGGGGACGCCTAGGCATTCCAGATGGCCTGTCGGCGGCATCATCGGAGCGCCGCCCAGGCTTGCGCAGCCAGACAACAGGAAGGACGCCAGCACGACGCGGATGAATTTCATTCGGACTCAACGATCGCCGTCCCGGCCGAACCGGGACTCGACCACCCTCCGCCACACGCCTGGAATGACAAGCGGAAAGTGACTAGGACGCCTTCTTGCGCGGCGCGGCCTTCTTGGCCGGAGCCTTGGCGGCCTTCTTCGCCCCCGGCTTGGCGGCCCCCGGCTTCTGGCCCAGGCTCTTGCGCAGCGCTTCCATCAGGTCGACGACATTGGTGGTGTCCGGCTCCTCGACCGTCACCTTGGCCTTGCCGCCCTTTTCCTTCTGCCTGATCAGGGCCCGCAGCGCGTCCTCGTAGCGGTCCTTGAACTGGCTGGGATCGAACGGGCCTTCCTGTTGCTCGATGATCTTTTCGGCGATGGCCACCATCTGGGGGTCGGCCTTGCGGTCGGGGATGTCGTCGAACAGTTCGGCCGCGTCGCGCACCTCGTCGTGGCTGCGCAGGGTGTAGGCGATCAGGCCGTTGTCGCGCGGCTCGATGGCCAGCAACCGCTCGCGGGTGTGCATGACCACCCGGCCCAGGGCGATCTTGCCCGCCCCGGCCATGGCGTCGCGGATCACCGTGTAGGCGTCGACCGCCAGCTTGCCGTCGGGCACCAGGAAATAGGGGTTGTCCCAGTAGAGCCGGTCGATGTCGTCGGCGTCGACGAACCGCTCGATGTCGATGGTGCGGGTGCTTTCCAGCCGCACGCTCTCGATCTCCTCCGGCGTCAGGATCACATAGTGGTCCTTCTCGTACTCATAGCCCTTGACCAGGTCGGCGCGATCGACCGGCCCCAGGTCAGGGTCGGTGGCGATCATCTTGATGCGGTTGTGGGTCTTGGGGTGCAGCAGGTTGAACCGCACCTCGCCGCCGGGGCTGACGGCCGTGTACATCGCCACCGGACAGGTGACGAGCGACAGGCGCAGATGGCCTTGCCAGGTGGGACGCGCGGCCATGGCTAGCTCCTTCCCCCGGCTCGCACGGTCAGCGCTGGAGCAACCTTGTGAACGGGCTGTTGAAGGGCGGGGGTCGGCTCGCGCAGCTGGGCCACGAAGTCGTCGCGCCAGGCGGTGACGTCCTGACGGGTGACGTTGTCGATCAGGCTCTCGAACCGCCGCTTGCGCTCGCCCAGGTCCATGTTCAGGGCCCGGGTCAGGGCGTCAGAAATCTCTTCGGGGCTGTTGGGATTGATGATCAGCGCCTCCTTCAGCTGCCGCGCGGCGCCGGCGAAGCGCGACAGGATCAGCACGCCCGGGTCCTCGGGCGTCTGGGAGGCGATATATTCCTTGGCCACCAGGTTCATGCCGTCGCGCAGAGGCGTGACCAGCGCGGCCTTGGAAGCGCGATAGACCCCGGCCAGCTCGTCGCGACGATAGCTGCGATTGAGGTAGCGGATGGGGTTGTAGTCCATGTCGGCATAGGCGCCGTTGATCCGGCCGATCAGGCCGTCCAGGCGCGCGCGCAGGTCCTGATAGGCCTCGACCTCGTCGCGCGACAACGGGGCGATCTGCAGCAGCAGCACCTCGCGGCGAGCGTCGGGATTGTCGCGCAGGAACTTCTCGAAGCCGATCAGCCGTTCCTCCAGCCCCTTGGAATAGTCGAGGCGGTCGACGCCGACGACCATCTTGCGGAACACGCTGTGGGCCATCAGCCGATCGTAGACGCGCAGGGCGCGCGGGCTGTCCTTGATGCGGGCGAAGTCCTCGGCGTCGATGCCGATCGGGAAGGCGCCCGCCTGGGTCGTGAGGCCGAAGGCGCTCAGCCGGCCGTCTTCGGTCCGCTCGCCTCCCACCTCGTTGAACACATAGCCCTCGAAGGCCTGGACGCTTTCCTCGGTCTGGAAACCGATCAGGTCGTAGTGGAACATCGCCTCGACCAGCGGCCGGTGGCGCGGCAGGGTCACGACCAGCTGGTGGGCCGGCCAGGGGATGTGCAGGAAGAAGCCGATGCGGTTGGTCACGCCCAGCCGCCGCAGCTCCCGCGCCATCGGGATCAGGTGGTAGTCGTGCACCCAGATCACGTCGTCCGGCTCGATCAACGGCAAAAGGGTCTCGGCGAACCGCTTGTTGACCCGGTCATAGCCCTCGCCGAACGAACGGTCATAGGCGGTCAGATCGACGCGATAGTGAAACAGCGGCCACAGGGTCTTGTTGGCGTAGCCGTTGTAATATTCCTGGTAGTCCCCCTCCTCCAGATCGACGGTCGCGACCGTGACGCCGTCGGCCTTCTGGACGTTCAGCTGGCCGGTGAACTCGAGGGTGGTCTTGCCGCTCCAGCCGAACCAGATGCCGGAATATTCGCGCAGAGCCGCGGCCAGGGCCATGGCCAGGCCGCCGACGCTCTCCTCGCCCTTGCCCGTCGGCGGGTTGACCCGGTTGGAGACGACTATCAGGCGGCTCATGCGGCGGTCCTCCCGCCCAGGGCCTTCACGCCGCTGTTGAGCCAGTCCAGGACGGCGTCGCAGTCGTTGAGGCGATAGGCCGCCTGGGTAGGACGCTCGGGACCGACCAGCACGCCGTAGCCGCCCAGACGGACGGCGGCGGCGAAGCCGTCCTCGTCGGTCAGGTCGTCGCCGATGAACACGGGAGTGGCGCCGTCGAAGGGCGCCTCGCGCAGGAAGGCCGAAACCGACCGGCCCTTGTCCTGGCCCGGCGTGCGCAGTTCGGCCACCATGTCGCCAAGTTGCAGCACCAGTTGCGAACCCTGGGCCAAGCGCTCGGCCGCCTCGATCACCGCCTCGGCGGCCGAGGGCACGTTGCGATAGTGCAGAGCCACGCTGAGGGTCTTGTCCTCGAACAGCAGGCCCTTGTCGCTGCGCGCCAGATCGCGCAGCACCTCGCGGGCGTGGTCGAGGTCAGGATGGGGCTTGGCGCTGTCGACGCCATGGGCGCCGCGACGCACCAGGCCGTGCACGGCGGCGATCGAGATCACGCGCCCTTCCAGGATGCGATCCAGGTCTTCCAGCGCACGTCCGCTAACCACCGCCAGCCGACCGCCCAACGCCCGCGTCAGATCGTCGAGCAGCGCCGCGCGGCGCGCATCGGGCCCGACCTGGTCAGGTCGGGGCATGATCGGGGCCAGGGTTCCGTCAAGATCGAGAAACAACGCCGCGTGATGCGGCAAGGCGACTGGGGGTGGCGGCAATTCGCTCGGCGCATGCCGAACGACTGACCCGAACGCGGTCATGGCAAGAAGGCCCTCTCCGATGTCTACAGGCCTTAGAAACGCGCGTTGGCGGGGTTTCGATCCCCGGCGATGCGGCATGGCTCCGTCACGATGTGCTCACGCGGATGTGCGCGGGCGCCGGTGACCTAGAGCGTGGCGGCCTTCAGCACCGCCTCGCCCAGTCCCGCATAGTCGCCGTCGAAATGGTGGCCGCCAGCCAGCCTGACCTGGCGGATCGTGGTCGCCGGCAGCCTGGGACAGATGTCCAGCCGCTCCTTGTCGCCGTAGATGCAGGTCATCGGCAGCCCCTTCAACGCCTCGACCGCCGGAGCCACGGGAAAGGAGTCGGCCGCGGGCCGGTTCAGCCAGCTGGCGGGATGGAAGGCCAAGTCGCCGATGGGACCAACGCCGATCAGCACCACGCTCCGGATCTGGCCGCGCAGGTCGGCGGGCAGCAGCGGCACGATGGCCGGCAGGGCGTCGGCTCCGAACGAATAGCCGACCAGCACGATCTTCTGGCGGCCCCACCGCGCCTGATGGCGCCGCAGCTGCTCGGCCAGGTCGTCCGCCACGGCCTGGGCGGGGCGCCTGTTCAGGAAATAGCGCAGCGAGTTGACGCCCAGCACGGGGATCCCGTCGCGGGCCAGCACCTTGGCGACGCCGCGATCCAGCGGGCCCCAACCGCCGTCGCCGGAATAGAGCACGGCCAGGGCGTCGCCGGGCGCGGCGGTCGGCGTCTCGATCAGGCGCGGCGCGACCGAGGCCTGGGTGAGCCCGGCGAAGGCCAGGCCGAGGACGGCGACGAGGGTCAGCAGGCGGGCGCGCGGGCTCATGGTCCAGCCATCGCGCCGGATCTTGGCTTTGGCGGGGCGAACGTGGGGCGGTCCGACGGCGGCGCGTGGAGAAGCCCCAGATTACGGCGAATTCACTTCGCCTCCCTCACTACACATGTAACGCTACACCTGTAGCGCCACCTTCCATCGCGAGGCCGCCGTGATCGAATCCCTGCCCCGACGCGAACGTGAAGTCTTCGAGACCCTGTGCCGCCTGGAAACCGGCACGGCCGCCGGCGTCCGCGGCGCCCTGTCCGATCCGCTCAGCGACTCGGCCGTGCGCACCATGCTCTCGCGCCTTGAGGCCAAGGGCCTGGTCGAGCGCACGGCCGGGCCAGACGGCTTTCTGTACAGCCCCGTCCAGCGGACGGAGACGGTGGCGGCCGGCGCCCTGAAACGGATGATCGACACCTTCTTCGCCGGCTCGGCGGCCAGCGCCGCCACCGCCCTGCTGGGCCTTGGCCAGCGCCTGACCCCTGAGGAGGCAGCCGCCCTGGAGCAGGCCATCGACAAAGCCGTGACCGGGGCCGGGGCGCGCAAGCCATGACCTGGGCCCTGCTCCTGTCCCTGCTGGTCAAGTCCAGCCTCGTCGCCGGCGCCGGCTTGGCCTGCGCCCGGTTCCTGACCCGGCGCCCGATCGAGCGGGTCGACATCCTGCGCGCCACGGTCTGCCTGCTGCTGGCCTTGCCGGTCATCATGAACAGGCTGCCGGCGATGAACCTGGCCCTGTTGCCCGCGTCGGCGCCCGTCGCGCCGCTCGCCGTGGCTTCACCGGACGCGCCCGCCGCCGTCGCGAGCCTGGCGGCGTCGGGCTTGCAGGCCTGGCCTTCGCTCAACCTGACGCCCGACCTGGTCGGCGGCCTGTGGCTGCTGGGCTTCGCCGCCGTCGTCGGCCGGCTGCTGGTGGGGCTGCACATCCTGAACCGCTGGACCCGCCGGGGACGCGCGGTGGACTGCCCCGACTGGCTGGCGCCGCTGAAAACCCTGTCACCGGAAGACCGCCCCGGCCTGGTGTGCAGCGACCGGATCGCCGGCCCGCTCAGCTGGGGCGTCCCGCCGGGCTTCGTCCTCCTCGACCCGGCCAGCCTGGCCGAGCCTCGGGCCGCCCCTGCCGTCCTGGCCCACGAAATGGCCCACCTGCGGCGTCAGGACTGGATCTTCCTGGTGCTGTCCCGGCTGGCCCTGGCGATGTTCTGGTTCAATCCGCTGGTCTGGCGCCTTCACGCCGCCCTGGCCGAGCGCTCGGAAGAGGCCGCCGACGCCCTCGCCCTCGAGACCGTCGATCGCACCCTCTACGCCAAGACCCTGGTCAGCCTGGCCGCCCAGCCCATCCCTCCGCGCCATCCCCTCCGCATCGCCGCGACCGCTATGGCCGCCGACGCCCGAACGCTGAAGACGAGGATCGCCTGCATCATGACGAACACCTCCGCTCGCCGCCGCCCCCTGACGGTGGCCCTGACCGTCGCCGCCCTGGCCGCCGTCGCCACGCCGCTGGCCGCTCTGGCGATCACCCGCCAGGACTGGAT
>NZ_JBAPVS010000344.1:0-22616 GCF_049283275.1 Caulobacter sp. | reverse complement strand
CCGTCGCTCCGCGACACCTCCCCCAGAGGGGGAGGATCTTGATGTCCGACGCTCTGACCCTGCCCCCCGACCCCCAGCGCATCGCCGCCGACCCGGCCATCTCGGCCTTCGTCACGGCCAATGCCGGCTCGGGCAAGACCAAGACCCTGATCGATCGGGTCGCGCGCCTGCTGCTGGCCGGCTCGTCGCCCGAGGCGATCCTGTGCGTGACCTACACCAAGGCCGCCGCCGCCGAGATGCAGCGGCGGCTGTTCGAGCGGCTGGGCGAGTGGTGCGTCACCCCCGACGTCAAGCTGCGCGAGCAGCTAGGCGCTCTGGAGGGCCGTGACCCGGCCGGCTTCAGCCACCGCGATCTATCCGAAGCGCGGGGCCTGTTCGCCAAGGCGCTGGAGACGCCGGGCGGGCTGAAGATCCAGACCATCCATGCCTTCTGCGAGAAGCTGCTGCGGCGCTTTCCGTTGGAGGCCGGTGTCTCGCCCGGCTTCCAGGTGATGGACGACAGCGCCTCGGCCGCCATCGCCCAGGGCGCCCTGCGGCAGGTGGCGACCTATGTCACCGACCATGACGACGCCTACGCCCAGGCCTATGCCCGGTTCTCGGTGGCGCTCGACTTCGCCAGCTTCGAGGCGATGTTCGCCACCTTCGAGACCCAGCGCGGAGCGATCGGCGACTATCTGGAACGGGTGGGCGGCCTGCAGGGCGCGGTCGAGGACGTCTGGAAGGTCTGCGGCTTCCACTATGGGGCCAGCAGCGTCGAGGACGTCGCGGCCGAGGCGATGGCCGAGCTGGACCGCGACCTGTGGCGTTCGGTGGCCGATGTGCTGCTGAACGGGACCAAGACCGACATCAAATGCGCCGGCCAACTTCGGGCCGTGGCCACGGACCCGGACGCCGACCTCGACCAGGCCCTGGCGGCGCTGTTCACCGAGAAGGGGGCCGGTACGCCCGCGACCTGGCCGGCCAAGACCTCGGGCCTGAAGAGTCGTGAAGACCTGCGCACCCGCCTGCTGGCCGAGCAGGAGCGCCTCGCCGAGGCCCGCGAGTGGCTGCGCGCCGCCCGCGTGGCCGAGGACAGCGCCGACGCCCTGCGCCTGGCGGCGCTCTACGTCACCTCGCACCAGATCGAGAAGGACGCCCGGGGCGCGCTGGACTTCGCCGACCTGATCGACAAGACCAAGGTGCTGCTGACCGAAAAGGTCGACGCGGCCTGGGTGCTGTACAAGCTGGACGGCGGCATCGACCACATCCTGCTGGACGAAGCCCAGGACACCGCCCCCGAGCAATGGGCGATCCTGCGGGCCCTGACCTCGGACTTCTTCGCTGGCGAAGGCGCGGTGCGCTGGAGGGCCCAGCACAAGGGTGAAGACGCCCGCACCCTGTTCGTGGTCGGCGACGAGAAGCAGTCGATCTATTCGTTCCAGGGCGCCGATCCCCAGCGGCTGCTGGCCGAGACCCAAGGCTATATCGCCCAGATCACCGCCGCCGACCGGATCGGCAAGGCCGTGCCCCTGACCATGTCGTACCGCTCGACCGTGGAGGTGCTGAGCTTCGTCGACGCCCTGTTCTCGGCCCCCGAGACCCGATCGGGCGTGCCGGCCCCGGCCGGCGAGGACGTGGTCCGCCACCAGCCGTTCCGCGTCGATCACAAGGGCTGCGTGGACCTTTGGCCGCTGGAGCGCGAGCTGCCCGGCGAGGAGCGCGAGGCCTGGGACGCGCCGCTGGACGCCGAAAGCGAGCACGGCGCCAACCGCCGCCTGGCCGAGAAGATCGCCGTCGAGATCCAGGCCCTGATCGCCCGCGGCGATGCGGTGTTCGACAAGGAGACCAAGCAGTGGCGGCCGGCCCATCCCGGCGACATCCTGGTGTTGGTGCGTCGGCGCAAGGCGCTGTTCGAGGAGGTGCTGCGGGCCCTGAAGCGGCGCGGCGTGCCGGTGGCCGGGGCCGACCGCCTGAGCCTGTCGGCGCACATCGTGTTCGACGACCTGCTGGCCCTGGGCCGGTTCTGCCTGTTCCCCGACGACGACCTGACCCTGGCGGCCCTGCTGAAGAGCCCGTTCTGCGGCCTGTCGGATGACGATCTCTACGCCCTGGCCAAGAGCCGGCCGGGCACGCTGTGGCAGGCGGTCAACGCGCGGGCCGGCGAGCAGCCCCTGTGGAGCGCCGCCCGCGACCTGCTGCGCTGGGCCGTCGCGGAGAGCCGCCGCAAGCAGCCGTTCGAGTTCTACGCCCTGCTGCTGGGCCGGGTGGACGACACGGTCCGCTCCAATCGCGCCAAGGTCCTGACCCGCCTGGGCCAGGAGGCCGCCGAGGCCCTGGACGAGTTCCTGGCCCAGATCCTGGCCGCCGAGCAGCGCGGGGTGCGCGACCTGGAGGCCCTGGTCGCCGACTTCGCCAGCCTGGACATCGTGGTCAAGCGCGAGATGGAGGGCGCGCGCCAGGAGGTGCGGGTGATGACCGCCCACGGCGCCAAGGGCCTGGAGGCGCCGATCGTCTTCCTGCCCGAAACGACGATGAAGGGCGGGGCGCGCGGCTCGCCGCTGATGCAGACGCAAGGCGGCGGCTTCCTGTGGTGCGCCTCCAAGGCCAATGACTGCGAAGCCAGTGCGATGGCCCGCGAGCGCCGCCAGAAGAAGGACGACGAGGAGGCCCTGCGCCTCTACTACGTGGCCCTGACCCGGGCGCGGGATCGACTGATCCTGTGCGGCCGCATCGACGCGCGGACCAAGGACGAGAATGTCGGCGGCTGGTACGCCGCCGCCCAGGCCGCCTTCGCCCATGCCGACATCGAACCCGGCGTGCGCGAAATCTCCGACGACGGGCGCAAGCGCTTCGGCCCCGATCCGATGCGCGCCGACGCCCCAGCGCCGCGCCTCGCCCAAACCCTCGTCCCCACGCCCGCCTGGACCCTGGCCCCGGCCGCGCCCGAGACGCCCGCCGCCCGCTATGCCGCACCGTCCACCCTGGAGGACGAGGCCCGGGGCAGCGCACCCTCGCCGCTGGCGGCGGTGTCGGGCCTGGGCCGCTATCGGCGCGGCGAGATCATCCACCGGCTGTTGCAGCTTCTCCCGGACATTGAGCCCGTGGGCCGCAGGAAGGCCGCCGCCCGCCTGCTGGCCGCCGAGCGCGACCTGACCGACGACCCGCGCGCCGAAATGGCCGCCGCGGCTTTCGGTGTGCTGGAAGACCCCCGGTTCGCCGCGGTGTTCGGTCCCGGCTCGCGGGCCGAGGTCTCGGTGGCCGGCGGCGCGCGCGGCCTGCCGTTGGAGCTGAGGATTTCGGGCCGGGTCGACCGTCTGGTGGTCACGGAGGGCCGCATCCTGGTGGTCGACTACAAGACCAACCGCCCCTCGCCCGACCGCATCGAAAACGCCGATCCGGCCTATCTGTCGCAGATGGCGGTCTATGCCGCCGTGCTGTCCGAAGTGTTTCCCGACCGCCCGATCGAGGCCGCGATCGTGTGGACGGACGGCCCCAAACTCATGGCGGTTCCAGAAAAGGTGATGGCCGCCGCCCTGGCCCGGCTGTTCTAGATCATTGCCGAGGGGCGCGCGGGTCCCTAAATCTTGCTGCAAGATGGGGAGCGAATCCCCAGCCCACACAGTTTTCTAGCGCGCCCCGATCCTCCGGGCGCAGATGGAGCCAGACGATGAGCACCGTGACGGTGACCGACGAGTCCTTCGAAAAGGACGTCCTGCAGGCCGACAAGCCGGTCCTGGTCGATTTCTGGGCCGAATGGTGCGGCCCCTGTAAGCAGATCGCCCCGGCCCTGGAGCAGATCTCCGAGGAACTGGCTGACCACGTCACCGTGGCCAAGGTCAATATCGAGGACAGCCCCACCACCCCGTCGCGCTACGGCGTGCGCGGCATCCCGACCATGATGCTGTTCCGCGGCGGCCAGATGGCCTCGATGAAGGTCGGCGCCATGCCCAAGGCCAAGATCCTGGAATGGCTGAACGAAGCCGGCGTGCACCAGCCCGCCTAAGCGTTCGCTGATCTCCAGCGCACAGCCGCCCGCCTCGCCGACGCGAGGCGGGCGGTTTGCGTTTGAGGCGGCGCCGACAGGCGGCCGCCGGGCGTCACGACACGGAAAGCTCGGTGTCCGTCGCGCCTTCGCGAAATTCGTCCGCCGGGATGAACGAGACGCCCTCCTCGTCCAGCACCCACGCGCCCATGAAGGCGGAATGCGACGGATCGAGTTCCTCGTCGATCAGGTCGCCTTCGTAGAGGCCGACGGTGCTGTAGTCGAAATCCAGCGCGAGCTGGTGGGCGAGCTCGACCATCTCTTCAGCCATGCGGCGCGAATAGCCCAGCGCTTCGCTCTCGTTGACGAACTCGTCGGCAAGCGTGCTCACCTCCGCCCCGTCGCTGCCTTGGGTCGCACTGGTGGTGACGATGGTGAAAGCGGGCATTGGCGTCTCTCTTGAATGGGGATCTTCCACCTAGCCCGGTTTGTCCGGAGGCGCGGGCTACATTCTGAAAATACCTCCCGCGACGGCGTGGAGCCGCCGAGCGCCGGAAGGTCAGTCGGCGCCTCGGTCGTTCTTCTTCGTGGCGCGGTATTTCTTCTGAAGCCCGCCCAGGCGGCGGCGCTCGGCGTCCTTGGCCGCGCGATCGGCCTTGTCGTCCACGGCGGCCAGTTCAAGCCCAAGCTTTTGGAAATGCTCCCAGCGATCGGGGTCCAGGGCCCCGCTGCGCAATGCGCCGCGCACCGCGCAGCCGGGTTCGTTGGCGTGGCCGCAATTGTTGAACCGGCAGGCCTGCGCCAAGCGCTCGATATCGTCGAACACCACGCTCAAGCCTTCGTCGGCGTCGATCAGTCCAACCTCGCGGATGCCGGGCGTGTCGATGATCAGCCCGCCGCCGGGCAGCAGGACCAACTCACGGTGGCTGGTGGTGTGGCGTCCCTGGTCGTCGGCTTCACGGATCGCCTGGGTCGCCATGCGTTGCTCTCCCAGCAGCACATTGACCAGCGTCGACTTTCCCACGCCGGACGAGCCGATCAGCACGCAGGTCTCGCCCGGAGCCAGATGGGCCAGCAAGGCGTCGAGCCCCACGCCTTGCCGCGCCGACACCGTGACGACGGGGCAGCCGGCCGCCAGAGCCTCCAGCTCGGCGGCTTGGAGCGACGGTTCGGCGCAGAGGTCCGACTTGGTCAGCACCACCACGGCGCGGGCGCCGCTTTGCCAGGCGGCGGCGAGATAGCGCTCGATCCGGCGCGGGTTGAGGTCGGCGTTCATCGAGGTGACGATGAACGCGACGTCGATATTGGCGGCGACCACCTGCGGCGTCTGGGTGCTGTCGGCGGCCCGGCGCACGAAGGCGGTGCGGCGCGGCAGGATGGCGTGAATGGTGGCGGTGCGTTCGGCGCGGTTCACCGACAGCGCCACCCAATCGCCGACGGCCGGGTGGCCGGCCTCTCGCGCCTCGTGGCGCAGGCGCCCCGACGGTTTGGCGGGCAGCTCGCCCTCGTCGGTGGCCACCAGATATCCGTTCCGCTGCTGGACCACGACGCGCCCCGGAAGGTGGCCTGCGCGGGCGTGCGGTTCGAAGGCCCGCGCCAGCGGATCGGACCATCCATACTGCTTGATCACGTCAGGGGCTTTCACAGGGACGAGGACCCACCGCCCGCTCCACCGACGCGGAGCGGGCGATCAGGTGTGCGCCTACTTCTTCCCGGACGTGACGATGAACGGCGAGGTCGAGACCGGAGCGGCCTTCTTGTCGGCCTTCGGTTTGCGGACTTCCTTGTTGGACTTCTTCTGACCCTTGGCCATGGCGGCTCCTGCCCGGACGCTCGCGCGCCAGGGAGATCCAGCGGGCCGAGCCGTCCTTTCGGCGTGGCGTGATCCTAGAGCGTCATAGGGTGGAGGCCTAAGGGTTTCGCGGCGGAGTCGAGCGCGCCCATCCTCGCCGGCGCCGGTTCCCCCTTCAAAAGCCGTCCGCGGTTGCTAGGCTGACGCCATGAGCGATCTCCTGGCGCCCACCAAGGTCGAGCCTTTGGAGGCGGAGCA
Organism: Caulobacter sp.; assembly: GCF_049283275.1. Taxonomy (GTDB): domain Bacteria; phylum Pseudomonadota; class Alphaproteobacteria; order Caulobacterales; family Caulobacteraceae; genus Caulobacter. Next base: position 16,605 of record NZ_JBAPVS010000344.1, on the reverse strand, counting down.
AGCCGCCGCCCTGGACCGCGACGGCTATCTGCTGCTGCGCGGCGCCGTGCCCGAGGCCTGGCGCGAGGGTCTGCGCGACGCCTTCGACGCCGGTGTGGGGACCCAGGATCAATGGGCCGCGCCTCGAGGCCTCGGCTGGCGTCACGCTCTGGTCGATCTGGATCCCGTGGTGCAGCGAACCTGCCGATTGCCGTCGCTGCTGGCGGCCGGAGGCCAGATGCTGGGCGCTCCCTTCTTTCTCGGTCAGGTCGAAGGCCGCGAGCCGCTGCTGGACGGCGGCCATCAGCCGCTGCATCGCGACGGCGTCGGCGTGAACGCCGTCGCCGCCCTGGTCTTTCTCGACCCCTATGGGCCCGACAACGGCGCCACCCGCGTGGTTCCGCGTCCTCTCGACCCCGGCGACCTGGGCGGCGAGTCGGACGAGACCCTGTCGTTGATCCTGACGGGCGAGGCGGGGGACATCCTGGTGTTCGACGCCGACCTGCCGCATGGGGCGACCCGCAACCGCTCCGGCGCGCGGCGCCGATCGCTGCTGCTGAGCTTCATGCGAGAGCGCGATCGGGCTGCCCAGGACGCCTGTCGCGCCGCCCGCAACGTGCGGATGGACACCCGCCAGGTGTTCGTTCCCTGACGAGGGTCAGGCCGCCTTCTTGGCCGCCTTTTCCTTCTTGGGCTTCTTGTCCTTCTTGCCGTGCGCGGGCTTTTCGGCCTTGGAGGCCTTGGCCTTCTTGGCCTTGACCTCGGGCTCGGCGTGGACGTCGGTGACGGCCATGTCGGCCAGCAGCTCCAGGAAGCCCTCGCGCTTGCTGGGCTTCAGCAGGGCCAGGATGCGGGCGTCGGCCATGGCCACCTTGGGGCGGCTCTCCTCCAGCACGGCGGCGCCGGCGGGGGTCAGGCTGACGGTGTTGGCGCGAGCGTCCTGGTCGGAGCGATGGCGCTCCAGGTGGCCCTTGGTGATCATCCGGGCGACCATGTCGGCCAAGGTGGATCGGTCGATGCCGGTGGCGCGCACCAGGCCCGTCTGGGTGACGCCCTGGTTTTCGGCCACGGCCGCCAGCACCGCGAACTGGCGCTGGGTGATCCCGCCCGATCCGCTTTCCTCGGCATAGATGTCGAGGGCCAGTTGCAGGACCCGATGCAGGAGATGACTGGGCGACCGGGCCAAAGCCCCGCCGTGCTCGGTCCCCTTGTCGCTCTTCGCCTCGCCCTTGGTCTTGGCCATGGTCCGTCGTCCCTCGTTTCCGTCGACGGACCTTTATGTACCACGGTTACGCGTCGGTTTGACGACAGATGGTCCGTGGGCTGTCGGTTGGTCTGGCGCGCGAGCTTCTAGAACCCGGCGTCGGGCGGCTCGGGAGTCTTGGCTTCATCGCCCTTGGCGATGTGCTTCATCATGAAGGGCACCTGGCTGAGCGAGAACAGCAGGGCCAGAGGCAGCAGGCCGATGCGGAACTTGACCCACATATCCGTGGTCTGGGTCAGGCGGACCAGCTCGTTGGCGGCGGCGGCGAAAGCGAAATAGCCGCCGTAGCGCAGGGTCAGGATGCGCCAGGCCGCGTCGGGCAGGTGCACGGCTTCGCCCATCAGGGCCTTCAGCGGCGCACGGCCGGCGATGACGCCGCCGATCATGAAGACGGCCAGGGCCGCATTGACCACCGTCACCTTGATCTTCACGAACACGTCGCTGTGGAACACCAGGCCCAGGGTCCCGAAGATCAGGGCCATCACGCCGGAGAACAGCGGCAGCAGCGCCACGCGGCGCTCGACCACATAGCCTAGAACCAGGGCCAGGCCCGAGGCGGCGACCAGCACCCAGGTGGCGGTCTGGAAGTTCTTGGTCGTGAAGAAGGCCACGGCGAAGGCGATCGGCGCGCCGTAGTCGACGGCGGTGCGCACCCAGGCGGCGTTCTTCTTGGCTTCGGACGTAGGGGGCGTGTCGGTCATGTTCAGTCTTCCAGGCCCACCAGCGAACGCGAAAAGGCGCGCGCGTCGAACGGTTGCAGGTCATCGACGCCCTCGCCGACGCCGATCAGCTTGATCGGGCTGTCCGAGGCGCGGGCCACGGGCACCAGCACCCCGCCGCGCGCGGTGCCGTCCAGCTTGGTCATGACAATCCCCGATACCCCGACCTGGTTGCCGAAGATCTTCTCCTGGGCCAGGGCATTGCGGCCGACCGTGGCGTCCAGCACCAGCAGGGTCTCGTGCGGGGCGTCCGGATCGACCTTCTTGAGCACGCGGATGATCTTCAGCAGCTCGTCCATCAGGCCCTGCTTGTTCTGCAGGCGGCCGGCGGTGTCGATCAGCACCACGTCGTGGCCCTCGGCCTTGGCGCGCTCGACGGCCTCGTAGGCCAGGGCGGCGGCGTCGGCGCCGGCGGGGCGGAACATGAAGTCGGCCCCGGCCCGGTCGGCCCAGACCTTCAGCTGCTCGACGGCGGCGGCGCGGAAGGTGTCGCCGGCGGCGATCAGCACCTTGGCCTTCTTGTTGAGGGTCAGGTCCGAGGCGATCTTGCCCAGGGTGGTGGTCTTGCCCGAGCCGTTGACGCCGATGAACAGCACCACATAGGGCTTGGGGCCAGACAGCGGGTCGAACACGCCCTCGCGATCGGTCAGCTCGGCGGCGACCAGTTCGGCCAGGGCTTCCTTGACCTCGGCCTCGGTCGACGACTTGCCGAACCGCGCCTTGCCGAAGGCGTCGGTGATGCGCGCGGCGATCTGGGGACCCAGATCGGCCTCGATCAGCATCTCCTCCAGTTGGTCCAATTGCTCCTGGTCCAGCGGCTTCTTGACGAAGACGCCGGTGACCTGCTCGGTCATCGCCTGGGACGACCGGGCCAGGCCGGACGTCAGGCGCTGGAACCAGCCTTTTTTCTGCTCGGGCTTTTCGCTCATGGCGTTCCTTTAGAGCGTGGCAGCTGAAAGTGTGAGCGGTTTCAGCGCCCGCCACGCTCCGATTTTACGAAGATAGAGCCTGGGACAGGCTCTAGCGGACGTGGCATGAAACGCCAATGGACGCGCTTTCAACCACCCTATTCTGGCTGGATTACGCCGCCGTCGCCGTATTCGGGGCGACCGGCGCGCTGGCCGCCGCCCATCGCAAGCACGACATCATCACCTTCGGCTTCTTCGCGGCCATCACCGGGGTGGGCGGCGGGACGCTGCGCGACCTGCTGATCGGCGCGCCGGTGTTCTGGATCCAACGGCCCGGCTACGTGATGGTCTGCCTGGCGGCGGCCGTCGCGGTCTGGCTGCTGGGCAAGCGCGGCTGGCGGTTCCGCGCCCTGCTGTGGCTGGACGCCCTGGGCATGGCCGCCTACTGCGTGGTGGGCACGGCCAAGGCCCTGAGCCTGGGGGTCCATCCGTTCACGGCCATGGTCATGGGCGTGCTGACCACCGCCTTCGGCGGCGTGATCCGCGACGTGTTGGCCGAGGAGCCAAACCTCCTGCTACGGCGCGAGATCTACATCACCGCGGCCCTGCTGGGCGCGGGCGTGTTCGCGGGACTGACCCTGCTGCACGTCGCCTTCTGGCCGGCCGGGATCGCCGGCTTCTGCGCCGCCTTCGGCCTGAGGGCCTGCGCGATCAAGTTCGGCTGGCATCTGCCGGGCTTCGCGGGCGGCGAGGAGAAGGTCTAGGTCTTCTTCCCTCGCGGGAGAAGGGATTCAGGTCTCGTGATCCGGATGCTGCCGGCTGACCACCGCCCCTGACGGCCCCATCGGCGGCCGCACAGGCATGTCGGCCAGATGCTCCATCCAAGCCGGGCGACCCTCGACGGCCAGCTGCACGTCCGGTTCCACCCGCGACGGGTCATCGAAGGCGAAGGCCGCCAGGTCGATCTGGTCGGCGCTCCATTCGAAGGTCAGGGGCGTGCCGCAGGCGGCGCAGAAGCCGCGCTGGACGGCGTCCGAGCTCTGGAAGCGGGCCGGCGCGCCGCGCGTCCAGGTCAGGTCGGCGACGTTCACCGTGACCAGGGCCCCGAACGGGCCAGCGAAGGCCTTCTGGCACATGCGGCACCAGCAGATCGACGCTCGCCTCGGTTCGCTCTCGACCCGAAAACGCACCGCGCCGCACTGGCAGCCGCCGGTCAGGGAAAGATCGGGCATCGCAAACCTCAAGGCTCGTGCGGCGGAACCGGCAGGACCGGGATCGGCGTCAGGCGGAAGGTCACTTCATAGGCGTCGTGGTCGGACAGCAAGGGCCCGCCCGTGGCCGAGCCGTCAAAGCGGGCCTCCACCCGCACCGGCCGGATCGCCACCCGGTCGCCCTGTTTGAAGCCGATCAGGTCCTGGGTGTCGAGCCAGGGCGCGTCGCCGTCGGCCGAGATCTTGGCGTCGCAGCTGTCCGGCGTCTGGAAGCAGACCTGGCTGACCACCTCGAACGGATAGCGCTGCATCACATAGTCGAAGCGGTCGGGCGCGTGCATGACGTTGAAGTCGCCGCCGACGATCAGGGGCGCGCCGGGCGTTCGGTCGGTCTGCATGAACTGGCTAAGCTCCGCGGCCTGCAGGTGGTGGGCGATGCGGTTGCGATTGCGCGGCACGCCCGAGGCGCCCTTGGAATTGAGATGGGTGTCGGCGATCTCGACCGGGACGGGCAGGCCCGGCACGTCGAGGCTGACCAGCATCACCCCCTTGTTGGCCAGGCAGTCCAGGCCCGCGCAGTAGTGGTAGGCGTGCGACTTGACCCATCTTATGGGGTGGTTGCTCAGCACCCACAGGCCGCTGGAGCCCCACTTGCCCCAGCCCTCGCCCTTGCGGCGGTACTTCACCCGCTTGTAACGCGGCCGGTCCTCGCGGGTCAGTTGGCTGCCGTCACGCTGCTTCTTGCGCGGCCCCTTGGCGACATAGGGATAGCCGGAGAGCTCGATCAGGTCGTCGACCTCGTCGCGGAACCCCTCCTGCAGCAGGACGACATCGGGCTCGAGCCCCTTCTCGCGCAGAGAGGCCAGTTCGCGGCCGATCGCCTTGAGTTTGGACCCGCGCCCCGACCGCACCGGCCAGGGCAGGCCTTCGACGTTGTAGGTCATGACGCTGAACGCGATCGGGTCGATCGGCTGGAGGGCGGTGGGCGGGACGTCCGGCGCGGCCGCCGCTTCCCCGACCAGCAGGGCGGCGGCAAGGACGGCCGTCAGGACATAACGACCGATCATCCCCAGGCGGCGAGCTCCGCGATCACCCGAGCGCCGTCGTGGCCGACCACCCGGAAGGCGGCGATCTGGCCTTGGGGCGCGACGCCTTCGAAGGCGATTTCGGTGAAGTCCTCGGCCCGGGCCACGCCCTCGCGCTCGACCAGGCCCGACAGGGTGCGGCCGACCTGGCGCTGGAGGTGGCGTTCGAGCCCGGCCTGGCCCGCTTCGCGCAGGCGGCGGGCGCGGTCCTTGATCACCGGACCCTTGACCGGCGGCATCCGCGCGGCGGGCGTGCCGGGGCGGGCGCTGTAGGGGAAGACATGGAGGAAGGCCAGGCCCGCCTCCTCGACCAGCTTCAGGGTGTTGGCGAACGCCTCTTCCGTCTCGGTCGGGAAGCCGGCGATCAGGTCGGCGCCGAAGGCGGTGTCGGGGCGCACGCGGCGCACCTCGGCCACCAGCTTCAAGGCGTCGGCCCGGCTGTGGCGGCGCTTCATGCGCTTGAGGATCAGGTCGTCGCCGGCCTGCAGGGACAGATGCAGATAGGGCATCAGCCGCGGCTCGGTCTCGAGCAGCTTGAACAGGTCCGGATCGATCTCCGCGGCGTCGATCGACGACAGGCGCAGGCGCGGCAGGTCGGGGACCAGCTTGAGGATCCGGGCGACCAGTTGGCCCAGGGTCGGCTCGCCCGGCAGGTCCGCGCCCCAGGAGGTGACGTCGACGCCGGTCAGCACCACCTCGTTATAGCCCTCGGCCGACAGGCGGCGGACCTGCTCGACGACCTCGCCGGCCGGGGCCGAGCGCGAGTTTCCCCGGCCATACGGGATGATGCAGAAGGTGCAGCGGTGATCGCAGCCGTTCTGGACCTCGACATAGGCCCGGGCGCGGTCCTTGAGGCCGGCGATCAGGTGGCCGGCGGTCTCCTTGATCGACATGATGTCATTGACCCGCACGCGGGTGGAGGTGTCGAGCAGGGCCCCCGGCGCGGCCTTCTCGGCGTTGCCCAGCACCAGGTCGACCTCGGGCATGGCGGCGAAGGCGGCGGGGTCGATCTGGGCGGCGCAGCCGGTGACGATCAGCCGGGCGTCGGGACGCTCGCGGCGGGCCTTGCGGATCGCCTGGCGCGCCTGGCGCACGGCCTCGTTGGTCACCGCGCAGGTGTTGAACACCACCGCGTCCGACAAGCCGTCAGCCGAGGCTCGGGCCCGGATGGCCTCGGACTCATAGGCGTTCAGCCGGCAGCCGAAGGTGACGACGTCGACGCCGTCTGGCCCCGACATCGTGGTCGCCGGACCGCCTTCCTCGCCCCGCTCTGCCTTGGCAGCGGGGGCCGGCTTCGGGGGCCTGGAGATGAGGGTGTAGGTCACGGCTTTTCGACGAACGCCGCGAAGGCGTCCTTCCAGTCGGGATGCCAGCGCGACAGGGCCGGGCGGTTCTCGATGACGTCGCCCATGGTCCAGGCCATGCGCTTCTCGTCCAGCGAACGCGGCACGTCGTTGTCGGGGCACAGGATGTAGAAGTCGCCGCGCGCGATGCTGTCCAGCATGAACTGCACGGTCTGCTGCGGCGTCCAGGCGGCGGCCGGCTTGTCGGTTCCGCGCCGGGTCATGCCGGTGAAGACATAGCCGGGGATCAGCAGGCGGGCGTCGACCTGGCAGTCGACGATCTCGCGCAGGGTGTGGGCCAGGCCCTCCGTCAAGGCCTTCACCGCCGACTTCGAGACATTGTAGGCGGTGGCGCCCGGCGGCTGGGTGATGCCCTGCTTGGAGCCGGTGTTGATGATCAGGCCCGGACGGCCGCTGGCCGCCATCTCCTCGCCGATCAGCTGGACGCCGTTGATCACGCCCCACAGATTGACGTCGAGCACGCGCTTCCACGGGTCCTCGCCCGAAAAGACGTCGCCCCCGCCGCCGACCCCGGCGTTGTTCATCAGCACGTCCACGGCGCCGAACTTCTCAACGGCGGCGTCGCGCAGGGCCTGGACGGCGGCGCGGTCGGCGACGTCGGTCTCCACGGCCAGGGCCGCCTCGCCGATGGCGTCGGCCGCCTTCTTCAGGGCCCGGCCCATGATGTCGGCCATGACGACGTTCATGCCTAAGCCTGCGAAGGCCTGGGCGGCCGCCAGGCCGATGCCGTCGGCCGCGCCGGTGATCACGGCCGTCTTGCCGGCCCCGATGGCGGGGTGGATCGTCATGCGGCGACGCGCTCGGGCAGCTTGCCGGTGAATTCCAGGGTGATCGGGCCGGTCATGATCACGTGGCCGTCGCCGGCCCGCCATTCGATGGTCAGGGCGCCGCTCTCGAACTCGACCTTGGCGACGCGGTTGGTCAGGCCCTTGCGCACGGCCGCCACCTGGGCGGCGCACGCGCCGGTGCCGCAGGCGGCGGTCAGGCCCGCGCCGCGTTCCCAGACCTTCAACTTGATGTGGTCGCGGGCCACGACGTTGGCGAAACCGACATTGACGCCTTCGGGGAACAGCGGGTGGTGCTCGATCAGGCTGCCCGCGCCGCGCGCCAGTTCATCGGTGGCGGGCGCGTCGACGAAGAACACCACGTGCGGATTGCCCATCGAGACGCAGCCGGGCGTATGCAGGTCCGGCGCATCGATCGGGCCGACCTGCAGCTCGATGCCCGTGGTGTCCATCTCTTCGGCGAGCGGGATCTGGTCCCACGCCAGGCCCGGCGGGCCCATATCGACCGTCACCAGCTTGTCGCCGGCCATCTGGCCCGTCAGGCGGCCGGCCACGGTGTCGAAGGCCACGGCGGTCTTGCCCGAAGACTGCATCAGCAACCAAGCCACGCAGCGCGTGCCGTTACCGCAGGCCCCGGTCACCTCGCCATCGGAATTCCAGAACCGCACATAGGCGCTGGCGCCCTCGGCGCGCGGCGGATCGATGGCGATGACCTGGTCGCAGCCGATCCCGCCCTCCCCTCGTTTGGCGATGGCGCGGATTTCCTCAGCCGTCGGATTGAAGGGCTGGGACAGGGTCTCGATCACGACGAAGTCGTTGCCGAGGCCGTTCATCTTGAGAAAGGTGCGGCTCATGGTCCGGGCTATATAGTGGAAAACCTCGCCCGAGTCAGAGGTCGGACCAAACTGCGGCGATTTGGGCGCGGGTTTTTCGGTGCGGAAGGGGCTTGAGTGGGCGATCGCGACAGTGACGAACGGGGTCTACGCCTGAGGGCCCGCCTGCGGGCGCTCTATCACGGCGCCTCGCCCACGGCGGTGCGGTTCCGCTATGGGATCATCGTCATCGACCTGGCGATCATCGCCTTCTTCATCGCCGCACCGCTGATGCGCCAGCACGGCCTGACCTTCTATCTGGTCGACTACGCCGTGGCGGCGTTCCTGGGCCTGGACCTGGCGGCGCGCGCCGTGGCCCACGGCGACCTCAAGGCCTGGCTGAAGAAGCCGATCGTCTGGATGGACCTGTTCGTCCTGGCCACCCTGCTGTTTCCCGCCTGGCTGTTCAATTTCGGCTTCCTGCGGGTGCTGCGGCTGTGGACCGTGATCCACAGCGAGTTCTTCTGGCGCACCGTCGGCCGGCGCTATGACGACACCCGGGTGGAGCAGATCACCCGCGCGGCCTCCACCCTGGTGACCTTCATCTTCGTGGTCACCGGTTTCGTCTATTCCAGCTTCGCCGGGCGGCACGAGGGCATCAACGGCTATGTCGACGCCCTCTATTTCACCGTCACCAGCCTGACCACCACCGGCTATGGCGACGTCACCCTGCCAGGCGCCTGGGGCAAGCTGCTGTCGATCGCGGTGATGCTGGGCGGGGTGTCGCTGTTCATCGGCCTGATCCAGTCGATCCTGCGGCCGCACAAGGTGAACTTCCCCTGCCCCTGTTGCGGCCTGATGCGGCACGATCCCGACGCCGTGCACTGCAAGGCGTGCGGTCAGGTGCTGAACATCCCCAACGACAACGACTGAGTCGACGATGACGCCGCCTGGCGCCCGACGTCTTTTGCGATACCGTCCAGGTCAAAGGCGCGCTTCCAAGGGCGCTGCTCTGTCACGACAGCCGCCGGATCCCCAGATGCGTAGACTGCTTCTCGCCCTCCTCGCCTCCACGAGCCTCATGACCACAGCCGCCCAAGCCGCCGATCCCGTCCCCGCCGCCGACACGCAAGCCCGCACGCCGCTGGCTGACCTGGGCAAGGACGATCCCTACAAGTGGATGGAGGAGATCGAGGGCGAGCGGCCGCTGGCCTGGGCCAAGGCGCAGAACACCCGCAGCCTGGCCGTGCTGCAGGGCGACGCGCGCTATGCCGGGCTGGAAGACCAGGCCCTGGCCATCCTCAACGCCAAGGACCGGGTGCCCGCCGTGTCGTTCGCCGGCGACGGGTCCTTGCGCAACTTCTGGCAGGACGCCGAGCACGTGCGCGGCGTGTGGCGCGCGACGACGATGGAGAGCTACCGCACCGCCCAGCCCCAATGGGAGACGATCCTCGACATCGACGCCCTGTCCAAGGCCGAGAGCGCCAACTGGGTGTTCAAGGGCGCGGCCTGCCTGCCGCCCGAGGAGACCCGCTGCCTGCTCACCCTGTCGGACGGCGGCAAGGACGCGGTGACGATCCGCGAGTTCGACACCGTGACCAAGAGCTTCGTGGACGGCGGCTTCGTGCTGCCCGAAGGCAAGCAGGACGTCGCCTGGCTTGACCGCGACACCCTGCTGGTGGCCCGCGAGTGGGAGCCGGGCCAGGTGACCAAGTCGGGCTACGCCTATGTGATCAAGGCGTGGAAACGCGGCGCGCCCCTGGCCTCGGCCAGGGAGGTGTTCCGGGGCGCGCCGGACGACGTCGCGGCCTCGGCCTACACCCTGACCGAAGCCGACGGCCGGGTCGCCGCCACCCTGATCAGCCGCGCGGTCAGCTTCTTCGAAACCGAGACCTACCTGCTGACCGACCAGGGCGCGGTGAGACTGCCCCTGCCGCTGAAGAGCAGCGTCCGGGGCTATGTCGCCGGCCAGGTGATCGTCACCCTGGAGCAGGACTGGCCGGAACGCGGCTTCAAGAGCGGCGATCTGTTCAGCTTCGACCTGAGCGCCTTCAAGGCCGATCCGGCCAAGGCGGCCGCGACCCTGGTCCTGCGCCCCACCCCCAAGCAGTCGGTGGAGAGCGTCACCACCACCCGCGACAAGCTGGTGGTCGGCCTGCTGGACAACGTCACCGGCGCGGCCGTGGCCTACAGCCACGGACCCAAAGGCTGGACGAGCCAGAAGCTGGCCCTGCCAGGCAATTCGACGATCGGCCTGGGCTCGGCCTCGCAGAAGGACGACCGATTGTTCCTCAGCGTCACCGGCTATCTGACGCCCTCGACCTACTGGCTGGCCGATGCGGCCTCGCTGAAGCTGGAGCAGGTCAAGGCCTCGCCCGCTCGCTTCGACGCCTCGACCCATGTGGTCGAGCAGTTCGAGGCGACCAGCACCGACGGCGTGAAGATCCCCTACTTCGTCGTCCGGCCCAAGGGCGTGAAATACGACGGTTCGGCCCCGACCCTGCTCTACGCCTATGGCGGCTTCCAGGCCTCGATGACCCCGGCCTATTCGGGGGTGATGGGCAAGCTGTGGCTGGAGCGCGGCGGGACCTATGTGGTGGCCAACATCCGGGGCGGCGGCGAGTTTGGACCCGCCTGGCACAACGCCGGGCTCAAGGAGAACCGCCAGAAGGTCTATGACGACTTCTTCGCCGTCTCCCAGGACCTGATCACCCGCAAGATCACCTCGCCACGGCGCCTCGGGATCATGGGCGGCAGCAACGGCGGCCTGCTGATGGGCGTGGCCCTGACCCAGCGGCCCGAGCTCTACAACGCCATCGTCGTGCAGGTGCCGCTGTTCGACATGATCCGCTACACCCAGATCGGGGCCGGCGCCTCGTGGGTGGGCGAATACGGCGACCCGGCCATCCCGTCCGAGCGGGCGGTGATCGCCCGGTACGACCCCTATTCCAATCTCAAGGCCGGCCGGAACTATCCCGAGGTGTTCATCGAGACCTCGACCAAGGACGACCGGGTCCACCCCGCCCACGCCCGCAAGGCGGCCGCGCGGCTGGAGGAGCTGGGCTATCCGGTGCTGTACTACGAGAACATCGACGGCGGCCACGCGGCCAGCGCCAACCTGGCCGAGACCGCCCGCCGCCAGGCGCTGGAATATGTCTATCTGTCGAAGAGACTGATGGACTGACGCGATCGCGGCCCGAGGATCGCTCGCGAGAGCGTCGATCCTCGGGCTGCGGCCCCGCGGCGGCCTGCCTTAGGACGCGCGCGCGATCAGGGCGATCACGCCGGTCCAAAGTATGAGATTGGCGACGGAAATCAGCAGGAACCAGCCAAGACGACTCTGGCGGCCGCCCTGTCGCGCGCGATACGATGCGCCGCGAACCACATGACCCATGGCTTCCTCCAAAGCTCTCTACTGGAGCTTATTTTGGATGAAACGCCCGTTCCTGGATGCGCGCAAGGCGGTTGATCGGCTGTCTCCGGACAATCTCGAAAAAGTGACGCCGCTCAACCTAGAGTGCGGCGCGGTTGATCCGCAGGGCCGGCGGATCGATGTGGCCGGCCTCCCAGGCGCGCGTCCATCCAAGGCGCTTGATCGGTTCGCGGAAGGCGAAGCGCAGCAGATGTTCGGCGACGACATCCTCCAGCCTGGCCAGGGCCTCCAGGTCGGCCGCCTCGATCGTGACGTCCAGGCCCTCGGGGTCGGACAGCATGCTGCAGGTCCCCAGCGGCAACGGGATCAGGGCCGAGACGTCGTCATACGTCGCCTCGAACCTGTGGCCCCAATGCTTGGCCAGCTGGATCATGTAGCGCGCGCCCTGGTCGGTGTTCAGGCGGGCGTGGCTCTGCATGGGCTAGACCCCTTCGATGGCGGCGGCCGCGTCGTCCATGACCTTGGCGATCGCGGCGACCTGTTCGGGGGTCAGCGAGCCGGAGGTCAGCTTCAGGCGCAGGGCGGTCTTGAGGTTCTCGCGGGCCCGCATGATCTGCGGCGAGAAGGCGGCGCTCTGGGCGGCGGCCTCGGCCATGCGGGCGAACAGGCCGTGGACCGGCTGGTTGTTGGTCTCCAGGAAGGCCCGGCCCTCGTCGGTGATCGTATAGAGCTTCTTGCCGCCGCTGGCGTCGGCCGCGGTGACGTAGCCCAGCTCTTCCAGCAGGGTCAGGGTCGGATAGATCACGCCGGGGCTGGGAGTGTAGGCGCCGCCGGCGGCGGTCTCGACGGCCTTGATCAGCTCGTAGCCGTGGCTGGGCTTGTCGGCGATCAGCTTCAGCACGACCAGGCGCAGGTCGCCGTGATCGAAGAACCGGCCCATGCGGCCGCCGCGACGGTGATGGCCTTCATGGCCGTGGAAGCCGAACGGATGACGGCCGAACGGCGCGCCGTGATGACCGCCGTGATGACCGTGGTGGGGATGACGTCCAAACATGTGAGTTTTAGATCCTGTTTCGTTATATCGGAATTATAGATATATCGGAATCAGATCTGGTCAAGAGTGTTTTTAGATATATCTGAAAACGGTCGGATCGGCGACGTGTCTGGGGACAGGCGCATGCGCCTGTCCCCAATCGTTGCGCTCAGCCTACGCCCCCGGCGGAACCGGGAAGCCGCGGTTGCGCATCAGGGCGCCGATCTTCACGTCGCGGCCGCGGAAGCGACGGAAGGCCTCGCCCGCCTCGATGGTGTTGCCCACGCTCATGATGTCGTCATGCAGCCGCTTGGCCACGGCCTTGTCGTAGAAGCCGCCCGGCGCCTCCTCGAAGGCCTCCGCGGCGTCGGCGGTCAGGGTGTCGGCCCAGATATAGTTGTAGTAGCCGGCCGAATAGCCGTCGCCCGAGAAGATATGCCCGAACTGGGTGGGCCGGTGGCGCATGACGATCTCGGACGGCAGGCCGATTTCGGTCAGGGCCGTCTTTTCGAATTCAGCCGGGTCGATCGCCTGGCCTTTCGCCGCCAGGTGGATCTTCATGTCGTAGATCGCCGAGGCCAGGTACTCGACCGTCGAGAAGCCCTGGTTGAAGGTCTTGGCCTTCTCGATCTTGGCCCCCAGCTCGGCCGGGATCGGCTTGCCGGTCTGATAGTGGATGGCGAACTGGCTCAGCACCGGCTTGGTCGGCAGCCAGTGCTCGTTCAGCTGGCTGGGGAACTCGACGAAGTCGCGGGCCACGTTGGTGCCGGCCAGGGCGGGATAGGTCACGTCCGAGTTCAGGCCGTGCAGGGCGTGGCCGAACTCGTGGAACATCGTGACGGCGTCGTCCCACGAGATCAGCACCGGCTCGCCGGGCTTGCCCTTCACGAAGTTGCAGTTGTTGGAGACGATCGGGGTGATCACCCCCTTGAACTTCTCCTGGGTGCGGTACTCGCTCATCCAGGCCCCCGACTGCTTGCCGGCCCGGGCGTAGGGGTCGAAGTACCAGAGACCGACGCGCTGGCCGCCCTTGGTCACCTCCCAGACGCGCACGTCGGGGTGGCAGACCGGCACGTCGGCGATCTGGGTGAAGGTGAAGCCGTAGAGCTGGCCGGCCGCCCAGTGGATGGCCTCGCGCAGCTTCTCCAGCTGCAGGTAGGGTTTGACCACGTTCTGGTCGAGGTCGTAGCGCGCCTTGCGCACCTTCTCGGCGTAGTGGCGATAGTCCCAGGGGGCGATCTTGAAGGTCGCGCCTTCAGCGTCGGCCACCTTCTGCATGTCGGCCACTTCCTCGTGGACCCGGGCCACGGCCGGCTTCCAGACCTGCATCATCAGGTCCATGGCCGCGTCCGGGGTCTTGGCCATCTGGTCGGCCGTGATCCAGTGGGCATAACTTTCGAAGCCCAGCAGCTGGGCTTTCTCGGCCCGCAGCTTGAGAATCTCGGTGATCACCGCCTTGTTGTCGTGGGCGTCGTTGTTGTCGCCGCGCGACACCCACAGCTTCCAGCCCTTTTCGCGCAGGTCGCGACGGTCGGAATAGACCAGGAAAGGCTCCATGGACGAGCGGGTGTTGGTGATCAGCCACTTGCCCTTCAGGCCCTTTTCCTCGGCGGCGGCCGCCGCGCCGGCCTTCACCGACTCCGGCAGGCCGGCCAGGTCGCTCTCGGCCAACTCCAGGGTGTAGCCCTCCTCGTCGGCCAGCTCGTTCTGGCTGAACTTGGTGTAGAGGCTGGCCAGGGCCTGGTTGATCTGGCCCAGGCGAGCCTTCTTGGCGGCGTCCAGCGCCGCGCCCTGGCGCGCGAAGCTGTTGTAGGTCACCCAGGTCAGACGCTTCTGCTCGGGCGTCAGGTTCGAGGTCTCGCGGGCGTCGTAGACGGCCTTGATGCGGGAGAACAGCTGCTCGTTCTGGATGATCTCGTCGCTGAACGCCGCCAGCTTGGGCGTGCTTTCGGCCTCGACCTTCTGCATGGCCGCGTCGTTCATCGTCGAGGTGAACACCCCAAACAGCGCGCCCACCCGGTTCAGGGTGCGGCCGGAATCCTGAAACGCCGCCATCACGCCCTCGAAGGTCGGCGCCATGCGCTTGGCCGTCAGGGCGAAGATCTCCTGGCGCTGTTCGGCCATGGCGGTCTCGAAGGCGCCGGCGAACAGCTCGGGCTTGACCTTGTCCAGCGGCGGCAGGCCGCCGTGCGGGCCCGTCCATGGGGCCAGCAGGGGGTTGCCGGAAGCGGAAGAAGCGGCGGGCGGCGTGGCGGCTTTGGCGATCATGGGCGTCAGGGCGGTCGCGCTGGCGGCGGCGAGGAAGGAACGACGCTTCACGGGCGAGTCTCCGGGGAAAGGGAAGCTGAAGCCTAGAGCGCCGCGAGGCTGGTAGGTAAGCGCTTTCGTGCGGAATTCGTCCCATGAAGCGTGAATTCGACGACAGAATCTCTCGCGCGCCCGTCGGGCCGGGACCGGTTCGTGCCGGCGCCGGGCCTGCACGGGGTCGGCGCCAGAATCTCAAGCCGGCCGCGTGGACGGCCGGGCGGCGGCGGGGTAAGCCAGATCCATGTCCATCGGCGTCTTCGATTCCGGCGTGGGCGGCCTCACGGTCCACCGCGCCCTCGTGAACCGTCTGCCCCAGGCGGACTTCACCTATCTGGCCGACCAGGCCCACGCCCCCTATGGCGGGCGGCCGGGCGAGGAGGTCGTCGACCTGACCCGGTCCGGCTGCGAGCGCCTGTTCGAGACCGGCGCCAGCCTGGTGGTCCTGGCCTGCAACACCGCTTCGGCGATCGCCCTGCGGCGCCTGCAGCAGACCTGGCTGCCGGGTTACCGCAAGGCGCTGGGCCGGCCGATCAACGTGCTGGGCATCATCGTCCCGACCATCGAGGCCGCCACCGGCCTGCCTTGGGAGCACGAGGCCGAGCGGCGTGGCGACAAGGTCGAGCAGCTGGACGTGCTGGGCGTGTTCTCGACCCAGGGCACGGCCAATTCGCGCGTCTACGAGATCGAGATCGACAAGCGCAAACAGGACATCGCGGTCTTCTCGCAGGCCTGCCCGGACCTTGTGCCGATGATCGAGGGCGACGCGGGGGCCGTGGACCTGGCCAAGGCGGTCGAGGGCTATGTCCAGGCGTTGAAGACCCGCATCGGCCGCTATCCCGACCGCGCAGTGCTGGGCTGCACCCACTACGAGATCATCGCCGACATCTTCCGCGCCGCCTTGCCGGCCGGCACGCCGGTCATCCACCAGCCGGCCTCGACCGCCGACGCCCTGGAGCTCTACCTGCAGCGCCATCCGGAGTTCGATCCCGGAACCGGCGGCTCGCGCAAGTTCCTGACCACCGGCGCGCCGGGCCCACAGAACGGTTTGGTGGAAAGCTTCTGGGGCGGGCCGTTGCGGTTCGAGGCGGCTTAGGTTTCAGCGGCTAACACTTGACGCTGGTCTTCAGAACGACACCCTTCCTCCAACCGGGAGGGGCCACCCCATGAAACACCTGCTGATCACAGCCGCCGCGCTCGCCCTGACGACCACCGCCCACGCCGAGGTCGCCGACGCCCAACCCAACGGCTTCCAGGTCAAGCGCACGGCGGTTCTGAACGCCCCGGCCGACAAGGTCTACGCGGCCCTGTCCCAGCCTTCGCAATGGTGGAGCAAGGACCACACCTGGTCAGGTTCGGCGGCGAACCTGTCGCTGGCCCCGATGGCCGGCGGCTGTTTCTGCGAGAAGCTGCCGAACGGCGGCTCGGTGATGCACATGACCGTGGTCTACGCCCAGCCCGGCAAGGGCCTGCGGCTGTTCGGCGCCCTGGGGCCGCTGCAGACGTCCGGCGCCGCCGGTCACCTGGGCTGGACCCTGTCGGAGGCGGACGGCAAGACCACCCTGACCCAGACCTACGACGTCGGCGGCTACATGAAGGGCGGGCTCGACAAGATCGCGCCGGCTGTTGACCAGGTGCTGAGCGCGCAGTTCGACCGCCTGACGGCCTATGTCGAAACGGGCAAGGCGCCGTAGGGACGATCGACCTTCAGGCACGGCGCCTGGCCCTCGTCCTTCGACAAGCTCAGGATGAGGACCATTGTGCGGGC
>NZ_JBAPVS010000343.1:0-11173 GCF_049283275.1 Caulobacter sp. | reverse complement strand
CTCCACGACGGCCGCCGGACGCACGCGCACACGCCGCACGCGACGCGGATCGGCCTCGACGACCTCCAGGTCGAAGCCGGCGGGATGGGCGATCACCTCGCCCCGCTGCGGCACGCGGCCGGCCAGGGCCACGACCAGACCGGCGACGGTGTCGATATCCTCTTCCATGTCCGGCGGCGCCAGGTCGCGGTCGAGGGCGGCCTCCAGGTCTTCCAGCGGCGCGCGGGCGTCGACCTCGAACAGGCCGCCGGGACGGGCGACGATGTTGGAGACCTGGGCGTCGTCATGCTCGTCGTCGATCTCGCCGACCACCGCCTCGATCAGGTCCTCCATGGTCACCAGACCGTCGGTGCCGCCGAACTCGTCGATGACCAGGGCCATATGGATGCGGCTGGTGCGCATGCGCAGCAGCAGATCGGCGGCCCGCATCGAGGCCGGCACGTACAGCGCCTCGCGCCGCAGCCGGTGCAGGACCTGGTCGCTCGGCGCCGGGCGCTTGCCGTCGCTGGCCAGCAGGCGGAACACGTCCTTGACGTGGACCACGCCCACCGGGTCGTCCAGGGTCTCGCGATAGATCGGCATCCGCGAATGCTCGGCCTCGGTGAACTGGGCCACCACCGCCTCGAACGGCGCGCCCGCCTCGACGGCCACGATGTCGGCGCGGGGGGTCATCACGTCAGCCACCCGCAGGCTCTGGAAGGCCTCGGCCTGGTCGACCATGTCGACCTCGTGCACCAGGGTGGAGTCGGCCGGGCGCGTGGCCTCGGACAGACCCGGCGCGCCCCGGCCGGCCAGGTCTTTGCGCATCTTGCGGAAGAACGCCCGCACGCCTCGGCTCAAGCGAGCCGAACCGACGGGCGGGGAACTCTGGTCGTCGCTGGGCATGCCCTGGCTTGGTTATCCCTCTGGGAACGGCGGTTCGGCATAGGGGTCCGGAATGTCCAAGCCCGCGAGAATCTCGCGCTCGAACGTCTCCATGGCCTCGGCCTCGACGTCGTCCTGATGGTCGTATCCTAAGAGATGAAGCACCCCGTGCGCCACCAGATGTTGCAAATGATGCGCAAGCGGCTTGCCCTGCTCAATCGCTTCGCGCCGGCAGACCCCGAACGCCAGGGCGATGTCGCCGATCTGACCTTCGGGATTGGGGGGCGAGGGAAAGGACAGGACATTGGTCGCATAGTCCTTCTGGCGGAAGTCGCGGTTCAGCGTCTGGACGCTGTCGTCGTCGGCCAGCAGGATGACGATGCCGTTGCCCTCGATGTCCTCGTGGGCGTCCAGCACCGCCTGGGCGGCGCGCCAGACCAGGGCCTCGATCTCGGGCTCGGCCTTGGTCCAGGCCTCGTCCTCGATCTCGATGTCGACGGTGATGGTCATTCAGCGCGTCGTCGTCTGCAGGGCGTCGGCGTCGTAGGCCTTGACGATGCGCTCGACCAGCGGGTGGCGCACCACGTCGGCCGAGGTGAAGCGCGACACCGCCACGCCCTCGACCCCTTCCAGGATCGACACCGCGTGGGCCAGGCCGGAATCGCGGGGGTTCAGCAGGTCGACCTGGGTCGGGTCGCCGGTCACCACCATCCGCGCGCCCTCGCCCAGACGGGTCAGCACCATCTTCATCTGCAGGCGCGAGCAGTTCTGGGCCTCATCGACGATGACGAAGGCATGGGCCAGGGTGCGGCCGCGCATGAAGGCGATCGGGGCGACCTCGATCTCCAGCTTCTCGCGGCGACGGCGCAGCTGATCGGCGCCCATGATGTCGGTCAGGGCCTCCCAGACCGGCGCCATGTAGGGATCGACCTTTTCGTTCAGGTCGCCCGGAAGAAAGCCCAGCTTCTCGCCGGCCTCGACGGCGGGACGGGTGACGATCAGGCGATCGACCTCGCCGCGCAGCAGCATGCCCGCTCCTTGGGCCACGGCCAGGAAGGTCTTGCCGGTGCCGGCCGGACCCAGGCCGAAGCACAGAGGATGGCTGGCCATGGCTTCCATGTAGCGGGCCTGGCCCTTGGTCTTGGGCGAGACCGAGCCCTTGCGCACGGCCCGCGGCGAGGCCTGGCCGGCGGCGCTGTGGGCCTCGCCCACGGCCACCCGCACGTCGGCCTCGACCACCTCGTCATCGGCGTCGGCGCGATGGGCCAGGGCCTGGATCGCCCGCTTGGCGCTGGAGCGCGCCTTGACGTCGCCGGTGATCGTCACCCCGCCGCCGGGGGTCTCGATGAGCACCTTGAAGGCGTCCTCGATCAGGGCGGCGTGACGGCCGTTCGGGCCGGAAACGGCGCGGACGGCGGTGTCGGACAGGGGCAGGAACTCAGGCGTACGGCTCAAGCGGACTCCAGGATGGATTGGTTTTCGAGCACGCCGCCCAGGCTCATCTTGGCCGACGACTCGATGCGGACGGGAACGATCTGGCCCAGCAGGCTGTCGGGGCCCACCGCGTGCACCGCCTGTAGATAGGGGCTGCGGCCGACGATTTGACCGGGGTTGCGACCTTTTTTCTCGAACAGCACCGGCATGACCTTGCCGACCTGCAAGGCGTTGAAGGCCTTCTGCTGCTCGTCGAGCAGGGCGTTGAGCCGATCCAGACGCTCGGCCTTGACCACCTCGTCCACCTGGCCGGGCATGGCCGAGGCCGGCGTGCCGGGGCGGCGCGAATATTTGAACGAGAAGGCCGAAGCGAAGCCGACCTCGCGGACCAGCTCCAGGGTCTTCTCGAAATCGCCGTCGCGCTCGCCCGGGAAGCCGACGATGAAATCGCCGCTCATGGCGATGTCGGGCCGGGCGGCGCGGATCTTCTCGATCAGGCGGACGTAGCTCTCGGCCGTGTGGTCGCGGTTCATGGCCTTGAGGATCTTGTCCGATCCGGCCTGCACCGGCAGGTGCAGATAGGGCATCAGCTCGGGCAGCTCGCCGTGCGCTTCGATCAGATCGTCACCCATGTCGCGCGGGTGGCTGGTGGTGTAGCGGATGCGGTCCAGGCCGGGGATCTTGGCCAGGCGCCGCACCAGCTTGGCCAGGGTGTAGCCGCCGCCGTCATAGGCGTTGACGTTCTGGCCCAGCAGGGTGACCTCGCGCACGCCCTGGTCGGCCAGGCGCTTGGCCTCGTCCTCGATCGATTCCGGCGGCCGCGACCACTCTCCGCCCCGGGTGTAGGGCACCACGCAGAAGGTGCAGAACTTGTCGCAACCCTCCTGCACGGTCAGGAAGGCGCTGACGCCGTTGACCTGGCGCTCGGCCGGCAGGGCGTCGAACTTCTCGTCGGCGGCGAAGTCGGCGCTCAGGCGCTCGCCGGTGGCCCGGTGGGCGCGGGCGATCAGCTCGGGCAGCTGGTGATAGGCCTGGGGCCCGACCACCAGATCGACCGCCGGCTGGCGATGCATGATCTCCTTGCCCTCGGCCTGGGCCACGCAGCCGGCCACGGCGATGGTCATCTTGCCGCCGGCCAGCGCCTTGCGGGTCTTCATCTGCTTGATGTAGCCGAGCTCGGAATAGACCTTCTCGGTGGCCTTCTCGCGGATGTGGCAGGTGTTGAGCACCACCAGATCAGCCCCTTCAGGCTCGTCGACGATCCCATAGCCCAGCGGCCGCAGGACATCGGCCATGCGTTCGCTGTCATAGACGTTCATCTGACAGCCGTAGGTCTTGATATAGAGGCGCTTTTGCGGGGTCTCGCTCATGCGGGGCGTTATGAGCGCGAGGGCGTTAACGCGCAAGGCCGTGGAGGTCACACCCTTGCCCCCTTCGGGCCTGCGGCCCTCCTTCCCCCATAGGGGGAAGAGGCCGCGTTTCCGCCCTCCGCCCCCTATGGGGGCGGACAGACCGCGAAGCGGTCAGGTGGGGGCAAGTGGGAGGATCACTCCTCCAGCGGAACCCCATAGAGCTCCAGCCGGTGGTCCACCAGCTTGTAGCCCAGCTTGCGCGCGATGGCGTTCTGCAGGGCCTCGATCTCCTCGTCCACGAACTCGACGACCTTGCCGGTCTTCATGTCGATCAGGTGGTCGTGATGGTGGTCGGGGGTCTCTTCGTAGCGCGAGCGGCCGTCGCGGAAGTCGTGGCGCTCGATGATGCCGCTCTCCTCGAACAGGCGAACCGTCCGATAGACCGTGGCGATCGAGATGTGCGGGTCCACGGCGTGGGCGCGGCGGTGCAGCTCCTCGACGTCCGGATGGTCGGTGGCCGACGACAACACCCGCGCGATGACCCGACGCTGGTCGGTCATGCGCATGCCCTTTTCGATGCAGAGCTTTTCGAGGCGATCCACGGCGGCGTCTCCGGAAAGATGAACCCAAACGACATTCGCGGGCGAGATTCGCGGCCAAGATAGGGGCTTGAACGCTAGCTGTTAAGCGCCCGACGCATCACCACCGCGTCCTTGGCCCCATCGGGATGGGGATAATAGCCTTTTCTCAGGCCGACGCGGTCGAAACCGGTGGCTTCGTAGAGCTTGATCGCCGCCAGATTGTCGGCCGCGACCTCCAGGAACATCTCCAAGGCGCCCGCTTGCTTGGCGACGCCGGCCGCCATCTCGACCAGGGCCGCGCCCCAGCCGCGACGGCGGGCGGCGGGGGCGACGGCGACGGTGAGAATCTCGGCCTCCCCGGCGACGGCGCGGCACAGGATGAATCCCTTGGCCTCGTCCGGGTCACCCGCCTCGCCCAGCACGGCGAAGGCGCCTGGGCCTTTCAGCAGGGTCTCGAAGTCCTCGGCCGACCAGGGCCGATCGAAGGCCTGGTCGTGCAGATCGGCCAGGGTGAAGCAGGCTTCCAGCCCGACAGGACGCAGGATCATGCCGCCGGCGCCACGGCATAGGGCGCGCGCAGATACAGCGGCCGGGGCGATTGGCTCGGAGCCGGCTTGGCGGCGGCCTGGCGGGCGACGGCGACGGGATCGGCATAGGCCGGGGTCAGCACGGTCGCCCGCGGCACGGCGTCGGCGATCAGCGGCGCGCCCGAACCGACCAGGGTGGCCGGACCGCCCGAATAGAGCTCGGCCAGGCGCGCGGCGGCGACCTCGACCTCCAGGGCGTCGGGATCCATCAGCGGCTTTCCGCCGTCGAAGACCTGCAGATAGACCTGGCCCATCTTGGCGTCGAGCACCCCGGCGACTAGGCCGGTCGCTTCCACTGAAGCGGCCAGGGCTTCCAGGGTGTTGATCCCGACGCAGGGGATCGACAGGGCCGTGGCCAGGCCCTTGGCGAACGACAGCCCCACCCGCAGGCCGGTGAACGAGCCGGGGCCGACGGTGACGGCGATGCGGGTCAGGTCGGCGAACTTCACCCCGGCCTCGGCCGCGACCTCGCGGGCCAGGACGGCGATGCGCTCCTGATGGCCGCGGGTCATCGGCTCGCTGCGGGCGGCGCGAACGATGTCGCCGTCCAGGATCGCGACCGAGCTGGCGGCCAGGCAGGTGTCGATAGACAGGATCATTGGGTCGGCGCGCCTCCACGCCAGAGGAATTCACGCAGGACCGCCTTGTCCCGCAGCACGGTCTCGGGCGGCATCTCGTCCCGCGTCCAGCCGGGCACGGCGAACACGTAGCGCAGCACCGGTTCGCCGGGCTGGGTGCAGATCACCGCGTGGACGTCGCGGTCCTTGCCCATCCAGCAGCGCGGATAGTCCATGTCGGCGTCGGTCCATTTCATCATCAGGGTCTCGCCGCGCGGCCCCTTCGGCGTTCCGCCGCTGATCCGGATGTCGCCGACCGTGGTCGAGCCTGGATTGCCCTGGATCTCGAGCACGCCGCCGCCCTGCTCGACGGTGATGATCGGCGTCGGCTGGCCCGCGCCCTGGTGCAGGAAGGCGGTCTTGACCACCGCCTTGGGGAACCTGGGCTGGATGGCGGTGAGCGAAAACTCGGTCTGGGCCATGAGCGGGCCGACCGAAAATTCGTCCAGGGCCAGCAGTCCGCCCGCGTACGGCGTGAAGCGGTCGACGCCGCCGGACGCGTCCTGCCGCGTCACCACGGCGGGCGCTGGGGCGGCGGTCTTGGCGCCTTGCGGCTTGTCGGCCGGGCCGCAGGCGGCCAGGGCCAGCAGCGACGCGGCGAGGATCAGGCGTCGGACCATCGGATCAGGCCGCGCCGACGGCCGCCTGCTCGGCCGGCCGCCAGACGAATTCGTTGAGCTGGCCCTTGGCCTTCAGGGTCTCGACCGGCGGCAGGCCGCCCTTGGTCCAGCCCGGCACGCCGAACACATAGGACACCGTCGGCGCCTCGGGGCGCACGCAGATCGTCTGGTTGACGGTGCGGCCCTCGCCGGCCCGGCACTGGGCGATGTCGAAGCCGAGATCGGCCCACTTTGCCAGCAGGGCTTCGCCCTTGGGACCTTGCACAGGCCCGCCGGCCAGACGAATCTCGCCGATGCCGCCCTCGGCGTCCTTGCCGATCTCCAACAGCGGGACGTTGTCCTGCTCGACGGTCAGGATCGGGCCGGGCGGACCCTCGCCGACGTGGATGAAGGCGCTCTTGACCACCGCCTTGGGGAACAGGGCCTTGATCGTCGCCTCGTCGAAGGCCGTCTCGCCGGTGATCGGGCCCACGCCGTCGGCGCGGACATGCAGCGGTCCGCCGACATAGGGCGTGACCGCGATGGCGACCGGTCCGGATTTGGGGATCTCCGAGCCCGAGGCGGCCGGCGGCGCGGCGGCGCCGTCTTGCTTGGCGGGGCCGCAGGCGGCGAGCAGCAGCAACGGGACGGCGATCAGGGCGAGGCGCTGGGTCATGGGGCGCCTTTTAGCACCGGGTCGCCGACATGTGCATCAGGTGCACAAAATTCCTGTCATCCCGGACGAGCGCGGAGCGCGAAGATCCGGGACCGCCCCGGAACGCGGCGCTCAGGCGTCGGTCCCGGATAGCGGCTGCGTCGCTTCCGGGATGACACGTTATTTTAGACGATCTTCGCGGCTTCCTCGAAGTCCAGGCGGGGATTGCGGGGGAACAGGTTCTCTTCGGTGCCGTAGCCGATCGAGACGATGAAGTTGGACTTGATATTGGTCCCGGCGAAGAATTCCTTGTCGACGGCGGCGTTATCGAAGCCGGACATCGGACCGACGTCCAGCCCCAGGGCGCGGGCGGCCAGGATGAAGTAACCGCCCTGCAGCGAGCTGTTGCGCAGCGCGCCCCATTCCTTGGCCACGGGGTCGCCGAACCAGTTCTTGGCCCCCGGCGCGTTGGGGAACAGCTTGTCCAGGGTCTGCGGGAAGTCCAGGTCGTAGCCGACGATCACCGTCACCGGCGCCTTGAGGATCTTGGCCCCGTTCGAGCCCGACGACACGGCCGCCAGCTTGGCCTTGGCCGCGTCGCTCTGCACGAAGACGAAGCGGGCCGGGGTGCTGTTGGCGGCGGTCGGGCCGAACTTCACCAGGTCGTACAGCTCGCGCAGCACCGGCTCGGGGATGGACTGGTCGCTCCAGCCGTTGCGGGTGCGGGCCGTCGTGAACAGTTGGTCGAGAGCCGTGTCGGCGAGCTTGGCCATAAGCGATCCTTCTAAGCGATATAATCGCAACCTATACAGTTACGATAAGGGCGCTCAAAGGTGCTGACAAGGCGCCTGGGGCGCATTCCCTTGTCCCCGCGCGCACGCCGGAGACGCGCCCTAGAGTGTCTGCTCGACCCGGGTCACTTCTGGCACATAGTGCTTGAGCATGTTCTCGACGCCCGCCTTCAGCGTGGCCGACGAGGACGGGCAGCCCGAGCAGGCGCCGCGCATGTGCAGCCACACCACGCCGGTGGCCGGCTCGAACTTGGAGAACACGATGTCGCCGCCGTCCTGGGCCACGGCCGGGCGGATGCGGGTGTCGAGCAGGTCCTTGATCTCGGCGACGATCTGCGAGGTTTCCTCGTCATAGACGCCGTCGTTGTCGTGACCGCTCTCCGCGGCGTCCAGCAGCAGGGGCCGGCCGCTGGTGAAGTGGTCCATGATGGCGGCCAGGATCGGCGCCTTCAGGTGCGGCCATTCCGCGCCCTCGGCCTTGGTCACGGTCAGGAAGTCGGGACCGAAGAACACGCGATTGACGTCGCCCAGGCGGAACAGGGCTTCGGCCAGCGGCGAGGAGTCGCCCTCCTCCGCCGTCTTGAACTCCCGCGCGCCCTCGCCCAGCACTTCGCGGCCGGGCAGGAACTTCAGGACCTCGGGATTGGGCGTGGTTTCGGTCTGGATGAACATGCCGGAGAGATGGACCCGGCGGTCCCTTCGCGCAAGACTGTCCCGGCCCAACAAAGAAAGTGACACAGGCGTCATTTTCTGGCGTGATACGAAAAACACCGGTCCGTGGGAGGCTTTGATGAGCGACGGCTCTATCGATTTTGGCGACGACGCGCGCGCCAAGGCTTGGTCCATTCCGCTGGAAGACTACCACGTCGCCGATCCGGCCCTGTTCCAGGCCGACGCCATGTGGCCCTATTTCGAGCGCCTGCGGAAGGAAGACCCGGTCCACTGGTCCAAGGGCAACGAGGAGACCGGACCCTACTGGTCGGTCACCAAGTACAACGACATCATGGCGGTCGACACCAACCACCAGGTGTTCTCCAGCGACGCGCATCTGGGCGGCATCACCATCCGCGACTTCGACGAGGACTTCGTCCTGCCGATGTTCATCGCCATGGACCCGCCCAAGCACGACATCCAGCGCAAGACCGTCAGTCCGATCGTCTCGCCGCAGAACCTGGCCCGCCTGGAGGGGATCATCCGCGAACGGGTCTGCACGATCCTGGACGACCTGCCGATCGGCGAGCCCTTCGACTGGGTCGACAGGGTCTCGATCGAGCTGACCACCCAGATGCTGGCCACCCTGTTCGACTTTCCCTGGGAGGAGCGCCGCAAGCTGACCCGCTGGTCGGACGTGGCCACCGCCTCGCCCGAAAGCGGCATCGTCGAGAGCGAGGAGGCCCGCCGCGCCGAGTTGCTGGAATGCCTGGCCTATTTCACCAACCTGTGGAACGAGCGGGTCAACGCCACCGAGCCCGGCGACGACCTGATCTCGATGCTGGCTCATGGCGAGGCCACGCGCGACATGCCGCCCATGGAGTATCTGGGCAATGTCATCCTGCTGATCGTCGGCGGCAACGACACCACGCGCAACTCCCTGACCGGCGGCCTCTACGCGCTCTCCAATAATCCGGAGCAGGAGGCCAAGCTGCGCGCCGACCCCGAGCTGATCCCGTCGATGGTCTCGGAGATCATCCGCTGGCAGACCCCCCTGGCCCACATGCGCCGCACGGCCCTGGCCGACATCGAGCTGAGCGGTAAGCAGATCCACAAGGGCGACAAGGTCGTGATGTGGTACGTGTCGGGCAACCGCGACGACACGGTGATCGAGAATCCCGACGCCTTCATCATCGACCGCGAGAACCCCCGCCGCCACCTGTCCTTCGGCTTCGGCATCCACCGCTGTGTCGGCAACCGCCTGGCCGAGATGCAGCTGAGGATCGTCTGGGAGGAGATCCTCAAGCGCTTCCCGAAGATCGAGGTCCTGGGCGAACCCAAGCGGGTCTATTCCAGCTTCGTGAAGGGCTATGAAAGCCTGCCGGTGCGGATTCCGAGCCGCCTTTGACGATGATGATGCGAACGCCGTTCGCATGCCTAAGCTTAATCACAAAGGTTGACGCGATTCTGAGCAGAGTCTACGCGTTGGTCATTGGTGCTTTTGGCAACAAATTCGTTGTTGAAACCAACAAATGGTGAAGGGGCCACACCAAAGGTGTGACCCCTCCGGGTGCCCCCAACAGGGCTGCGGACCGAAACAACCTTTCGGTTAAGACGGCCCAGATGCAGGCGACGATCGCGAGTCGTCGCCTGACACTTTGGTTAAAGCTGCTTCGCCGCCAGAGTCCAGCACCTAAGAGTCTGAATCGACTCGAATATTGTGGACCCGTCAAACGCCGGTATCGAGAGCTTTGACGAGCGGCGAATCTGCTACCGCCCGTCACTTGAACGCTACGCCCCCCAGAACCCGACCAGCTTCTTCACCTCGGCCACGGTCGGCGCGGCGACCTCGCTGGCCCGCTCGGCACCGGCCCTGAGGATACGGTCGATCTCGGCGGGATCGGCCAAGTACCGGATC
Source organism: Caulobacter sp. (assembly GCF_049283275.1). Lineage (GTDB taxonomy): Bacteria > Pseudomonadota > Alphaproteobacteria > Caulobacterales > Caulobacteraceae > Caulobacter. Next base: position 1,124 of record NZ_JBAPVS010000343.1, on the reverse strand, counting down.
AGCTCCTTGCGAACAGGCCCAATGCCCATAACGAGGGCGTGTTCGAGCTGCGGCTTGAAGACGCCGAAACCCTTTCCCCCGAACTCGGCGAGTACCTCCGCCTTGGATTGATTTGTAAGCGCCCCAAAGATGCCAACGAGATTGTCGGCCTCTGGTCGAGCGGCCAAATCCTCCAAGGTTTCAGGCAACGGCAATGGGTCGGTTCTCGCCTTTCGAACCTTAGCTGAGATGGTATCTGTATCGTCGGTCAGGTTGATGCGGCTGTAGTCCGACGGGTCGGACTTGCTCATCTTGGCCGAACCGTCGCGCAAGGACATGATCCGCGCCCCAGGCCCCTGGATCAGCGGCTCGGGCTGCGGGAAGAAGGCGGGCGTTCCGTAGTCGTGGTTGAACTTGCCGGCGATATCGCGGGTCAGCTCCAGGTGCTGCTTCTGGTCCTCGCCCACCGGCACGTGGGTGGCCTTGTAGACCAGGATGTCGGCGGCCTGCAGCACCGGATAGGTGTAGAGGCCCACGCTCGAGCGCTCCTTGTGCTTGCCGCTCTTCTCCTTGAACTGGGTCATGCGGTCCAGCCACCCCAGCCGGGCCACGCACTGGAAGATCCAGGCCAGCTCGGAATGCTCGCGCACCGCCGACTGCGGGAAGATCGTGGCCTTGGCCGGGTCCAGGCCCGCGGCCAGATAGGCCGCGGTGATCTCGCGGGTCTGCTGGGCCAGGGCGGCCGGGTCCTGCCAGACGGTGATGGCGTGCAGGTCGGCAACGAAGATGAAGGTGTCCATCTCGTGCTGCAGCCGGGCGAACTTCACCAGGGCGCCCAGATAGTTGCCCAAGTGCAGGGCGCCGGACGGCTGGACGCCGGAGAGCACGCGGGTCGGGCCCGCATAGGGGACGGGGGTATGGTCGGTCATGGCTTCAGCCTTGGATGTCGAAAGCGGTATGGCGGACGCGCGCCCAAAGCGAGCAAGGGAGCGCGAGCCGCGCCGAAAGCGCGGCGGAACGGATCAGAAGAAGCTGCGCCATCGCGGCGCGGAAGAACCGATCGAAGCCATGGCTGTTCGTTACCGGGCGCGGCGTTGAAGGGCAAGACCCGAGCCGGGGACATGCCCTTGCGGCGTGTCCCCAAT
>NZ_JBAPVS010000342.1:0-3034 GCF_049283275.1 Caulobacter sp. | reverse complement strand
GGCGGCGTCTGAGCGAAGGCGGCAGGCGCACCCATGGGCGCGATAGCCAAGGCCAAACCAGTGACGACGGCTCCTAGATAGCGCACTGACATGGGACGGATCCTAGTTAAGATTTGCCAAACCCTATAATGCGGCGTTTGCGAACACTCCAGCCTTATCTGTCTGCCGACGCCAGCAAGAAGCCAAAACCTCTCTCCCTGATGTCTCTTCGCTCAATTGGGGAGCAATTCTTAGTCAACGCGTTGGGACGGCCGGCGTGACGCTAGCCAATACCAGACACGTGACCACTTACAGTCAAGTTTGCGCTTCATTCAATTTCGCTTGAGTAAGAATTTGCGTTTTTACTCAGTGAAAGAAAATCCGATTATTTATCACTGCCACGCGTCGCAGGCGTTGTGGTCGCCCCCAACCTGCGCCCAATCGTTGGGACGCCCCACCGATCCGCCTGCTCATCGGCGCTTAGCGACCGGTTTGCGCGTCTCTATGATGCAGCGCAGCATAACATGACCCGACCGACGACGCCATCCGGCTTGCCATTGGCCGCGCCCAGCTTCGTCTCCACGCGCGGTGCCGCACGGAACTCTGAAGGACGCCAATCTTAAAGGAGGCCGGCCCGGCGTCGCCACAGCTGATGCTCGCGCCAGCTGATGAACAGGGTTGAGGCCACGACGATCGCCGCGCCGGTCAGCACCGCCGGGCTGGGTGTTTCGTGGAAGAGCACCAAGCCGGCGATCACCGCGAACACCAGGCGGGTGTAGTCGATCGGCGCCATCACCGCCGCCTCGCCCGCTTCCATGCCCTTGATGTAGCAACCCTGGGTCAGGGTGCCGATCACGCCCATCAGGGCCAGCAGCCCCAGGTCCGGCAGGTTCGGCCAGCGCCAGACGAACAGGGCCGGCGGGATCGAGAAGATCAGGCCCAGCCCCGCCGCATAGACCAGCAAGGTGAAGGGCGAGTGGTCGCGGGTCATCACCTTCATGCCGGTGATGGTCAGGGCGAACAGCAGCGCCGAGGTCAGGGCCGCCGCCTGCGGCCAGCCCAGCCAATGGGCCGCGCCGTCGGCGCCCGGCTTCAGCATGATCAGCACCCCCACGAAGCCGACTAGGGCCGCGCCGATGCGCAGCGGACCGACAGGCTCGCGCAGGACCAGCGCCGCCAGGGGCGCCAGCCACAGAGAGCGGGTGAACGACAGCGCGTTGGCGTCGGCTAGCGGCAGTTCCTGATAGGCGTAGAAAGCCAGGATCATCGCCAGCACCCCGGCGCTGGACCGGAAGATCAGGATGCCTGGCCGGGTGGTCCGCAGCGCGCCGCGCCAGTCGCGGGCCACCAGCGGCGCCAGGATGATCGCCCCGGCCAGTTGTCGGTAGAAGGTCTGGAGCGCCGCCGGATAGCCCGCGCCCAGATACTTGATCAGGGTGGTCATGGCGGTGAACAGCACCGCCGAAGCCAGCATCCACAGCGCGCCGCGCAGGTTCGGCGTCAGCCGGGCGCCGAACGCCCGTCCGGTCGCGATCAGGCTCACTGAGCCTGGGCGGCCACCATGGCCGCCCGCATCTGCTCGGCCTGTTCGGGGGTGATGCCCATGGCCGACAGCAGCGGCGAGGGGGCGTTGCGGTCCCAGGCGCTGCGGCCGCCGATCGTGATGCCGCCGTCGACCACGATGTGCGTGCCGGTGACGAACTCGGAATCGTCGCTGGCCAGGTAGAGCGCTGCGCGGGCGATGTCGTCGGGCAAGCCGGCCTTCGGAATCGGCTGGATCTTCGGCCCCACCTCGGCCACCCGGGCCGCCATCTGATCGGCGACCTCGCGCGGCAGGCCCATCGAGGCGCCGAAGATCGAGGTGGCGATCAGGCCCGGGCAGATGGCGTTGACCCGGATCTTCAGCGGCGACAATTCGGCCGCCGCGCACTTGCTCATATGGATCACCGCCGCCTTGGCGGTGGAGTAGGCCAGCGGTCCGAACCCCGCCTGCAGCCCGGCGATCGAGGCGGTGTTGATGACGCTGCCGCCGCCGCGCTCCAGCATCAGCGGCAGGGCGTGCTTCATGCCCAGCACCGGGCCGCGCAGCAGCAGGGCGAAGGTGTCGTCCCAGCCCTCGGCGGTCATGTCGGCCACGCCGTTGGGGGCGCCGCCCATGCCGGCGTTGTTGAACAGGATGTCCAGGCCGCCGAACGCGTCCCGGGCCAGCTCCACCGCGGCGGCGATCTGGCTTTCATGGGTGACGTCACAGGGGGCGAAGCGGACCTTGTCGGGGAAACGCTTCTCCAGCATCTGGCCCTTCTCTGCCTGGACATCGGCGGCGATGACCCGCGCGCCCTGGGCGACGAACAGCTCCACCGTTCCCAGCCCGATCCCCGAACACCCGCCGGTGACCACCGCAACCTTGCCGTCCAGACGTCCCGTCATGCGTAGCTCCCTTTGGTCGCGCGGCCTCTGATGGACGGGCCGCTGCGTCAGACACGTCATCCTGGCGCGGCGACGCGCGCCTGGCCAGGACTAAGTGAACAGCGTTCAGGCGCGCTCGCGGGCCGAAGGACTAGTCGTTGACGACCACGACCTTGCCCATGGCCTTGCGGCTGGCCAGGTGGGCGATGGCGTCGCCGGCCTTGGCCAGGGGGAAGCGCTCGGAGACGTAGGGCTTGATCTTGCCGGCCGCGTAGAGGGCCATCAGGTCCTTGACGTTCTGGCCGTGGCCCTTGGGATCGCGGGCCACCGAGGCGCCCCAGAACACCCCGACGATGTCGCAGGATTTCAGCAGGGTCAGGTTCAGCGGGATCTTCGGGATGCCCGACGGGAAGCCGATCACCAGGAAGCGGCCGCCCCAACCGGCTGCGCGGATGGTGGCTTCGGAATAGTCGCCGCCGACCGCGTCATAGGCCACGTCCCAGCCGTTGGGGCCGCAGGCGTCCTTGATCAGGGTCGCCAGGGCCTTCTGGCCGTCCTTGTCGAACGGACCGCGCGGATAGACCACCCCGGCGTCGGCCCCGTGCTTGATGGCCAGGTCGACCTTTTCCTGGCTGGAGCAGGCGGCGAT
>NZ_JBAPVS010000341.1:0-16784 GCF_049283275.1 Caulobacter sp. | reverse complement strand
GGCGATCCCGTGCGCCAGCGCCAGGCGCGCCGCCGCCAGGGTGCCGCCCGTCGCCGCCCGGGCCCGCGTGGCGACCGAGTCGGTGTTGGGCATGCCGATCCGGCGCACGACGTCGGCCGGCAGTCTCAGTTCGATCACCCCGAGCACATAGGCCGCGTCATGCACCAGCAGCAGGCTGTCCAGGTCGATCGGCTCGGGCAGGACGAAACCGGCCGGTCCCGCCACGCCCTCGGCCTCCAGCACGGTGGCCAGGCGCGAGAACTTGTCCATCGGAAAGCGGTGGCCGGCCGGCATCTCGGCGCGGAACGCGGGGTGGTGGACGATGGGCGGAAAAGGCGTGGCCATGACGCAACGATGGTGAGCGCGCTCGTCTGACGCAAGGTCACGACTTGCCCCGCGAAGCTTGCGCGCCTAACCAACCGCCATGCGCACGCCCGAGAACCTCGCCGAAATCCTCGCCCTCGAAGCCATCGAGGTGAACCTGTTCCGGGGCGTCAGCCCCAATGACGGCTTTCCCCGGATCTTCGGCGGGCTGGTGATCGCCCAGGCTCTGACGGCGGCCTACCGCACGGTGCCCGACCGCATCTGCCATTCGCTGCACGCCTATTTCATCCGCCCCGGCGACGTGAACGCCCCGGTGCTCTACGAGGTCGAGCGGGCCCGCGACGGCGGCACCTTCACGACCCGCCGAGTCGCCGCGATCCAGCACGGCGAACAGATCTTCAACCTGGCCTGCTCGTTCCAGACTCCCGAGGAGGGGTTGGAGCACCAGAGCCAGATGCCCGACGCGCCGGATCCCGAAAGCCTGCCGACCGAGGGCGACTATCTGCGCTCGCTGGGCGAGGAGCTGCATCCGCGCTTCATCAAGTTGGCCGATTTCCCGCGGCCGGTGGATCTGCGCTGGGTCGACCCCCAGCACCCGACCAAGCCGACGCCGAAGTCGTCGACCAAGCAGGTCTGGATGCGGGCCAAGGCGCCGATCGGCGACGACGTGCGCCTGCAGCAGTGCGCCCTGGCCTACGCCTCGGACATGGCCTTCATGGAAAGCGCCCTGCGCCCGCACGGCCTGATCTGGACCACGCCGGGCCTGCAGGCCGCCAGCCTTGACCACGCCATGTGGTTCCACCATCCGTTCGACTTCAACGACTGGATCCTGTTCTCGCAGGACAGCCCGTCGGCCTCGCAGGGGCGCGGCCTGGTGCGCGGCCAGATGTTCACCCGCGACGGCAAGCTGGTGGCCTCGGTCGCCCAGGAATGCCTGATGCGGGTGCGGAAATAGGCTAGGCGGCTCCGAGCCGCTCCAGCACGCCGATGAAGCGGTCGAGATCGCCGCCGGTCATGGCGCGCTCGGCCTCGATGACCAGCTGAAGCTTTCGAGCCAGCAGCCGCAATTCGATCTCGCCGGCCTCGGCTTGGGTCTTGGCGGCGGTCGCCTTGCTGGCCTCGGCCTCCGCGAGAAGCTTCGTGGCGCGCGCCGCCAGCGCCTCGTTTTCCAGGCCGGTTCGTGACAAGCGATCCTTCAGGTGCTCGATTGATCTGTTCAGGAGATCCTGAGCCTCGTCGCGCACGGTGGTGCGACTGTGCTGATCGACCACGGAGTCGAGAATCGCGGCGATTGCGTCGGTCAGTTTTGAGATCAGCCCACCCTTGGGCGCTCGCGACGTGAGTTCGTTGCTCGTCTGGGCGGGTGGCCGGTGGCGCGCGGCGATAAAGGTCTCGATCACGAGTTTCATCGCGGCGATTGCAGGGTCCGACTTCAGGACCGTAGCGGCCATGACCACGCCGTGTTCGGTGAAGACCCAAGGCGTCTTACGCCGACCGCCCCAACTTGATGTCGCATTTTGCGATATCAAGTTCGCGGCTTCCTCTTGGGTCAATTGGAACGCGTATCCTTCGAAGCGATCAGCGTTGCGGCGCACCTGTTCGTTGAGCCGTCGAGTTTCGACGCGGAACAGGGCGGCAATGGCCTCGTCGAGCACGACGTTCTCTCCCCGAACCTTGTGAATTCGAGCGGAGACAGACTGGATTGAAGCGATTGGCGACATGCAAGGCGACCAAGCTATTTTGAGAACAAAATAGCAACCCCTGCGAGGGCGATGTCAATCCTCAGTCGTAGTGACGCTCGGCGTCTTCCTCGTCCCCGGTTCCTTCGAGGTCCGGGCCTTCCGGCTCGCCGACCAGCGTCGGCGGATCGGCCAGGACAACGCCTTCGGCGATCTTCACCTCGGGCACGGCGGCGCGGGTGAAGGGCAGGTACCAGGTCTGGCCGCCGAGGGCGGGGGTGATCTCGAGCAGATCGTCGGCGCCGAAGTTCTGGACGCTCTTGATCTTGCCGATCAGGGCGTCGGTCGCCACGTGGCGCACGGTCAGGCCGATCAGGTCGGCCAGATAGAACTCGTCCTCGTCCGGCTCGGGCAGAGCCTCACGCGGGACGTAGAGGCGCAGGCCGCGCAGGGCGTCGGCGGCTTCCTTGGTCTCGATCCCGACGCAGCGGGCGACAACGCCCTCCTTGGCCACGCGGGCGGTGGTCAGGGTCAGGGCGGGCGAGCCGTCCTGGCGCGTCAGCACCTTGAACCGGGTCAGGGTCAGCGGGTCTTCGGTGAAGGTGGCGATGCGCACCTCGCCGCGCACGCCGAAGGCCCCGGCGACACGGCCGACGAGAATCAGGTTCTGCGGGGACGATGGGGTCATGAGCGGATCGCGCAAAAGAAAACGCCGCCGCCAGGTCGACACCCGGCGGCGGCGCTTCCGAGGGCCTTAGCCTTCGGTGGTTTCTTCCGACGCCGGGGCTTCTTCAGCGGCGGCTTCAGCAGCCGGAGCTTCTTCAGCAGCCGGGGCTTTCTCGGCAACGGCTTCAACGGCCGGCGCTTCTTCGGCCACGACTTCCGGCTCCGGAGCCGGAGCGGCGGCGGCTTCGGCGGCGGCGGCGGCCGCGGCTTCAGCGGCGGCCTTGGCGTCTTCCTTGGCCTTGGCTTCGGCGGCGACGCGGTCTTCGTCGCGCTGAGCGCGTTCGGCGATGCGTTCCTGGGCCTTCTTGCCCGGGGCGCCCTTTTGCGGGTTGTTGCCGTGGGCCCAGGTGGTCAGGCCTTGGGCGGCCAGGAAGCGGGCGACGCGGTCGGTCGGCTGGGCGCCCTTCTTGAGCCACTCCTGGATGGACTCGACCTTCAGGGTCACGCGCGCGGCGTCGTCCTTCTTGAGCAGCGGGTTGTAGGTGCCGACCTTCTCGATGAAGCGGCCGTCGCGGGGCGAGTGGCTGTCGGCGACGACGATCGAGTAGTAGGGACGCTTCTTGGCGCCGCCACGGGCGAGACGGATCTTCAGCATTTTCGTAGTCCTTGGTCTAAAGTTCTATTTCTTGAACGGGTTGAAGCCGGGCAGGCCCAGGCCGGAGAGAGGATTGGGCTTGGCGTCGCCGCCGCCCCCGAGACCCGGCATACCGGGCAGCCCCGGAAGGCCTTGGCCTCCCGCTGCATTGGGATCGGGCTGGGGGACCTTGCCCCCGCCCATGGATTTCAGTCGGGACATGTCGCCGCCGCCCATCATGGCGGCCATGCGGGCCATGCCCTTGCCGCCGTCCTTGCTCATGGCCTTGAACATGTCGGCCATCTGACGGTGCTGCTTGAGCAGGCGGTTGACCTCGGCGACGTCGACGCCGGCCCCGGCCGCGATGCGGCGCTTGCGCGAGGCGGCCAGGACGTCGGGCTTCTTGCGCTCCAGCTTGGTCATCGAGCCGATGATCGCCTGCTGGCGGCGGAAGATGCTGTCGTCGACGCCGCTCTCGGCGATCTGCTTCTTGACCTTCTGGACGCCAGGCAGCAGGCCCATGATGCCCTGCATGCCGCCCATCTTCTGCATCTGGTTCAGCTGGGCGGCCAGGTCGTTGAGGTCGAACTGGCCCTTGGCCAGCTTCTTGGCCATGCGCTCGGCTTCGGCCACGTCGAGGTCTTGCGCGGCCTTCTCGACCAAAGCAACGACGTCGCCTTGCCCCAGGATCCGGCCGGCCACGCGGCGGGCGTCGAACACGTCCAGGGCGTCGATCTTCTCGCCGGCGCCCAGGAACTTGATCGGCAGGCCGGTGACATGGCGCATCGACAGCGCCGCCCCGCCCCGGCCGTCGCCGTCGGCGCGGGTCAGGATCAGGCCGGTCAGCGGCAGACGTTCGTGGAAGGCCTTGGCGGTGCGGACGGCGTCCTGGCCGGTCAGGCTGTCGGCGACCAGGATCGTCTCGGTCGGGTTGGCGATGCGGGCGATTTCCGCCGCCTCGCTCATCATCGCCTCGTCCAGCGTTGTGCGGCCGGCGGTGTCGAGGATCAGGACGTCATAGCCGCCCAGCTTGGCGGCGGTCAGGGCGCGCTTGGCGATGTCGGCGGCGCTCTGGCCGGCGACGATCGGCAGGCTCTCGACCTCGACCTGCTTGGCCAGCATGGCCAGCTGTTCCATGGCGGCCGGACGGCGGGTGTCGAGCGAGGCGACCAGCACCTTCTTACGGTCGAACTTGCTGAGCCGCAGGGCCAGCTTGCCGGTGGTGGTGGTCTTGCCCGAGCCTTGCAGGCCGGCCATCAGGATCACCGACGGCGGGTTCAGGGCCAGGTTCAGGCCGGTGGGGACCTCGCCGCCCAGCATGTCGACCAGGCCGTCATAGACGATCTTGACCACCTGGTCGGCCGGCTTGACCGAGCGGATGACGGCTTCGCCCGAAGCGGCTTCCTTGGCCTTGCTGATGAAGTCCTTGACCACCGGCAGGGCGACGTCGGCTTCCAGCAGGGCGACGCGGACTTCGCGCAGCGCCTCGTCGATGTCCTTCTCGGACAGCACGCCGCGACCGCCGAGGCGGTCGAAGACCCCTGAAAGTCGCTCTGTAAGGCCGTCGAACATGCGGAACCCACGTCAAAACAAGTGACCAAACGCGATCAGCCCCCATGGACGATCACGTCGATGGGGGTCCTCGCCGTCCTCGTCCGGATGGATCCTGCGCTAACAGGCCGGGGTCGTGACGGTGGAGGCGCTGCTGATGAAGCGCCGGAAGGGCGCGCTTATGCACGGAAAGGCGAAAGGAGTCAAAACCCGTTCGGGGTCGATACGCGCGTCGCGAGCACCATCAATTGTATCCCTTATGGGTTGTGATAACTTCACGGCGCACGCATTGCGCGCAGCCGCCACGGCGGCCAACGATAAAAGGAGGAAGACATGTCCCATCTCTTCAAGATGACCAGCGCTTTGGCGCTCGCCGCGGCCGGTCTCGGATCGACGGCGATGATCGGGATCGCCACGCCGGCCGCCGCCGCCAGCGGCTTCCAGAACACCTGCTCGAACATCACCTTCGCCTACGTCTCCGGCAGCCAGGCGGCGGTGAACGCCATGTGCCTGAGGGCCGACGGCTCGGCCAACGGCACCTCCCTGATCCTGATCGGCATCGGCAACAACAATGGCGCCCTGGTGCAGAGCGGCGGCGCCAGCACCTTCCAGAAGAGCTGCGGCAACATCCAGATCACCGCAAACGCCCAGGGCGCCACCCTGTCGGCGCTGTGCCGCGACGGCGGCGGCAACAGCCGCGCCACCAGCATTCCGCTGAACAATATCGGCAACAACAATGGCAATCTGACTTACTGATCGCCGGCTACCGGACCAGAACGGCGGCCGGGGCGCTCCGCTTCCCCCATATTCGGAGCGCTCCGGCGACCTTGCGGCGTCAGCCGCGCGACGCCAGTCCGTATCAGAGCAGCCAGCCGCTGGTCGACATGCCGCCGCCCGAGACCAGCAAAGCGAAGTCCGAGTTGGCGTCGCCGTCCAGGTCGCCCCAGATCACCGACGCGCGCTCGAACAGCCCGGCCAATCCGAACACTCCGACGTCCACGCCGCCCAAGGCGCCGATCGCCGAGAAGATGTTGGAATAGCTGCTGATCATGATCTGGCCCGCCCCGCTGGCGGTGAGGTGCGAGACCAGGGAGAAGGCCTGGTCGCCATCGAGCGCGCCGTTGCCGTCCAAGGCGCTGAAGTCGAAGAGGTCGCCCCGGGCGTAGTCGCTGATGAAGTCGATCGACAGGTCGGTGTCATCGAACGAACCGCTGTCGTAGACGAAGACGTCATGGCCGCCGCCGCCGACCAGGATGTCGAAGCCCGACCCGCCGTTCAGGCGGTCGTTGCCCGACCCGCCCAGCAGGATGTCGTTTCCCCCCGCCCCGAACAGGCTGTCATTGCCCGCCTCGCCGCTCAGCAGGTTGAAGGCGTCGTTGCCGCCGATGACATTGGCCGAAGCATTGCCCGTGCCGATGGCGGCGTCGCCGGTCAGCCGCAGGTTCTCCAGGTTGGTGGAGAGGTTGTAGCTGATCGAACTCCAGACGGTGTCGGTCCCGCCGCCGGCCAGCTCGGTCACCGTGTCGCGCCAGTTGTCGACCACGTAGCGGTCGTCGCCGGACCCGCCGGTCATCTTGTCGACGCCCATCCCGCCGTCCAGCACGTCGTTGCCGAGGCCGCCGATCAGGGTGTCGGCGCCGTCCCGGCCCTCCAGCGTGTCGTTGCCGGCGTTGCCGGTCAGGGTGTTGGCCGCGCTGTTGCCGATCAGCCGGTCCGAGCCGCTGCCGCCCACGCCGTTCTCGATCGTCACGCCATAGGCGATGCCGACATTGTCGGTCAGGCGGCCGACCACGGGATTGGCCGCCAGCGCGGCCATGTTCGAATTGTAGGTCGCCTGGGCCACCGGGGCGTAGCCGGCCGCCGCTCGGTTGGCGTTGACCTGCTCGAACGACGGGGCGGTGTCGTAGGTCACCCCGCCGATGCTGCTGAGCGAGCCGGGAGTCAGGTCGATGATCTGGTCGGTCGCGTAGCCCGAGGCGTCCAGGGTGTCGATCCCGCCGGCGTCCCAGATGGCCATGATCGGGGCGGGGGTCTTGACGAAGTCGTAGGAGTCGCGCCCGGCGTTGCTGTTGAAGCCGTAGGTCGTGGCGCCGGTGCGAGTGGTCATGTCGGCGCCGTAGATCGCCTGGATCGCGGCGATGTCGTGCACCAGGGGCGTGGCGGCGTAGACCGTGGTCGAGATGTTGAAATCGAAGTGCCGCGCCCCGGTCTCCGAAGCGGCGAAGTAGGACATGATGCTGTAGGCGCGGCTGTCCTGATAATATTCGGCGTTGGCCGCGTAGGTGATGCTGACGCCCGGCGCGGCGTTGTAGTCGCCGGGGTGCTCCAGCCCCAGGGCGTGGCCGCTCTCGTGGGTCAGGGCGTGGATGCCGTACAGGCCCTCGTCCAGCTGGAAGTTGCTGGGCTGATTGGCGCTGACCCAGATGTCGCCGGCGATCAGGTCGGCGTTGTCGGGCGTGTAGTCGTACGGCAGGTAGGCATAGGCCTGGGTGCCGGGGCGGTTGGTGTAGTTGGCGAAGGTGATGTCGGCCACCTCCGGGGCGCTCTCCACCAGGCTCGGCGCGATCAGGTCGTCCCAGGCGGCCATGGCCTCGCGGGCGGCGGCCTTCTGGGCTTCGGTGAACGGCGCGAAACCGAAATATTCGGTGCGGCCGTACAGCACGCCGTCCTCTTCAAAGACGTAGGGCTCGGCGAACATGCTCTCGGCGGTGTGGAAGCCGAAGTTGAGCACCGAGACGTCGCCGTCGCGCGGCACGGCGTGGTCGACGACGCCCGGCGTCCAGCCGGCCCCGCCGCGATTGAGCTGCTCGATCACTTGCTCGATCGTGAACACCGGTTTGCCGCGAATCTCGCCGCCCTGGCCGTCGACCGAGGCGTCGACCGGCTGGACCGAGACGTCCAGGGACGCGATCGCGTCGGTCGGCCCATTGAACACCGGGAAGCCGGTTTCGCGGTGGAAGTCCTGGTCCAGGTTTTCGTCGTGAAGGCGCATCGGTCCGTTCCGTTTCTGGCGTTGAAAATCATTCCAAGTGAAGTCAGGGGGTTGGCCGTGATCGCCACGGCAGGGTCTGGGCGAGCGCGGCGTTCAGGGCCGCGTCGAACCGGGGGCCGGCGGCGCCGGTCGGCAAGGCGGTCGCACGCGGCGCGGCGCCGAACAATTCGGACGGGGCGGCGGTGGCGCGGAAGGCGCGCAGGCTGAAGACCAGCAGAGGGACGGCCTCGCCGTCGCCGGGCTGGACGTTGGCGTGGAACAGCAGCACGGCGGTGTCGGCGGCGATCAGGCCCGGATCGCCCGGCGCCAGCAGGACGACCGGGATCGGCGCCTTGTCGGCGGCCATGACCCTGACCCGCTCGCAGAGCGTGGCCTGGAGCCGGCGACGGTCAGGCAGGCGGTCAGGATCGACCAGGCATTGGACGCCCAGGCGCTCGGCGCCGTCCCAGAGGAGGGCGGGAGTCGAGGCCGTCGCCGATCCGCCGCAAATCATGGCCCCGCAAATCATGGCCCAGATCGCGGGAGGGGCGTAGGCCCATGCCATCAATTGTCGGATTAGCGACATGGATTTCCCGCAGTCGGCCGGTATGGGGCGCGTTCGACCCAATCACCTTTGCGAGGAAATCACTGTTATGCAAGTGTAACGTGTAAAGTGAAGCTTACAAAACCTATGTGTGTCTAGATGTCGACATAGCGCGGCTTCAACTGACCGGCGAGGTGATGGTCGCGCCCGACGCCTTGAGGCGATCGAGCACGCCATTGGTCGGCAGGAGGAAGGCCAGGTCGACGACGGCGATGGTCACGCCGGGACGGTTCAAGGCCGCGTTGAGCGCGTCCGCCGATTGGCCGATCTGCTGGGCCAGCAGGCGCGGGCCGCCGGGCGTGCGCATCACGCAGCGTTGGACCGCCGAGGTCGAATAGCGGGCCCGGACGCTGGCCAGGTCGCCGTGGGCCCAGTCGGTCCCGATGTCGGTGGCGTGGGCGGCGTCATATTCGAGCTCGGTCAGGGCGTCGTTCAGGCAGGCGAGGTTGGCGTCGTCAGAGAGTTTGCCGGCGCTGGAGAGGATGGGGCCCAGGCGGTACTGGCTCATCGCCTTGACCTTGACGCCCTTGGCCTTGGCCATGCGCTCGATGGTGCTGACCGGCTTGGCCTCGGACAGGCCCGCCGCCTGGCGGAAGTCCGACAGCAGGATGAAACCCGCCACGGCCGGCTTCCAGTTCTTATAGGGGCCGGCCGAGCGTTTGGCCTGCTGGCGGGCGCTGACGAACCGGGCCAGCAGCTCGGGCGGCAGGCGGCTTTCCAAAGTCTTGCCCATCGGCTGGCGCACGCCGCCGCCGGTCAGGAGGAACTTGGCGATCTGCAGGGGGCCGACCGAGGCTTCGGGCGGCACGAGGACCAGGCTGGCCTCGCCCAGGGCGCGGTTCAGGCGCGGGCTGTCCCACTTCAGCTGATGGGGCAGGGGCGGCGCCGATCCGACCACATAGAGCTTGGCGCCGCCCTTCTCGACCAGCCACAGGGCCGGGCCCGGCGGTCGGGCGACCACCTCCAGCTCTTCGACCACGGCGCTGCCGGGCGCCTGCGGGACCAGCTCGACGGCCTGGATCGGGGCCTGGGAAGGCGGCGGTGTCTGGGCCCACGCCGCGCCGGCCGTCAGCGTCAAGACCGTTCCGCCGATCAGCGCCGGAATGCATCGAACCATGGGTGTCCTCGTCTGATGGCCTGTTGCGGCAGATAGTCGCCCTAACGCAATGGCGAAAGCGCGGCGGGCGGCAGCTCGCGCAGGGTCTGGGCCAGCAGCCTCCCCTCCGCGCCCCGGCTGGACCCCGCCCGCCAGGCCACGACGATTTCGCGGCTGGAATGGTCGGACTTCAGCGGCCGGATGGTGACCGGCGTGTTCTGGGTCAGGCCCGCGGCCACCGCCATCGACGGCAGGAACGACACGCCCAGGCCCGAGCCGATCATCTGCACCAGGGTGGGCAGGGAGGTGGCCGCGAAACTCTCGTCGTCGCCGACGCCTTTCGGCGGCTCCAGCCCGCAGGCGGCCAGGGCGTGGTCGCGCAGGCAGTGGCCGTCTTCCAGCAGGATCATGTCGTCGCCGCGCAGGCTTTCGGGATCGACCCGGTCGAAGGCCGCCATGCGGTGATTGGCCGGGGCGGCGGCCAGCAACTCATCGTCCTCGACATGGGCCCAGTCCAGGCCGGTCATGTCGTAGGGCAGGGCGATCAGGGCCGCATCCAGGGCGCCGGACTTCAGGGCGGCGATCAGCCGGTGGGTCAGGTCCTCGCGCAGGTACAGCTTCAGCTTGGGGAACTGGTCGCGCAGGGCCGGCAGGGCGCGCGGCAGCAGATAGGGGGCGACGGTGGGGATCACGCCCAGGCGGAACCGGCCGGCCAGGGGCTGGCCCGCGCCGCGCGCCGCCTGCACCAGATCCTCGGCCTGGGCCAGGATCGCCTCGGCCCGACGCACCGCCTCCTGGCCGGCGGCGGTCAGGATCACGCCCGAGCGCGCGCGATCGACGACCGGCGCGCCCAGGATCTTCTCCAGTTCCTGAATCCCGGCCGACAGGGTCGGCTGGGTGACATGGCAGGCCTCGGCCGCGCGGCTGAACGAGCCGTGCTCGGACAGGAGCTTCAGATATTGCAGTTGGCGCAGGGTCGGGAGCATTGCTGATAAATAGGGAAGATCTATCGGAAATCAAAAGACAATCGACTATCTCTTTGCTGCGTCCGCGAGAGCCAGCGGGATGGTGTATAGAACCATCCTATCGGCGAGAATGAAACAATCGATTGGCCCTATCGCTCTCCCTTGCGTACAAGGCCTTTGCAATTCCTGCAGGAGAACTTCATGTCCTTGATCAACACCCAGATCAAACCCTTCACCGCCCAGGCCTACAAGGGCGGCAAGTTCGTCGAGGTCAGCGACGCCGACCTGAAGGGCAAGTGGTCCGTCGTGTTCTTCTACCCGGCCGACTTCACCTTCGTCTGCCCGACGGAGCTGGAAGACCTGGCCGACAACTACGCCACGTTCCAGCGCCTGGGCGTCGAGATCTATTCGGTGTCGACCGACACCCACTTCTCGCACAAGGCCTGGCACGACAGCTCCCCGGCCATCGGCAAGATCCAGTACGCCATGGTCGGCGACCCGTCGGGCGTGATCACCAACAACTTCGGCGTCATGCGCGAAGGCGTGGGCCTGGCCGACCGCGGCACCTTCCTGATCGATCCGGAAGGCGTGATCCAGTTCGTGGAAGTCACCGCCGAAGGCATCGGCCGCAACGCCATCGAACTGCTGCGCAAGATCAAGGCCGCCCAGTACGTCGCGTCGCACCCAGGCGAAGTCTGCCCGGCCAAGTGGGAAGAGGGTGAAAAGACTCTCGCCCCCTCGCTCGACCTGGTCGGCAAGATCTAAGCCGTTCCAAGACTCGCCGCGGCCCCCGGGTCGCGGCGGGGCTCGCCGCCGGTTCCGTCAGCACGGAATCGGCGGTGAAGTCCGCCCTTTCCAGACACGCCAAATCCCCACGAAATTCCGGCGTCGCGTCTCCCCGCGCGCCCACAGTCGGAGCCCCGCCATGTTGGACGATGGTCTGAAGACCCAGTTGAAAGCCTATCTGCAGAACCTGCGCCAACCGATCGAGCTGGTCGCCTCGCTGGGCGAGGGCCAGGGCTCCAAGGACATGCTGGCGCTGCTGGAGTCCGTGGCCGAGACCTCCGACAAGGTCAGCCTGAACCTGGCCGGCGACGACGCCCGCAAGCCGTCCTTCGCGATCGCCCGCGCCGACGGCGGCGCGGATGTGCGCTTCGCCGGCCTGCCGCTGGGCCACGAGTTCACCTCGCTGGTGCTGGCCCTGCTGCACGTCGGCGGCCATCCGCCCAAGTTCGACGCCGAGGTCCTGGACCAGGTCCGCGCCCTGGAGGGCGAGTTCCGCTTCGAGACCTATTTCTCGCAGAGCTGCCAGAACTGCCCGGACGTGGTCCAGGCGCTCAACACCATGGCGGCCCTGAACCCCAACATCACCCACGTCGCCATCGACGGCGCGCTGTTCCAGGCCGAGGTCGAGGAACGCCAGGTCATGGCCGTGCCGACCATCCTGCTGAACGGACAACCGTTCGGCCAGGGCCGCATGAGCCTGGAGCAGATCCTGGCCAAGCTGGACACCGGCGTCGCGGCGCGTGAAGCCGAGAAGATCAAGGTCAAGGACGCCTTCGACGTTCTTGTCGTCGGTGGGGGCCCCGCTGGGGCCGCCGCGGCGATCTACGCCGCCCGCAAGGGCATCCGCACCGGCGTGGCGGCCGAGCGCTTCGGCGGCCAGGTGCTGGACACCATGGCCATCGAGAATTTCATCTCGGTGCCGCACACCGAAGGCCCCAAGCTGGCCTCGGCCCTGGAGCAGCACGTCAAGGACTACGACGTCGACATCATGAACCTGCAAAAGGCGGTGGGCCTGGTCCCTGCCCAGACGCCCGGCGGCCTGATCGAGATCAAGCTGGAGAACGGCGCCAGCCTGACCTCGCGCAGCGTGATCCTGGCCACCGGCGCTCGCTGGCGGAACATCAACGTGCCCGGCGAGGCCGAGTACAAGAACAAGGGCGTGGCCTATTGCCCCCACTGCGACGGTCCGCTGTTCAAGGGCAAGCGCGTGGCGGTGATCGGCGGCGGCAACAGCGGCGTCGAGGCGGCGATCGACCTGGCGGGCCTGGTCGCTCACGTGACCCTGATCGAGTTCGACAGCCAGTTGCGCGCCGACGCCGTCCTGCAACGCAAGCTGGCCAGCCTCCCCAACGTGCGGATCGTCACCTCGGCCATGACCACCGAGGTTCTGGGCGACGGGACCAAGGTGACCGGCCTGACCTACAAGGACCGCAACCACGACAAGGTCCACCAGGTCGACCTGGAAGGCGTGTTCGTGCAGATCGGCCTGGTGCCCAACACCGAATGGCTGAAGGACAGCGGCGTGGCGCTGACCGCGCGCGGCGAGATCGAGGTCGATCATCGCGGCGAGACCTCGCTGCCCGGCGTGTTCGCCGCCGGCGACGCCACGACCACGCCCTACAAGCAGATCATCATCGCCATGGGCGAGGGCTCCAAGGCGGCTCTGTCGGCCTTCGACTACATGATCCGCCTGGAGCCGGCTGTCCCCGCAGAGCAAGAGGCCGCCTGACGCGGGGTCCGATCGGGGCGGAAAACGCCCCGATCGGTCGACACGAGGCCGCCGCGACCGCCTTTTCGGGGCGTGGCGGCGGCTTTCGGGCGACTTTATTGCCTTTGGTGATGCGTCAATGCGCCTCTCGCCGAACGCGCGATCTTGACCTCGACAGCAATCTCGGCTCCGGGCTATCCTGTTAACGAATGGGCAAATGATTCCCCGGGGTCGGCGCGGCCGAATCGGCGCGATGGGCGTCGTCCCCGAGAATCGTAAAGGGTGGGCAAGATGAGGCTGCTGTCGAAGGGCGATCGCAACACCAAGGGCGGCGTCAAGCCCGTGATGCTGGCCGCGGAGAACGAGCGTCCTGAAATGGACGGTCTGGTCGAGGCTACCCAGGCCATCGGCGTCCGCTATGAAACCATCCATGGCGGGCTGGACAGCATCAGCCGCGTGGTCGAGCACCTGCGGGCCATCGAACCGCTGCTCTCCGAAATCCGGGCCCCGGTGGCCGAGGAGTTCGAGGCGCGTCGCGCCGAGCACGCCGAGCTGATCACCCTGCGGGCCGCCTACGAACAGGCTTCGCGCCAGCTGGCCGCCGCCCAGGCCGAAGAGCGCGAACTGTCGGCCCAACTGGCGGCCACCGACGCCGCCCTGACCGAATCCGACGCCCGCCGTCAGTCGCTGGACGTCGCCCTCGAGGACGGCGCGCTGGAGATCGACCGCCTGCGCAACGGCCTTCTGCAGTCCGAACTCAAGGTCGGCGGCCTGGAAGCCGCCCTGCGCGACGCCACTGGCCGCGCCGAGCACCTGACCCAGGACGTCGAGACCCTGCGGATCCAGACCCAGGACATCGACGCGCGTCGCGGTGAAGCCGAGGCCTCCCTGGCCGGCGCCAGGCAGCTGTCGGCCCTGCAGCTCGAGGAGCTGGGCACCCTGAAGAAGCGTCTGGAGCAGGCCGGCGCCGATGTCGCCCGCCTGTCGCGCATCGAGACCGAACTGGAAGCCCAGATCGCTGCCGAGCGCGCCCGTCTGCTGGCCGCCGACAACGCCCTGGCCACCGTCCAGGCCGACAACGCCCGCACGATCCGCGGCCTGGAAGCCCAGGTCGAGTCCGGTCGCGCCGAGGTGCTGGCTCTGCAGACCCGTCTGGAGACCGCCACCGGCCGCGCCGACAAGCTCGAGGAAATGAACGGCCACATCTCGGCCCGCCTCGCCGAGTCCAGCGCCCAACAGCAGGCCGTCGAGCGCCGGGCCGGCGACCTCAATGTCGCTCTGGAGCGCGCCCTGGAACGGGTCCGCAACCTCGAGGACGAGGTCGAGGATCTTCGCGGCCGTCACGCCGGCGTCGACACCGCCCGCGCCGCGGCGATCGAACGCGCCGACCAGCTGGCCAAGACCGTGGGCGCCCACGAAAAGGCGCTCAAGCGCGCCGAGGAACGCGCCGCCCAGCTGCGCACGCGCTTCGAGGCGCTTCAGACCGCCGAAGACGAGGTCCGCCGCGCTCACGACGAAAAGATCGCCGAGATGCAGGCCGAGATCGAACGCCTCCGTTCGGAAGGCGCCCTGGCCGAAGGCGCTCTGGAATCGGCTCGCCGCGACCGCTCGCGCCTGCAGATGGCGCTTCTGGGCGCCACGGGCGAAGACATCCAAGCCGCCGGCTGAAACCCCGCGTCCCCGACTCCGCCCTAGCGCGGAGCCGGGGATGTCGGAGCGGTCCTCACCGCCGACATCCGATCGAATGCCTTGGGCGGCTGGCGGGCCGGCGCGCCCTTCCTTGCTCGCCCCGGCCTAGCCCGGCGCCCTGGCCGACGCCCCCCTCGCAGACAAGCCGCACGAAGAAACTTCGTGCCGGCGCGCGGCCTTTCCAAACCAACTCTATCTACCATAACGTTTATATATTGACGGCTCTCCCCTTGGGTGATCAGCCTTGGGCGAAGCTCGGGCAATGACGCACGGCGCAGCCTTGCGCGGACCCGGCCCAAAAGGTGGAGGGCGTGATGAAAAGCTCGCAAACGGGACGGAAGATCGGCTGGCGGACCTTGGCCGCCGCCCTGGTGTGTCTGGCGGGCGGCGGCGGGCTGTTCGCGGTCCAGGCGCTCAACGCCGCGGCGCCGGCCAAGCCGGCCTATCTGGCCGCCTTCCCCAATTTCGCGCCCAAGTTGACGCCCCAGATGCCGGGCGACGTCGACATCGCGCTGAAGACCCAGCTGGAGAAGGCCCAGAAGTTCTCCGAGGTCCAGCGCGAGTTCGACCTCTATTCCTGGCAGATGTTCCTGGCCCTGAATTGGCCCACCAACAGCAGGGGCCAGGCGGCGCCGAAACTGACCGACACCAAGTTCGGCGCGCCGCACTGGACGCTGTGGCACAATTCCAGTTCGATCTTCCAGACCGACGGCGAGCGGCCCGCCGCCTGCGGCCAGTCGGCTCAGGCGCGGACCCTGGTCCTGCGCCGCGGTGATCTGGGCAAGCCGGTCAGCAAGGGGCTGGCGCCGTTCTCGGCTCAGGCCACGGCCAACGCCGACCCCCGCGCGACCCGGTTCCTGGGCGTGCTGTCGGCGGTGGGCGAGCTGAACGCGGCCAATCTCGGCGACCTCAGCGAGATCAGCCAGGCCTTCTCGGGCCCGATGATCGATCAGAACGGCGAGTTCGTTTATTACGAGATCATGATCGACCCCAACGAGGTCGGCTATCTCTGCCAAAACAGCCTCTACAACATCAACGGCCAGGTCGCCTTCTCCAAGGCCGGCTCCAAGGTGGCCATGCCCATCGGCACGCCCGACAAGGACTGGAGCGGCGCGTTCGAGTTGAAGTTCGCCTGGCGGATCCTGAAGCCCGGCAAGGACGACTTCAGCCGCTTCCACACCAGTCCGGCGGTGGTCATCGACCAGGGGCCGGACGGCAAGCAGCTGGAGCGCAAGGTGACGGTCGGCCTGGTCGGCATGCACATCGGCCACAAGTCCAAGACCTCGCCGCAGTGGATCTGGTCCACCTTCGAACAGGTGGACAACCTGGACGTCGACGCGGTGGCCCACCCCAAGCTGAACCCGTCGTTCGTCGATCCCAACTGCCCGATCTGCGCGGTCGACCAAGTGCCGCAGGCGGTGAAGGGGGTCTATCCGCGCATCCCGACCCAGGCCTGGCGCGGCATTCCCATCCCCGGCGACAAGGTCGCCCTGAACCACCAGGCCCAGGCGGCCCTGAAGGCCCAGGGCTCGGTCTGGCAGTACTATCAGCTGATCGACACCCAGTGGCCGACCGATCCGACGGCGCCTCCCGCGCCGTGGAACGGCGGCCTGCCGGACGCCATCGTCAACAAGCCGGGCGGCGACCCCACCCCGGTGTTCCTGACCAACGTCACCATGGAAACCTATTTCCAGAAGGGCAATCAGGTGGCCTGCAACGGCGAGGAACTGCCCAACGGCCAGGCCTGCCCAACCTCTGGCGCCGCCCAGCCGCCGGTCTGGAACTCGGTGCTCAACAATCAGAGCAAGCCGGTGACGCCGGGGATCAACACCCTGACGTTCCAGACCGAAAGCTGCATGGGCTGCCATTCGTCGGCCGGGGTGTGGACCTCCTACGATCCCAAGACCGGCAACGGGAACCAGTCGGGCCAGCTGACCGCCGACTTCTCCTGGCTGCTCAGCCAGAAGGCCAGTTGGCAGAAGTAGCTATGTGAGGATCGTCATCCGGGCCTCGCGCCAGGATGACGGCTTGCGCTAGGGCTGACCGACATCGGCTTTGGAAGCGAAAACCTCGTCCTTCGACAAGCTCAGGATGAGGACCATTGTGCGGGC
>NZ_JBAPVS010000340.1:0-2258 GCF_049283275.1 Caulobacter sp. | reverse complement strand
GCATCAGGTCGTGGATCATGTCGCCGATCGCCTCGGGGTTGATGCGGCGCACGCCGATGGCGTAGCCCAGGGCCACCACCGCGCCGATCGCCAGCAGCAGGGCGGCGATCAGGGACGCGCCGGGCAGGTGGGCGAAGCCGAGAAGGCCGGCCAGCAGGTTCAACACGCCGTCGCCCCAGAACCCGCCCAGGCCCTTGGCCAGCGGCCAGGCGGCGGGACGCGGCGGGGCGGCCAGCAGACCGGCCAGGGCCAGCAGGCCCAGACCCCCGACCAGGGCGCGAACCCGCAGGTCGCGGCGATGGGCGGCCGGATCGGGCTGGGTGACGCGCGAGAGGCCGAACACCAGCATCAGGGCAGCGGCGACCCAGCCGGACAGGCCCATCGACTGCATGACCATGTCGGCCAGGGCCGCGCCGGCGCTTCCCAGCGCATTGGTGGCCGGCTGGCCGGTGGCGGCGTTCAGGCTGGGATCGGCGGCGTTGTAGGTGGCGACCGACAGCAGAAGGCCCGCGCCGATCACGCAGATCACCCCGCCCCGGAACCGCGCCGACCACGGCTGGGCCCAGCCGTAGCGCACCGCGTCCCAGACCAGTTCAACGCTCGATCGCCGCGCCGCTCGCGCCATCAGAAGTCACCTTGCATCCGTAGAACCCGGATGTTGTGCCCCAAGAGGGTTAAGGGGCGTTTACGATGATCGGGCGATCGTGCGGTGTGGCGTCGCGATTTTCTTCCTGTGGGCCCGCTCCCTCACCGTCGGCTTCGCCGACACCTCCTCGGAGGGGAGGGTTAGAACAAAAAGAGAACATGCGTCCGGACTCGACGTGGCCGGGAGTCATTCTGGCGCGTAACCCGCCATGTCGGACGGGTCAGTTGGACGCCGGTCATGGACAAGGAGTTTTTGAGTCAGTTGCCGATGGTTCTGTCGGCGGTCGCCGGGGTCTTCACCGCCCTGGCCACCTTGGTGTGGGCGTTCCGGCGGCGGCCCTGAGGGGCCGCCGCCTCGCTTCAAATTCCGGAAGGCTCAGGCCGTGCCCAGATAGTCCTTCTTGCCGACCTCGACGCCGTTCTTGCGCAGGATCGCGTAGGCGGTGGTCAGGTGGAAGAAGAAGTTCGGCTGGGCCTGGGTTTGCAGATAGGCCAAGCCCTTGACCACGCTGGTCTCGCCGCGGCGCACCAGGGTGATGTCGCGGTCCTCGGCGTTCTCGAACTTGGCCGGGTCCAGGTCCTCGACATAGGCGATGGCGCGCTCGACGCGGGCGATCAGGCCGGCGAAATCGGTCTCCACGTCGTCCCAGGCCGGAACCTCCTCGCCGGCCAGGCGCGCGGCGCAGCCCTTGGCGAAGTCGGTGGCGATCTGCACCTGGCGCAGCAGCGGGAACATGTCCGGGAACAGGCGGGCCTTCAGCAGGCTCTCGGGGTCGAGCTTCTTGGCTTCAACGTGCGCGGCGGCCTTGGTCAGCACGCCCTTCAGGCCTTTCAGGCCCTGGACGAAGACGGGGACGCTGGCCTGGTGGATGGTGAGGGTCATGGGAGGCTCCGGGGGATGAGGCCCGGTCGATCTAGACTGTGTCGCGGACAGGGCAAAGCGCCGCCGCACGGAACGGCGATCGCATCCCGGGGTTCTGACAGGGTCCCAATTCACTCCTTCAGGAGCATTCCCCATGAAAGTCAGCGACGCGATGACCAGCCAGGTCTCCACCGCCGCCCCCACCGACACCGTGCGAAAGGTCGCCCAGGTGATGGCCCATGTCGAAACCGGCGCCGTGCCGATCGTCGAGGGCGGCAAGGTCGTCGGCCTGGTCACCGACCGCGACATCGTCCTGCGCGTGGTCGCCGAAGGCCGCAGCTTCGACTCGCCGATCTCGGAAGCGATGAGCGAAGGCGACGTCCAGAGCGTGCGCGAGGATGACATCCTGGCCGACGCCACGGCCAAGATGGCCAATCACCAGATCCGCCGCCTGGTCGTGCTCAACGAAGCCGGAAACCTGACCGGCATCCTGTCGCTGGGCGACGTGGCCAAGGACTACGGCGCCAAGCAGGTCGGCAAGACGCTCGAGGATATCTCGGCGGAACCGGCGGACGCGGCGGCGCAGTAGGTCAGCGGCTCACCCCCTTGCCCCCACCTGACCGCTTCGCGGTCTGTCCGCCCCCATAGGGGGCGGAGCCTGCCACGGCGCGGCTCTTCCCCCTTTGGGGGAAGACGGTCGCGAAGCGACCCGTAGGGGGCAAGTGTTCACCGCACAAAAGAAAAGGGGGGG
>NZ_JBAPVS010000339.1:0-7772 GCF_049283275.1 Caulobacter sp. | reverse complement strand
ACGACGCGCCTCGCGGCGGCGGTTATGATGCGCCCCGCGGTGGCGGCGGCACGGGCGAAGCCGGCACGGGCGTGGTGAAGTGGTTCAACAGCACCAAGGGTTTCGGCTTCATCCAGCCGGACAATGGCGGCGGCGACATCTTCGTGCACATCTCGGCCGTTGAACGCGCCGGCCTGCGCGGCCTGAACGAAGGCCAGCAAGTCGGTTACGAACTGGAACAGGACCGCCGCTCGGGCAAGACCTCGGCCGGCAACCTGCGCATCCTCTAAGGCTCGGAATTAGGCCGGACGCGGAGCGTTCGGCCGACCTTTCGACCTGAAAATCAGGCCCCGCTGGAGCCTTTCCCCGTCGCTGAGACGGGGGAGGGGCTCCTGCGGGGCCTTTTTCGTGTCGATTTTCCCCCTTGGGATCAGGCGGCGAGGGGCCTGTTCAACCCCTCAGATGCTCCCGCTCGGCGGCCGCCTGGTTGACCGCCAGGGCGGTCATATTGGCGATGCCGCGGGCGGTGACGCTGGGCGTCAGCACATGCAGCGGCCGGCTCATGCCCAGCAGAACCGGCCCGACCAGCAGGCCCTCGGTGGCGGCGCTGAGCAGGGTCAGGGCGATATTGGCTGCGTCCAGGGTCGGCATGACCAGCAGATTGGCCGAGCCCTTGAGGGCGCTGTCGTGCACCAGGCGGTCGCGCAGGGCCTGGGAAAGGGCGGCGTCGGCGTGCATTTCGCCGTCGACCTCCAACTCGGGCGCGCGCTCACGCACCAGGGCCAGGGCTTCGCGCATCTTGCGGGCGGTCGGCGAGTTCGACGCGCCGAAGCTGGAGTGCGACAGCAGGGCCGCCTTGGGCGTCAGACCGAAACGGCGCACGGAGTCCGCGGCCAGCAAGGTCATTTCGGCCACCTGCTCGGCGGTCGGATCGACGTTCACATGGGTGTCGCAGAAGAACAGCGTGCCGTTGTCGATGATCAGGGCCGACAGGGCGTAGACCCGGTCGACGGTCTCGCTCTTGGGGATGACCGGCAACACATAGGTCATGTGCTGCCACCAGTCGCCGGCCCCGCCCACCAGGGCGGCGTCGACATGGCCGGCCTGCAGCAGCATCGCGGCCGAGACCGTCCGACGGTTGGTCACGCGGCGGGCCGCCGCCGCCGGCGGCACGCCGCGACGGCTGACCAAGCCCTGGTAGCGCTCGACCAGCGGCGCGAACAACGCCGTGTCGGCCGACGGATCGAGGATCTCGACGCGGTTGTCGAAGTCCAGGCGCAGGCCCATCTCGGCGGCCTTGGCGATGATCATCTCGCGCTTGCCGATCAGCACGGGCTTGCACAGGCCCTCGTCCAGCACGGTCTGGACGGCGCGCAGCACCCGCTCGTCCTCGCCCTCGGCATAGGCCACGCGGATGGTCTGGGCCTTGGTGGCCTTGCGGGCCCGCTCGAACACCGGCCGCATCAGCTGGCCCGAGCGATAGACGAACAGCTCCAGCTCGGCGCGGTAGGCGTCGAAGTCGGCGATCGGCCGGGTGGCCACGCCGCTGTCCATGGCCGCCCGGGCCACGGCCGGGGCGATCTGCAGGATCAGGCGTGGATCGAACGGCTTGGGGATGATGTATTGCGGGCCGAACATCGGGGCGACGCCGCCATAGGCCGACGCCACCACCTCGGACGCCTCGGCCCGGGCCAGCTCGGCGATGGCCTCGACGGCCGCCACCTTCATGGCCTCGTTGATCTCCGAGGCGCCGACATCCAGCGCGCCGCGGAAGATGAACGGGAAGCACAGGACGTTGTTGACCTGGTTGGGATAGTCGCTGCGGCCGGTGGCCATGATGGCGTCGGGACGGGCCGCGGCGACCAGTTCGGGCAGGATCTCCGGCTCGGGATTGGCCATGGCCAGGATCAGCGGATTGGGCGCCAGCAGCGGCAGCCACTCAGCCTTGAACACGCGGGGGGCCGACAGGCCCAGGAAGATGTCGGCGCCGGACAGCACCTCGGCCAGGGTCCGGGCGTCGGTCTGGCGGGCGTAGCGCGCCATATTGTCGAGCATGTCGGGCTCGCGGCCGGCATAGACCACGCCCTTGATGTCGGTCAGCGTCACGTTCTCGACCGGCAGGCCCATCGACACCAGCAGGTCCACGCACGCCAGGGCGGCCGCGCCGGCCCCCGAGGTGACCAGCTTGACGTCCTTCAGGGTCTTGCCCTGCACGACCAGGGCGTTGCGGACGGCGGCGGCGCAGACGATGGCGGTGCCGTGCTGGTCGTCGTGGAAGACCGGGATCTTCATCCGCTCGCGCAGCTTGCGCTCGATGATGAAGCATTCGGGAGCCTTGATGTCCTCCAGATTGATGCCGCCGAAGGTGGGTTCAAGCGCCGCGACCACCTCGATGAAGCGGTCGGGATCCTCGGCGTCGACCTCCAGGTCGAAGACGTCGATGCCGGCGAACTTCTTGAACAGGACCGCCTTGCCCTCCATCACCGGCTTGGAAGCCAGCGGGCCGATATTGCCCAGGCCCAGCACGGCGGTGCCGTTGGAGATCACCGCGACCAGATTGCCGCGCGCGGTGTAGTCGCGCGCCAGATCCGGATTGGCGGCGATCGCCTCGCAGGGCGCGGCGACGCCGGGGGAATAGGCCAAGCCGAGGTCGCGCTGGGTCGCCATGCGCTTGGTGGCCTCGATCGCCAGCTTTCCGGGCCGCGGCAGACGGTGATAGTCCAGGGCGGCTTTACGGAAATCCTCGTCCATCGGTCGTTCCTCGGTGACTGCGCAAGGTAGGCGGCGCGGATCGTCTGGTGTGTGGGCGCCAAGGCGCCCCGTGTCGCGATCCGTCAGGGCCTAGCTACCGGTGTTGGCGCGGCTTTTCCAACCTTACCCAAGGTCTGACCGTGTTTTTTACGGTTCAGGGCTTCGCGCGGGCGATCGCGGGTGGCCCGATAAGTAATAAAAGACTTATATAACGCCTATCCGACGGGCGCCCAGCGCCGCCATGCAAGGCGGTTTGCCGTCTTGGCGAGGCGAGGGGGTGTCCGGGCTGGACTTGCGGGCGGGGCGATTTCAGCATCGCTCGGAAGGCCCTGGGGTCTAGAATGGCGCAAGGCGACGCCGAGCAAGGAACCACGAACGCATGAGCGGCCTGACCACCCACATCCTCGACACGGCGGCCGGCCGCCCGGCGGCGGGGGTTGTTGTGCGAGTTTCCGCCCGGCGCGGCGAAACGGTCAGCCTGCTGAGCGAAACCCGCACCGACGCCGACGGCCGGGCGCGGCTGGTCGAGGGCGCGGACCTGACGGTCGGCGGCTATCGGCTGGAGTTCGCGATAGCCGACTACTTCAAGGAGACGGGCGCGGTCGTCAGCGATCCGCCGTTCCTGGACGTGGTGGTGATCGACTTCGCGGTGGCCGATCCGGCCCAGCATCATCATGTGCCGCTGCTGGTCTCGCCGTTCGCCTATTCCACCTATCGAGGCAGCTGAGATGGCGCCAAAAGAACAGGGCGAGGTGCGCTTCCTGCTGAACGGCGAGGTGGTCGAGGCCCAGGGCGTCGATCCCACCCGCACGCTGCTGGAACATCTGCGCGGCGACCTGCGTCGCACCGGAACCAAGGAAGGCTGCGCCGAGGGCGACTGCGGGTCGTGCACGGTGCTGGTCGGCGAATTGGACGGACAGGGCGGCACGGACGCCAAGGTGTCCTGGCGGGCGGTCAACAGCTGCATCCAGTTCGTGCCGATGCTGGACGGCAAGGCGGTGATCACGGTCGAGGGCGTGGCTAAGGACGAACCGCATCCCGTCCAGGCGGCCATGGTCGAGCACCACGGCTCGCAATGCGGCTTCTGCACGCCGGGCATCGTCATGTCGCTGTACGGGCGGGCGGTCGCGGCCAAGGGGGCGGACGCGCCGGTCGACGAGGTGCTGGCCGGGAACCTGTGTCGCTGCACCGGCTATGGCCCGATCATCGCGGCGGCGGAGGCGATCATGCCGGAGGCCGCGCCCGACGTGGCCGACAAGCTGGCGGCGCTGCGTCGCGACCAGGCCCTGAGCCTGAACTATGCCGATCCGATCGCCGGCCTGACCCGTCGCTGGTTCGCGCCGCTGAGCGTGGACGCCTTGGCCGAGACCTACGCGGTCCATCCGAACGCCGTGGTCGTGGCCGGGGCCACCGACATCGGCCTGTGGGTCACCAAGCTGCGCAAGCCGCTCGAGACGCTGATCGACATCGGCCGGGTCGACGAACTGAAGACCGTCTCCAGCGAGGGCGGTTGGCTGCGCATCGGCGCCGGCGTGCGCTATGTCGACGCCCTGGAGGCGCTGGGCGCGCTCTACCCCGACCTGGCCGCCATGATGCGCCGGCTGGGCTCGACCCAGGTGCGCAACAGCGGCACCATCGGCGGCAACATCGCCAACGGCTCGCCGATCGGCGACATGCCGCCGGCCTTGATCGCGGCCGGCGCGACCCTGGTCCTGCGCCGCTGGAACGAGCGCCGGACGATCCCGCTGGAGGACTTCTTCATCGCCTACGGCAAGCAGGACCGTGCTCCGGGCGAGTTCGTCGAGGCGGTGCTGGTTCCCGAGCCCGCGCCGGACGCCCTGTTCAAGGTCTTCAAGCTGTCCAAGCGCTTCGACCAGGACATCTCGGCGGTGTGCGGGGCGTTCAACATCCGGATCGAGGACGAGGTCGTCACCGCCGCCCGCATCGCCTACGGCGGCATGGCCGGCACGCCCAAGCGGGCCGCCGCCTGCGAGGCCGCCCTGGTCGGCCGGCCATGGAACCGTGCGACGATCCACGACGCCGTCGAGGCCCTGGCCGGCGACTTCACGCCCCTGACCGACGCCCGCGCCACGGCCGCCTATCGCGCCCTGACGGCCGGCAACATGCTGCGCAAGGTGTTCATCGAGTCCGCCCGCCCCGATTTGGAGACGCGCGTGGAGACGTACGCGCCGGAGGCCGCCCATGGCTGATTCCGGAGCCAAGCTGGTCGAGCCGGTCGTCTTCCAGGGCGTCCACGCCGCGCTGCCGCACGACAGCGCCCTGCGCCATGTCTCGGGCGCGGCGCTGTATGTCGACGACATCCCCGAGCCGGTCGGCCTGCTCCACGTCCACCTGGGCATGAGCAAGAAGGCCCACGCGCGGATCATCTCGATGGACCTGTCGGCCGTGCGCGCCTCGCCCGGCGTGGTGACGGTGCTGACCGCCCAGGACATCCCCGGCGAGAACGACGTCAGCCCGGTGATCCACGACGACAAGCTGTTCGCCGAGGGCGAGGTGATCTGCGTCGGCCAGAGCCTGTTCGCCGTGGCCGCCACCTCGATCGCCGCCGCCCGCGCCGCCGCCGCCAAGGCCGTGGTCGAGTACGAGGACCTGCCGGCCGCGATCACCATCGCCCAGGCCCGCGAGGCCGACCTGAAGATCGAGGCCAGTCAGCGCATGGCCCGCGGCGACGCGGCCGCCGCCCTGGCGGCCTCGCCCCGGCGGCTGCAAGGCGCCTTCGCCATCGGCGGCCAGGACCACTTCTACCTCGAAGGCCAGGTCGCCCTGGCCACGCCGGGCGAGGGCGGCGACGTCCACATCTGGTCGTCGACCCAGCATCCCAGCGAGGTCCAGCATCTGGTCGCCCGCGTGCTGGACGTGCCCCACACCAGCGTCACCGTCGAGGTGCGCCGCATGGGCGGCGGGTTCGGCGGCAAGGAGACCCAGGCCTCGCTGTTCGCCGCCGCCGCGGCCCTGGTGGCGGTCAAGACTGGCCGCCCGGCGAAGGCCCGTCCCGATCGCGACGAGGACATGGTCATGACCGGCAAGCGGCATGACTTCGAGATCGCCTACGATGTCGGCTTCGACGACGAGGGCCGGCTGACGGGGCTGGCGCTGGAGCTGGCCTCGCGCTGCGGCTCGACCACCGACCTGTCGCTGGCCATCAACGACCGGGCGATGTTCCACGCCGACAACTGCTACTTCCTGCCGGCGGTCGAGATCATCTCGCACCGCTTCAAGACCCACACCGTATCGAACACCGCCTTTCGGGGGTTCGGCGGACCGCAGGGCATGGCGGCGATCGAGCGGGTGATGGACGCCGTCGCCCAGGCCGTGGGGCTGGATCCGCTGGAGGTGCGCCGGCGCAATCTCTATGGCGGCGAAGGGCGAAACCTGACGCCCTACCACCAGACGGTCGAGGACAATGTCGCCCCGCAGCTGCTGGCCGAGCTGGCGGCGTCCTGCGACTACGAGGCCCGCCAGCGCGAGATCGACGCCTACAACGCCAAGAGCCCGGTGCTGAAGAAGGGCCTGGCCCTGACCCCGGTCAGGTTCGGCATCTCGTTCACCACCACCCACCTGAACCAGGCCGGGGCCCTGATCCATCTCTATGCCGATGGCTCGATCCTGCTGAACCACGGCGGGACCGAGATGGGGCAGGGGCTGTTCGTCAAGGTCGCCCAGATCGTCGCCGAGGCCTTCAAGGTCAGCGTCGACCGGGTGAAGGTAACGTCCACCGTCACCGACAAGGTGCCCAACACCTCGGCCACGGCCGCCTCGTCGGGCACGGACCTGAACGGCATGGCGGCGTTGAACGCGGCCAACACCATCAAGGCGCGGTTGGTGGAATTCGCGGCCAAGAAGTGGGGCTGCGGCCCGGGCGAGGTCGCGTTCACGCCCGAGGGCCTGCAGGCTGGCAAGGAACTGGTCCCGTTCGAGGTTCTGTGCCGCCAGGCGCACCTGGCGCGGGTGTCGCTGTCATCGACCGGCTTCTACGCCACGCCGAAGATCCACTACGACCGCGCCGCCCATAAGGGCCGGCCGTTCTATTACTTCGCCTATGGGGCGGCCTGCAGCGAAGTGCTGATCGACACCCTGACCGGCGAGATGAAGGTCATCCGGGCCGACATCCTGCACGACGCCGGCCGCTCGCTGAACCCGGCCATCGACCTGGGTCAGATCGAGGGCGGCTTCATCCAGGGCATGGGCTGGCTGACCACCGAGGAGCTGGCGTTCAGCGCCGACGGCCGCCTGCTGACCCACGCGCCCTCGACCTACAAGATCCCCACCTGCGGCGACCGTCCGGCGGTGCTGAACATCGCCCTGTGGGAGCCCGGGCGTAACGTCGAGGAGACGGTGCACCGCTCCAAGGCCGTGGGCGAACCGCCGCTGATGCTGGCGCTGTCGGTGCTGTCGGCGGTGAACCGCGCGGTGGCCTCGGTGGCCGACCACAAGGTGTTCCCCGACCTGGACGCCCCAGCGACGCCGGAGCGGATCCTGATGGCCGTCGAGGACGTCAAGCGAAGGGCGGCGCAATGTTGACCCTCTCCCCATGGGAGAGGGCGCATGAATTGGGCTCGTTCCGCGCTCGCGCAATTGACCCAAGGCGATGTCGCTCTGGTCACCATCCTGGCCACCGAGGGCTCGGCGCCGCGCGACGCCGGGACCAAGATGGTGGTCTGGGCCGACGGCCAGGCCGGCACGATCGGCGGCGGAAATCTGGAGCATCAGGTCGTCGACCAGGCCCGCAAGATGCTGCTGACGCAGGTTCACTTCGCCCTGCAGGACTATCCGCTGGGGCCGCTGCTGGCCCAGTGCTGCGGCGGCCGGGTGAGGCTGCTGATCGAGCGCCTGGACAAGATCGCCGTCGACTGGCTGACCGAGGCCGCGCGGCGGCTGGACGCCGCCCAGCCCTTCGAGGTCCGCACGCGTTTCAACCCCGGCGCCCTGACCAAGACCATCGCCCCGGTCACCGCGTCCAGCCCCGACGGCGCGCCGATCACCCTGGCGGGCGAGCCGGCCACGGCGCGCGGGGCCCGGCC
>NZ_JBAPVS010000338.1:0-11884 GCF_049283275.1 Caulobacter sp. | reverse complement strand
GCCCACAGCACCAGGATCAGGGATTGCAGGCGCTCGTCGCGCCGGTCGCCCACGGCCAGAGCCGCCAAGGCGGGAAGCGCGCCGGCCGCCAGGGCCAGCCAGACCGCAAGGCTCACGACGCCCGGCGTGAAGGCCGCCGCGCCGGTCGCGAAGATCACGCTCGCCAACCAGCCCAGCCGCCACAGATGCGCCGCACTGAAGGCCCCCGTCGGAGACGAGGCCTGTCCCGGTGTTGGTCCGGTTTGGAGCGGGGCGCCGGCGATGGGCAAGGCCTCGAGAATCCCTTCTCGTGAGTCTTTGTCGTCAAAGCTTAACGCGAGCCGGCTTCTCCCCCAAGGCCGCACAATCAGCGCGGGATCGTTAACGCCAGAGCTTCTTGTGGATGGAAACGGATTCGTAAGCGCCTTGGTTCATTCTGGCGCCTCAAAGTTACGGACAGAAGGTCCGGGAGTTCCTGATGCCGCCACCGGCGATCACCAATGCATCGGGCCAAGCCGATTCGCCGCGCGAAAACGCCGGCGTCGACACCGGCCTGATGTCGCAAACCACCGCCTTCCGGCGGGCGGCGGCGCGCGCCCGGCGCAAACAGGCGCTGGATGATCAAAAGCGCTCGTTCCTGCGCATGGTCAGCCATGAACTGCGCACGCCCCTGAATGCGGTGATCGGCTTTTCCGAAATCCTGGCCTGCGAGCTCTACGGCCCCCTGGGCGCGCCGCAGTACAAGGAATACGCCACCCTGGTGCACGAAAGCGGCTTGAAGCTGCTGCGCCTGGTCAACCAGATCGTCGAAATCGCCCGCCTGGAAGGCCATGTCACCGACCTGGACCTGGGCGAGGAGAGCCTGGACGACGCCATCGAGGACGTGCTCCTGCAGCTGCGCAGCGAGGCCTCGAGCCGCGAGATCAGCATCCTGCCCCCCGAACCCGGAACCCTGCCCTTCCTGCGGGCCGACGGCCGGGGCCTGCGCACAATCCTGACCAACCTGCTGCAGAACGCCCTGACCCACTCGCCGCAGGGCGGGCTGGTGGTGATCGAGGCCAGATCGATCGGCGGTAACGTCGAGATCGAAATCCGCGACCATGGCGAAGGCGCCGACCCGACCGACCTGACCCGCCTGGTCCGACCGTTCGAACAGGGCGGAGCCACCCTGACCCGGGCGTCGGAAGGCGCGGGGCTGGGACTGCCGATCGTCGATCTGTTGACCCGGGCGATGGACGGAAGCCTGCGGCTGAAATCCACGCCGGGCGAAGGCTTCACCGCCGTCGTCGCCCTGCCCGAAGCCACGGCGCGGACATCGATGGCGCGGGCTCGGCCTTAGGGGGCTTCCCCTTTCGACTGGCTCACACTAAGTCCGCCCTATGCAACGCCCCATCGACGCCGCTCTTGACGAACTGGCCGACGAGTTCGAGCTGCTCGGCGATTGGGAGGAGCGCTATCGCTACGTGATCGATCTGGGCAAGGGGCTCGCCCCGCTCAGCGAGGCCGAGCATTCCGAAGCCAACAAGGTGCGCGGCTGCGCCAGCCAGGTGTGGCTGGTGACCGAGCCGCAGGCCGACGGCACGATTGTCTTCCGAGGCGACAGCGACGCGCACATCGTCAGCGGATTGATCGCGATCCTGATGCGGCTCTATTCGGGACGGCCGGCCAGGGACATCGTCGAGTTCGACGCCGCGGCCGCCATGGCGCGGCTGGGCCTGTCGGAGGCCCTGTCGTCGCAGCGCTCGAACGGGCTGAAGGCCATGGTGGCGCGCATCCAGCGGGACGCCGGGGCGCTGGCGGGCTAGTCGCGCTTTGCCGGCGCCGCCGTCAACACGGCTCCGACGACCAGGCCTAAAAGCAGAACGGTCGACCAGATGAGACCTTCGCGTCCTCCGACGCGATACCCGCCTGCAACTGTCGTATAGACGAAATAAGCGACGATACCGAAGGCCGCCGCCCAAAAGATCAGGTTCGCCAGACGTTTCGGGGACATCGCCAACTTCCAGCCAACCAAACTCAGCGCGTCAGACTAGCTGAGCAACACCAAGCTATTTCGCCAGAATGACGTGATCAAGGACGATCGCGTCTCCGTCAGGCTCAGAAGAACCCGGCGCGCGTCCCGATGAACCAGATCGCGATCACGATCAGCACCAGCTGCAACAGCCAGTTGACCGGCGACGGAATGGGGCTGCGTTGGACCGCGTAAAGAGCCAGGCCAAGCAGCACGAGGGCGACAACGATGACGATCAGGATGCTCATGGCGATCTAAGCGCAGATGCTTGCGGAAAGTTCCAGCGCCGCTTGAGAACGGCCCCGCCAGCGCCTATCAGCGCAAACATGAGCTTCCGCGTCGCCGCCCTCTATCGCTTCACCACCTTCGCCGATCCGCTGACGATCATGCGGCCGTTGTCGAAGCTGTGCTGCGGCCTGGGCGTCAAGGGCACGCTGCTGCTGGCCCGCGAGGGGATCAACGGCACCATCGCCGGAACGCCCGAAGCCATAGACCGGGTGCTGGACCACATCCGCGCCCTGCCCGGCTGCGACACGCTTGAACTGAAGTTCGCCGACGCCGAGACGATGCCGTTCCACCGCATGAAGGTGCGCATTAAGCGCGAGATCGTCACCCTGGGGGCCGGCGACCTGGATCCGGTCAACAACGCCGGGACCTATGTCGAGCCGTCCGATTGGAACGCCCTGATCGCCCGCGACGACGTGGTGGTGATCGACACCCGCAACGCCTACGAGGCGGCGATCGGCACGTTCGAGGGCGCGATCGATCCCAAGACCGCCAGCTTCAGCGACTTCCCCGCCTGGTTCCGCGCTTTCCGCGAGACCTGGGACCCGGCCGCCCCGCCCAAGGTGGCGATGTTCTGCACCGGCGGCATCCGCTGCGAGAAGTCGACAGCCTTCCTCAAGAGCGAGGGCGTGGACGAGGTCTTCCATCTCAAGGGCGGCATCCTGAACTATCTGGAGACCACGCCGGCCGACGCCAGCCTGTGGCGCGGCGAGTGCTTCGTGTTCGACGAGCGGGTCGCGGTCGGCCACGGCCTGACGCCGGGAACCCACGCCCTGTGCCGGGGTTGCCGCATGCCCGTCAGCCCCGACGATCGCGCCTCGGAGCACTATGTCGAGGGCGTCTCCTGCCCCGCCTGCCACGACGCCCGCGACGACGAGGCCAAGGCCCGCTACGCCGAGCGCCATCGCCAGGCCACACGCGCCAAGGAACTGGGCATCGCCCACGTCGGGGCGGTGATGGGCGGCCGCGAGCCCGATTAGATCGTATCGACCTTCAGCGTCCGGGACGAAAACCTCGTCCTTCGACAAGCTCAGGATGAGGTTTTCCTACAGCTCGGACTTGAAAATGGTCCTCATCCTGAGCCTGTCGAAGGACGAGGACCACGCACTGGGCCCGAATGTCGATCACCATCCCCGTCGTTGCGTCCGTCGCCTCCCGTCGTCATATGTCGATCATGGACACCGCGACGATCGCCCCGCTGAGCGAGCGACAGGTCACCCTGATCGCCAAGGCCCTGGCCGAACCGCGCCGGGTGCAGATCCTCAAGGAGATCGGCTCCAACAGCGCCCCCACCGCCTGCGGCTGCATCGCCCAGGCCCATCCGATCAGCGCCGCCACCCTGTCGCACCACATGAAGGAACTGGAGGGCGCTGGCCTGATCCGCATCGTCCGTGAGGGAAAGTTCGCTTTCCTGGTGTTGCAGCGCGACGTCCTGAACGCTTATCTGGCGCAACTGGCCGAAATCTGAAGACAGACCCAACTTTCCTTCTCGTCCCCGTCCTTGAATCATTTCGATGTTTATCTAACTATCGAACCAACCCCCGAACGATCAAGCCACGGGGCGATGGAGAGAGTTCAAGTGAGCAAGCTGCAGGGTAAGACCGCCGTGGTGACAGGCGCTTCCAAGGGCATCGGCGCGGGCGTCGCCAAGGCCTTCGCCGCCGAGGGCGCGGCCGTGGTCGTCAACTACGCCACCAGCCGCGACGGCGCCGATAAGGTGGTGGCCGAGATCCTCGCCGCCGGCGGCAAGGCCGTGGCGGTGCAGGGCGACGTTTCCAAGCCCGCCGACGTGACCCGCCTGTTCGCCGAGGCCAAGGCCGCCTTCGGCGTGGTGGACGTGCTGGTCAACAACGCCGGCGTCTATCAATTCGTGCCGCTGGAGGACGTGACCGAGGATGAGTACCGCCGCCAGTTCGACATCAACGTGCTGGGCGTGCTGCTAGCCACCCAGGAGGCGGCCCGCCAGTTCGGCCCGCAGGGCGGCAGCGTGATCAACATCAGCTCAAACGCCGTGCAGTTGAACCTGGCCACGGCGTCGATCTACACGGCCACCAAGGCGGCGGTGAACGCCATCACCCAGGTGCTGGCCAAGGAGCTGGGTCCGCGCAACATCCGCGTCAACGCCATCAGCCCCGGCGCCGTCGAGACCGAAGGCGTCCATGCCACGGGCATCCTCGGCACCGATTTCGAAAAACAGTTGGTCGCCCAGACGCCGCTTGGCCGCCTGGGGCAGACGACCGACATCGCCCCCGTGGCGACCTTCCTGGCCTCGGCCGACGCCGGCTGGGTGACCGGCGAGGTGATCGTCGTCTCGGGCGGACTGCGCTAGCGACCGACGCGCTCCCCGTCGCCGGGACCGCCCCGGCGACGGGAGCATGCGGGATCAACCCCGCCGCCACCGCGTTATCGAGGCTCCCCTTCTGCAAGGAGCCTTCCCATGGTTGCCTACGACGCCTCCTACGGCACGCCCGCCGCCGCCCGCCAGGGTCTGCTGTCCAGCCTGTCCGGCAAGATCTCCGGCCTGTTCCACAAGCCGGTCGCCGATCCCTACGCCCCGGCGCCGGTCCCCGACTACGCCTTGAGACCCGACGCCGAGGGCAAGGTCACCCTGGCCGGCTACAAGGTGCCTGTCGCGGTTGCCGTGATCGGAGCCGGCCTCGTCGCCGCCCTGCTTATCAACCGCCGCACCCGCGCCCCGGCCATCGCCGCGGCCACCACCGCCTGGAGCTTCTTCGGCTCCAAGCTGGCGAAGTAAGGCCGCGCTTCGAACCTTTCGCCGACGCGCCGCGTTAGCCGATCCCCATTTACGGAGAGCCTCCATGGCCCATACCAACGAAGACCACATCAAGCTCGTCAACGGCCTGGTCGAAACCACCATCGACAGCGCCGACGGCTATGAAGAAGCCGCCAAGGACGCCGACGGCGCCCGCTTCAAGACCCTGTTCACCCAGCGCGCCCAGGAGCGCCGCTCGGTGGCCTCGGACCTGCAAGGCGAAGTTCGCCGCCTGGGCGGCGAACCCAAGGACGACGGCACCATCCTGGCCGCCGCCCACCGCGTGTTCGTCAACTTGAAGGACAGCCTGACCAAGGGCGACGAAGCCGTGGTCAACGAGGTCGAGGCCGGCGAGGACCACATCAAGCACAAGTTCGAGAAGGCGCTGGCCGACACCGATGTCGACGCCCCGACCCGCGCCGCGATCGAAAAGGCCTGGACCTCGGTCAAGTCCGGCCACGACCAGATGCGCGACATCAAGCAAGCGCTGAAGCACTAGCGACCGACAGGGGGCACACACTCGCGCTCGTCGCCTAGCCGTCCCGGCTCGAGCCTCGCCGCGAGCGTGTGTCCCCTCCTTCGCCCTCAAACCATCCGGTAGTGCATGGCCAGCCGCTGCAGCGCCAGCTTCAGTACCGTCTTGCCCGCCCTTCGCGGCAGGCCAAGCTCGCGCTCGGCGACCTGCAGCGCCGTCTCGGCCAGACACACCCGCTCCAGCATTTCACGCAGGCCCGGACCGACCGCCGCCAGGGCCGCGGCGATCCGGTCCTTGGCCGCCCTCGCCCTCAGCGCCGGCTCAAGGCCTTGGCCGCCGCCCTCGCCGCGCGGCTGGGTGTCCCAGTTCATGGTCAGGCGGCCGATCGAACCGGCTTTCTGGAAATCCTCGCGCAGCCGCTCGCCGGCCACGATCTCGACCGGCTCCAGTCCACCCCGCCGCGCCAGCCAGGCCAGGGGCGATTCACCCAGATTGGCCCTGAGCACCACGTGTTGGTCGCTGCCTTCGATCACCACCCGCTCGCCCTTGATCACCCCCGGACGCCCCGGGGGCGGCGTGGGCGGGCCCAGCGGTTTGACCAGACGCCAGCCGCCCTCGCGGCGCGACGCCAGAGCGCCGTCGCGGGCCAGCACGCGGAAGGCGGCCTCATCCACCGTAAGCATCACCCCCCGCCGCGGACCGAAGCGGACCACATAGCCCAGGCCCTTGACCTCGATCAGCGCGCCCGGACGCCGCAGCAACCGCTCGGCGCGGCCGGCCAGGCGCTCGGCCTCAAGGCTTCGTTCGAAAGCGCCGCTCATCGGTCCGCTCCCAGCTGGGTCAACTCCGGAATGGAGTCGGGCGCCTGTTTCACGCAGGCCTCCAGCACGCTCATCCGCGCGTCGAAGGCCGCGTTCTCGCGCATGTCCTCGATACGGGTGCAGGCATAGCCGCAGGTGCTGCGGTCGCGGTTGAAGGCGAAGGCCACCCGGATCAGCGGCCAGTTGAAGTTGACGTGGGCCAGGTAGATGGCGATCTGCCGCGCCCGCGCCGCCGCCTTGCTGGTGCGCCCGGTCGAGGCGATGTCCTTGGGCGCGACGCCCGTCGCCAGGGCCACGGCGTGGGTGATGAAGGCGGCCGTCAGCTTGTCACGGCGCGGGTCGGGCGAGATCGCCCACAAATCCTCGAGAGCTTGAGCCAGCATCGGCTTCCCCCTGCGAACGGCGTCCCCGTGACGCCCTCGACCCAGAGTCTAGGTCGAGATTCCTGGGGTGAGGATAACTTTCCTATTACGCGCGTCCAGTAGGAATATAAACCTTTGATTGCGTTGGGCCGGACCCTGCTCTATCCCCGCGACCAAATGGGCATCGAGGCCTTCGGGATGATCGCGCCCTTGCACGTCACAACCGCCGCGGCCAGGTCGTGCCCACGGGCGACGGCGGTCTCCACCGGCAGGCCGGCCAGGCGCGAGGACAGGTAGGCGGCGTTGAAACTGTCGCCCGCGCCGGTGGTGTCCAGCGCCTTGACCCGGGCCGGCGCCGGGTTGGCGATGCGGCCTTCCGGCGTATGGACATTGACCGCGTGGCTCTCGTCGCGCGCCACCACCTCGCCCCCGGCGGCGGCCCATTCGGCGGCCAGGTCCTCGGCCTCGCGGCCGTAGAGCGGACGGCTGTCCTCGCTGCTCAGCGACACGTAGCGGCACGAGGGCACCACGCCGTCCAGCGCCTCGCGCGCCGCCTCGGGCGAGGCCCACAGGGCCGGGCGGTAGTTGAAGTCCAGCGCCACGGCCACGCCCAGCGAATGGACATAGGCCAGGATGTCCTTCAGCCGCGCCCGCCCGATGTCGCCGATCACCGCCAGGGTGACGCCCGACAAGTAGACGAGGTCGCTGGCCTTGGCGGCGGCGATCAGCTGGTCGGCGGTGTGCTGGGAGAACAGGTCGCGGATCGGGGCCCGCTCGCGCCAGTAGTGGAACTTCCGCTCGCCGTTCTCGTCCAGGACGATGGCGTAGAGGCCCGGCAGGCGGTTCTCGGCCTCGCGCACCAAGGCGGTGTCCAGCCCCTCGCGGCGCATAGCGGCCAGGGCCCCGTCGCTGAACGGATCGCCCTTGCCCAGGGCCGTGCAGTAGGCGACCGCGTCACCCAGCCGGGCCATGTAGACGGCGGTGTTAAAGGTGTCGCCCGCGAAGCCCATCCGGTGCAGCCCCTCGCCCTCCGGCGACAGCTCGACCATGCATTCGCCCAGGACGGTGATGCGCGCCATGTGACCTTCTTCTTGAGCCCTCCCCCTTGATGGGGGAGGGTTGGGTGGGGGTGGTCACGGCTTCAGCGGCTGAACCGCCGCATCACCCCCATCCCCGGCCCTTCCCCCATCAAGGGGGAAGGGAGAAAACGCTACCCTTTTTTCCGCTCCACAATCCACGCGTCGATCTTCGCCTCCAGCACCGCCAGCGGCAGCGAGCCGTTCAGCAGCACCGCGTCGTGGAAGGCCCGCTCGTCGAACCTGTCGCCCAGGGCCGCCTCGGCCCTATGCCGCAGTTCCAGGATCTTCAGCTCGCCCACCTTGTAGGCCAGGGCCTGGCCGGGCCAGGAGACGTAGCGGGCCACCTCGACGTCGATATTGGTCGGCGACAGGGCGGTGTTGTCGAGGAAGCAGGCCTTGGCCTGGTCGATCGTCCAGTGCTTGGCGTGGATCCCCGTGTCGGCCACCAGCCGGCAGGCGCGCCACATCTCGTAGGACAGCCGGCCGAACAGCTCATAGGGGTCGCGATAGATCCCCATCTCCTCGCCCAACCATTCGGAATACAGGCCCCAACCCTCGCCATAGGCGTTGAAATAGACGGTCTTGCGGAACTCCGGGACGCCGGTCTGCTCCTGGGCCAGGGCGGTCTGGATGTGATGGCCGGGCGCGCCCTCGTGCAGCACCAGGGCGGGCAGCTCGTACAGCGGCCGCTGGTCCAGGGCCGAGGTGTTGATCATCAGCCCGCCGGCCCGGCCGGTCCTGGGATCGCCGCCGAAATAGCGGCCGGTGGTGTAGCCCTGCTCGATGCTGGCCGGCACCGGCCGCACGCCGTAGGTCAGGCGCGGCAGGGTCCCGAAGTGACCGGGCAGCTGGTCGTCGGCCCGCTTGGCGATCTCGCTGGCCTTCTCCAGCAGTTGCTGACGGCTGGTGGCGTAGAAGCGCGGGTCCTTGCGCAGATAGGCGATGAAGGCCGGCAGGTCGCCCCGGAAGCCGGCCTGCCTCATCACGACCTCCATGCGGGCCCGAATGCGGGCGACTTCCGACTGGCCCAGGGCGTGGACCTGGTCGGCGGTCATGGTCGTGGTGGTGTGGCGACGGACCAGGAAGGCGTAGTAGCGCTGGCCATCGGGCAGGTCCGACACCGCCAGGCTCTTGGCGGCGTGCGGCAGGTATTCGGTTTCCAGGAAGGTCACGAAACCGGCGCGGGCGGGCGCGACCTTGTCCGTGACGACCTTGGTTCCCTCGGCCAGCAGGGCCGCCCGACGGTCGGCGGGGACGCCGGCGGGCAGGTTCCGCAACGGGGCCAGCAACGGGTCATCGGCCAGAGGCGTGGCGGCGGTGCGGCGGGCGCGGTCCAGCACCGCCTGGGCGGTCGGCGCGGCCTGGACAAAGCCGGTGGCCACGCCCCGCCGGGCGCCGGCGATATTGGCCTCGTACCAGTCGGGCGCCTGGGCCAGCAGGGCGATCCACTGCTTGGCTTCAGCCTCGGACCTCAGATGCATGCCGTTGGCGCGGTACAGCAGGATGACGTCGAAGCCGCCGTCGGTGCTGAACGGCATCCGGGCCTCGTCGAACGACAGGCCTTCCAGCCGCTCGTCCAGGCTCCATTTCAGAATGGCGTGGGTCAGGCGCTGATCGGGCGTCAGGGCGGCCAGGTCGACGCCGTCCAGCGCCTGGCGGGCCGAGGTCAGCAGGGCCTTGCGATCGGCGTCGGCCTTGGGTCCGATGGGCGGAAGCCTGAAGCGCGAGGCCTCGTCCGCCCCGCCCTCCCCGTCGTCCTCACCAGCCCCCGCCGCCTCGTAGGCCTTGACCGCCTGGCCCAGTTTGTCGGCCGCGCTGGGCGCCGTGGCGATGGCGGCGCCGTTCAGGGCCAAGACCAGGGCCAGGCCCAGAAGGACGCGCTTGGACATCGGAAGCTCCCCGCAGGTTCACCGCGAGGGTTAGATCAGGAATCGCCCCTTGGCGGCTAGAACCTCGTCTTGCAGCCCTGCTTGGCCTGAACCCCGCGCAGGAAGCCGCGGCGGGCCACGCCGGCTTCGACGGCGGCGTCCATCCGGCGATCGGCCAGGGCCGCGCCGGTGACCTCGCGAACCAGGCCCCGAAACGGGATGATCGAGTTGACCACGGCCTTTCCGCCGGCCTCGGCCAGCTTGCCGCCGCGGTTTTCCTTGACCTCGGGCCCGGCCACATAGTCCGGACCCAGCACGGTGTTGAGGGCCTCGATCTGGGCGGCGAGCTGCTTGCAGGTTCTCAGGCCTTCGAGGCCGTAGGGGCTCTCCTGCGCCTTGACCAGGACCGGGGGGATCTCGCGCTTGAGGATGCCGACGTCGCGCGCCGGCTGAGCGCCGATCTCCACCGACTTCTTGCGGGTTTCGGTCATCCAGCCCTCGGGGTTTTCCGACGCCGGGTCAGGAGCCTTCTGTTCGGCCGCCGGGGCCACAGGCTCGGCTCGCGAGATCGGATATTTGGGCTTCATCTGAGCCTGGGCCGCGCCCGCCAAGGTCAAGACCGCCGTCAGCGTCACGCCCGCCGCACGGACTCGCCCAAGATTCATTCGTGTCATGTCCGCCGGCTTCCCCGAGATCATCGCGCCACGCAAACCACCACCGACCGGCGACAGGTCCACGCGACACCCTTCCATAGGGCTATGCCCACCGGATGCGTCACGCTTCAAGTTCTGGGAGGAAAATTGGAGCGGGCGAAGAGATTCGAACTCTCGACCCCAACCTTGGCAAGGTTGTGCTCTACCACTGAGCTACGCCCGCATCCGGGATATTTGGGTCTCGTTCCACCGCCGGAGGACCGGAGAATGGAGCGGGCGAAGAGATTCGAACTCTCGACCCCAACCTTGGCAAGGTTGTGCTCTACCACTGAGCTACGCCCGCATCGGCGGGGCTGAAACAGCGCCCCGCGACGAGGAGGCGGCTTATGGCAGAGCGCCTTGCGGTTGGCAAGCGGTCTGACGCGGGTTCGGGCGCGTCATTGTGGACAACAGGCAGCCCCTCCCCCCGTGGGGGAAGCGGCCGAAGGCCGGTGGGGAGAGTTTTAGGGCCGAAGCCCCCACACGACGGCCGTCTGCCGATCACTCCCCCCTCCGCCGGCTTCGCCGACAACTCCCCCACACGGGGAGGATCTGCTCTTGCGCAAACCTTGATTTCATACGCTCAATCGCCGCCTCATTTCGGAGACCTGAGCCTTTTGCGTCTGTTCGTGTTCGGATTGGGTTATGTCGGCCAGGCCTTCGCCGAGGCGCTCATGGCCAGGGGTTGGACCGTCGCCGCGACGGCGCGGGACGCCGATCGCGCCGCGAAGTTGCGCGCTCTGGGGATCGAGCCTGTCGACGCCGAAGACCGCGCCGCGATGGCCGCCGCCCTGACCGGGACGAACGCCGTGCTGATCACCGCCCCGCCCACCGCCGACGGCTGTCCGGGTCTTGCGGCGACCATCCCCGCCTTGGCCGCCGCCGACGCCTTTCCGGACTGGATCGGCTATCTTTCCACCACCGGCGTCTATGGCGATTTCGAGGGGCGTTGGGTGTTCGAGAGCTCGCCGCTCAAGGCCCAGTCGGTCGAGGGCGCGCGACGCGTCGGGGCCGAGCGCGACTGGCGCCAAGTCGGACACGGCATGGGCCTGACGGTGACCACCTTCCGCCTGCCGGGCATCTACGGCCCCGGCCGCAGCGCGTTGGACCGCCTGCGGGCCGGCGAAGGGCGCCGTCTGGTCAAGCCGGGTCAGGTGTTCAGCCGCATCCACCGCGACGACATCGTCTCAGGCCTGCTGGCCTCGCTGGATCGCCCCCGGGCGGGCGGAGTCTACAATCTCTGCGACGACGAGCCGGCCCCGCCGCAGGACGTCATGGAGCACGCCGCGCACCTGCTGGGCGTTCCCGTCCCGCCCGACCTGCCGTTCAACGCGCTGGGCCTGTCGCCCGCCACCCGCCGCTTCTACGCCGAGAACAAGCGCGTCTCGAACGCCCTGGCCAAGGCCGAGCTGGGCTGGCGGCCGAAGTATCCGACGTATCGGGAAGGGCTGGCGGCGATCCTGGCGGCGGGGGGGTAGCGCCCTACTCCTCGTCCGGTCCGATGTCGGCCGCCGCCCAAGCGGTCGCGGGAGCCTGCCC
>NZ_JBAPVS010000337.1:0-19098 GCF_049283275.1 Caulobacter sp. | reverse complement strand
GGGCTATCTCGCCCCCCAGGCCCGGCCGGACCTGACGACCATCCTGGCCCCGCCGCCCGCCCCCGGATCGCCGCGCGCCGTGGCCGACGCCGCGGTTTTCCGCCAGACCCGCGCGCTACAGGGCACGCCCCGCTGGACGGCGGCCACCGCCGATGTCAGCGGCGAGGCCTATGACCATTTCGCCGCCGCCCTGGGCGTCCGTCTGACCGCTCAGACCGCGCCTGTCCTGACTGCGCTGCTGGAGCGGGCCGGCGAGGATCGCTCGGTGGTCGGCGTGGCCAAGACCCATTGGGGAACCAAGCGGCCCTATCTCGGCACAGACCTGCCGATCTGCGAGCCTAAGAGCGATCACCTGGCCGGCAATCCCGACTATCCGTCGGGCCACTCGGCCTTTGGCGGCCACGTCGCCATGATCCTGGCCGAGCTGGCTCCCAGCCGCGCCGACGCCCTTTACGCGCGCGGCCGCGACTACGCCGAGAGCCGTGTCGTCTGTGGTTCGCACAGCCTCAGCGCCGCCGAGGCCGGCCTGCGGTCCGGAGAGGTGATCTACGCCGCCGAGCATGCCTCGCCGCTGTTCCGCCGCGACATGGACATGGCCCGCGCCGAAGTCGCTGCGGCCTTGGGCCTGTCGCCGGATTGACATGGAGCGCCGCTAAGCAGCGGACTGCACGCTTCACGGGATCACCCATGCCTTCAATCGACCGTCGCGCCTTCCTGCTCTCCGCGACCGCCGCCCTGACCTTGCCGCCGGCCGTCGCCAAGGCCCTGGCCATCGACGCCGATGTGCGCGCCGGGACACTGAAGGACGTGGAGCACGTGGTGATCCTGATGCAGGAAAACCGCGCCTTCGATCACTACTTCGGGGTCATGAACGGCGTCCGGGGCTTTGGCGACCGCTTCCCGATCCCCGTGCCCGACAGCCCGGGCCTGCATCACAAGACGGTCTGGACGCAGGTCAACGACACCGGCAAGGGCGGGCCGCCGCTGATCTCGCCGTTCCCTTTGGACACCGTCGCCACCTTCGCCCACATGCGAGTCGAGGGCACGCCGCACAGCTGGTCCGACGCCCAGGCGGCCTGGGACGAAGGTCGCATGAACCGCTGGCCGGTCGCCAAGACCGAGCGCTGCATGGGCTATTATCGCCGGGAGGACATCCCCTTCCAGTACGCGATGGCCAACGCCTTCACCCTCTGCGACGCCTATCACTGCTCGACCCAGACCGGCACCAACACCAACCGTCTGTTCCTGTGGACCGCCACCAACGACCCGGCCGGCCAGCTGGGCGGCCCCTCGATCTCCAACAGCCACGACAGCCTCGTGGCCGATGGCGGAGCGGCCGATCCCTATCGCTGGACCACCTACGCCGAGCGGCTGCTGGCCGCCGGCGTCACCTGGCGCATCTACCAGGACATGGCCGACAATTTCACCGACAACCCGACGGCCGGGTTCAAGGCCTATCGCGACAGCCACGCCGCCCTGCCGGGATCGGATCCGCGCCTGGCGGCCCTGGCCCTGTCGACGCGCAAGCTGGACGGCCTGCGCGAGGACGTGCTGGCGGGCGCCCTGCCGCAGGTGTCGTACATCGTCGCCCCCGCCGCCGACTCCGAGCACCCTGGCCCCTCCAGCCCCGCCCAGGGCGCGGACTACACCGCCCGGGTGATCGACGCCCTGACCGCCGACCCGAAGGTCTGGGCGCGGACCGTGCTGCTGGTGATGTTCGACGAGAACGACGGCTTCTTCGACCACGTCCCGCCGCCGGCCCCGCCCTCGAAGGCCGCGGACGGAACGGTGCTGGGCGCCTCGACGGTCGACACCGCCGGTGAATATCATCTGGTGCGCAATCCCACCGAGGCCAAGGCCGAGCGCGATGAGCTGATGGGCCGCCCCTACGGCCTGGGGCCGCGCGTGCCGATGTACGTGCTGTCGCC
Organism: Caulobacter sp.; assembly: GCF_049283275.1. GTDB lineage: Bacteria > Pseudomonadota > Alphaproteobacteria > Caulobacterales > Caulobacteraceae > Caulobacter. Next base: position 17,170 of record NZ_JBAPVS010000337.1, on the reverse strand, counting down.
CTGGAGTCGGGGCGGCTGGGTCAATTCCCAGGTCTTCGACCACACCTCGGTGATCCGCTTCCTGGAAACACGGTTCGGCGTGGCCGAGCCCAATATCTCGCCCTGGCGGCGGGCGGTGTGCGGCGACCTGACCACCACCTTCGACTTCAAGACTCCGAACGACACCCCCTTCGCCCAGGGCCTGCCCGCGACCAAGGTCCTGGCCGATCGCGCCGCGGCCTTGAAGGACACCACCGTGCCGCCGACCCCGGCTGCGCCGGCGGTCCCCGTTCAGGCGACAGGTCCTCGTCCCTCGCGCGCCCTGCCCTACGCTCTGCGCGTGGACGAAGGCGCCCAGGACGGCCGCCTGACCCTGACCTTCGCCAATGACGGCGCGCAGGCGGCGGTTCTTCACGTCTATGACCGCCTACGCCTCGACCAGCCGCCGCGTCGCTACACCGTCGAGCCGGGCAAGCAGGTCGACGACGCCTGGCCCGCCGGCGCCTACGACCTGTGGGCGCTGGGTCCGAACGGCTTCCACCGCCACTTCGTCGGCGCGGCCCCGGGTGAGGATCCGATCCTGCGGGTCCTGGCCTTTCCGGCCAAGGGCCTGGTCGGCCTGACCCTGAGCAATCCCGGCGGCGCGGCCAAGAGCCTGACCGCCACGCCCAGCGCCTACAAGACGGCCTTCCGGCCCTGGAAGATGGCGCTGCCGCCAGCGGGCGAGATCCGCAAGGACCTGCGCGTGAGGGCCACCGGGGGCTGGTACGACCTGTCGATCGAAGCCGACGGCTATCTGCGCCGCGTGGCCGGTCGACTGGAGATGGGCGTCGATTCCATCAGCGATCCGGCCATGGGCGGCCTGGCGATCATGGATCAGCCGTTTCGCCGGTGACGAGACCGATCTTGGTCAGGCGACCACGTCCTCGGCCATGACCGACGCCGGGGCGCGGGCGTCGCGTTTGGGACGATGGCGCAGGAAATAGACGCCGGCCAGGATCGTGCAGACGGCGCCGACGACGCTGGTCGCATAGGCGCTGGCGATAAAGAAGCCCAGCCAGTCCAGCCGCACCATGGCGAAGTTGCGCCAGACCAGCAGAGCGACGCTGCCGAGATAGCCCGAGGCGTCGGCCACGTAGATCAGGAAGCCCGCCGTGCCGATCCGGCCGCTGAAGGCGATCATCCGGTCGAACAGCATGGCGTTGAACGGCGTGTAGGCCATGTAGAGGCCGGCGCCCGTCAGGATCATCCAGGTCAAGGGCGGCAGCAGATGGGCCTGAAAGGCCAGGGTCGACAGGCCCAGCAGCAGGAAGCCGGCCAGGATGACGCCGTGCATCACAAGCAGCGCGCGCAGGTTGTCGCGGACCAGCATGACCGCGCCCATCACGCCTAGGGCGATGACGGCGACCGGCAGCTCGCTGGCGGTGAAGACGCCGGACGCCTCGCCAAAGCCCAGGGCGGTCCACAGCTCGGCGGCAAAGTTGTCGCGGAAGTCGCGAAAGGCTGTCAGCAGCACATAGGCCATCACCAGCAGCACGACGCCCGGCGCGTAAGCAGCCAAGAAGGCGCGACGCTGGGCGCGGTCCATCGGCTGGCGACGCACGCGGGCCGCTTCGTCGGCGGCGTTGGGCGGCGGCAGCTGCACCAGGGCCCAGACCGAGACCGCCAGCAGCGGCAGGAAGATCGCACCCGTGGCTGCGGGCATCCAGAACGGCGAGACGTGGAGGTCGACCATCAGCCACTTGCCGACCGATTTGACGACTCCGGACGACAGGATGAAGCTGGCGCAGAGGATGGAGCCCAGCACCTCGGAGGTGCGTCGCCCCTCCATGAAGCCGAACACCAGGCCCCAGATCATGCCCAGCGGAAGGCCGTTCAGGAACAGGGCCGCGACGTTCCAGGGCGCCGGGACGACCGCGAAGGCGAGCAAGGCCAGCCACGAGAGGCCGATCAGTCCAAGGATGGCTGCGCCGCGATGGGCCGGGGCGATCTCGGAGATGACCTTGACCCCGATCAGCTTGGAGGCCGCGTAGCCGGCGACCTGGGCCAGCACCAGGGCGATCTTGTAGTCGACGGCGAAGGTCCAACCGTCGACGGCGCCGAAGGTCGCCGCCGCGAACGGCTTGCGGAAGGCGTACATCGAGAAATAGGCGCAAAAGCCGGCCAGGCCCGCGAACAGGGTAAAGACCAGCGGATTGGCCCGCTCCAGCCAGCGTCGCGGACCCGAACTCATGGAAACGCCCCTTGTGAGGCGTGTGGTCTATACCAACCAGATGGCGTTTCGATGACAGGGCGACGTCGCCGAGACGAGCGCTTGAACGCGGCGGGCGACCGACGACCGGTCAGCGCACGCGGATGTCGACGCTGATCTTCAAGGCGTCATGACGCCAGTGTTCGCGGTCGAACTCGACCACCCTGCCCTGGGCGTCGTAGCAGGTGCGGACCAGGCTCAGTCCCGGCAGGCCAGACTTGACCCGCAAAGCCTCGGCCACATCGCCGGTCAGGGCGCAGGGTTGCATGTCGACCTTGTTGCGCGCGACGCCGATGCCGTAGACCTGCTTCAGGAGGCTGGTCAGCGAGCCGTCGAGGTCATGCTCCACCAGGCCCGGGGCCAGGGAGGCGTCGACGACGATGCTCTCGATCAGAACGGCTCGGCCGTCGACCAGGCGCCGGCGGCGGATCCAGTACAGCGGCGCGCCGACGGGGCGCGAAAAGATCTGGGCCATCACGCCGTCGCAGGCGATCTCGACCTTGCTGAGAGTCTCGGTCTCCGGCCGCCGTCCCTGCGCTTCGACATAGGACATGAAGCCTTCCCAGCGGGTCGGGTCGTAAACCACCGGCGGCGGTGAAACATACCAGCCGCTGCGGTCCTTGCGATAGATGACCCCTTCGGCCTCCAGCTGGAACAGCGCCTCGCGGATGGTGCCGCGCGCCACGCCGCCGCCGACCTGCAACTGGCGCTCGGACGGCAGGCGCTCGCCTGGCTTGAACTCGCCGCCGGCGATGCGCGCGGCGATGTCGTCACGCACGCCAATGTACTGGAGACCGTCAAGCTGCTGCATCGGAAGACCTGGCCGGCGATCGAATCCCGCCATGCGCGAGGATGGGAGGGGGCTCGTCCGGGGTCAAGGAACTGGATCAGACCACCGACGGCCTGGGCCGGATTCAGCCAAGGCTTCACGAAAGTTTCGTCTTCGCCCTTTGCAATCTGGTCTATACCAAATCGAATTCGAGAGGTGAGCCATGTCGACTGACCGCCGCGCTTTTCTGCGTTCCGCCGCCGCTGGGGCCGCCGCCGGCCTGCTGCCGGCCACAGTGGCCAGGGCCATGGCCATCCCGGCGCGTCGCCGCACCGGCACGATCATGGACGTCGAGCACGTGGTGATCTTCATGCAGGAGAACCGCGCCTTCGATCACTATTTCGGCGCGCTGAACGGCGTGCGGGGGCTGGGCGATCCGCGGCCGCAACGCCTGCCCGGCGGCGCCTCGGTATGGCGCCAGCCGAGCACCGAGCATCCCGACGGCTTCGTCGCCCCCTTCTACGGCGACTCCAAGACCACCAACGCCTACACGGTCGACGGTGCGGACCAGGGCCACCAGGCGGCGATCACCATCGTCAACGGCGGTCGCTACGACCAGTGGGGCCACAGCGGCGAGCTGCATAAGCGGATGGTCTACTACAAGGCCTCGGACCTGCCCTTCTACCACGCTCTGGCCAGCGCTTTCACGATCTGCGACGCCTATCACTGCTCGACCCTGACCCAGACCTATCCGAACCGCTTGCACCTTTGGACGGGCTGCAACGGCGGCGGCAAGGTCGGCGGCGATCCGGAGATGAGCAACTACGGCGAGGACGAGACGCCCAGCGCCGACATGGCCACGGACAAGGCCATGGCCAACGGACCGCATGGCTGGACGACCTATGCCGAGCGCCTGCAAGCCGCCGGGGTCAGCTGGAAAGTCTACCAAGAATACGACAATTTCGGCGACAATATCCTGTCGGTGTTCAAGCCGTTCCGGCCGTGCGCGAAGGACTCGCCGCTGTATGAGCGCGGCCGCTCATGGGTGTCCGAAGGCAAGACGGGCGCGGACCGCACGCGTTCGGACGGCGAGCAGCTGGTCGCGGCCTTCCGCGCCGACGTCGCCGCCGACAGCCTGCCGCAGGTGTCGTGGATCGTCACCGCCGCCGACCTCTCCGAACACCCCCAGGCCGAACCCTCGAAGGGCGAGCATGTCTGCGCCGAGCTGATCAAGGCCCTGGTCGACCACCCCGAGGTGTTCGCCAAGACCGTGTTCATCGTCAACTACGACGAAGCCGGCGGCTTCTACGACCACATGCAGCCGCCGATGCCGCCGCTGACGCCCGAGCAGGGCTGGAGCTCGGTGTCGGTCGCGGGCGAGGCCAAGGACTACGGCCCGGCCAAGGTCGCCAATCCGGGCGCTCATCCGCTGGGCCTGGGCATCCGCGTGCCGGCCATCATCGTCTCGCCGTGGAGCCGGGGCGGCTTCGTCTGCTCGGAGGTGTTCGACCACACCTCCACCCTGCGTTTCCTGGAGAAGCGCTTCGGGGTGCGCGAGGACAATATCAGCGACTGGCGCCGGACGGTCTGCGGCGACCTGACCTCGGCCTTCGACTTCGCCACACCGAACCAGGACTGGACGGCCCTGACCCTGCCGGCCACCGCCGACTACATGCAGCGGGTGTCCCGATCCAAGGCCGCGCCCAGCTTGCGGATCCCGGCGACGCAGGGGCCGTCCGCCCAGGACGGACCGCAGCGCGGGGCGCGCGCCCTGCCCTATATCCTGGCGGCCGACGCCCGCGTGGCGGACGGGGCGCTGTGGATCGACCTGGTCAACGCCGGCCGCGCGGGCGCGGTGTTCCAGGTGTTCGACAACACCGACCGCGACGCCCCCTGGCGCTTCACCCTGGCGGCCGGACAAAGCTACGCGGCCGGGCATTGGAACAAGACCGTTCGCAACCCGGGGCCCTACGACCTGACCGTCCACGGTCCCAGCGGCTTCTACCGCCGCTTCGCGGGCGACACCTCAAGGGTGCAGCCGATCGTGACCGTCGCCGGCGACGCCCGCTCGCGCCTGGTCGTCCGCCTGGCGGGCGCCGGCCTGGCGACCCTGAGCATGGCCGAGGACTATCCGTTGGCCGAAGGCGAAGCTCGCCAGACCCTGATGTTGAAGCCCAAGGCCGTTGTCCGCTCGGTGTGGGACCTGCGCGGCAGCGATCATTGGTACGACCTGACCCTGACCCTGGCGGACGATCCCTCCTTCACCCAGCGCCTGGCCGGCCATATCGAAACCGGCCGCGCCAGCCGCACCGACCCGGGCATCGGCCGGATGCGCCTGTAAGGTCGTTCACCCGATCCCTGTTCCAATTCAACATCTTGCATGGATATTCTATGACTTCTCGTCCTACGGCCGATGCTTTCGTGGCCGAGCTTGCCGACCTCTTCGCCCAACTGGGCGGCCTCCACTATGGCGAGGACGTCACCCAACTGGAGCATGCGCTGCAGACGGCGCACCATGCCAAGGCCGACGGCGCGCCGCGCGCCCTGGTCGCCGCCGCCCTGCTGCACGATGTCGGCCACCTGATGCAGAAGGTCGGCGAGAACGCGGCCGATCTCGGCGTCGACACCCGCCACGAGCACATCAGCGCCGGCTATCTGGCCCGCGCCTTCGGCCCGGCGGTCACCGAGCCGATCCGCCTGCATGTGGCGGCCAAGCGCTATCGGGTCGCCGTCGATCCCGTCTATCTGCAGCGTCTTAGCAAAGCCTCGTTGCAAAGCCTGGCCTTGCAGGGCGGTCCGATGAGCGCCGACGAGATCGAGGACTTCCTGGCCGATCCCTGGGCCCAGGCGGCCCTGCAACTGCGCGGCTACGACGAAGCCGGCAAGGCGCCCGACGCCGAGGTCGCCGGCTTCGAGACCTATCATGACCTTCTCCGCGACCTGATCGAGCCCGAGGGAGAGGCCCTCTAGCGGGGCGTCTCGCCCCGTTCGATCCGCGCCTCGATATCCGCCAACACCGGCCCCAGATCCGCAACGCTCTCGACCACATAGTGCGCGCCGGCTTCGCGCAGCGCCTTGGAGGACATCTCGATCCGCGCGGCGCGCTCGGCGACGGGCAGCCTTGTCAGCGCCTCCTGCTCCAGACCAACGCCATTGCCTGAGGCGGACAGGCCGATCGTCCAGGCCCCGGCCTCCAGCCCCTCGCCAATGCCGACGACGGCGTCGTCGACCTTGACGCAGGCCCGCGCCGGCCAGGCGCCAAGCGCGACCAGCGCCTTCCACATCATCAGCGGTGACGGCCGACCCTGGGCCGTCTCGCCGGCGCAGACCACGATGTCGGGCGCGTAGCCCTGGCTGGCGGCCAGCGGCAGGATGTCAGCCATCATCGGGCGGGTGTAACCGGTGGTGGAGCCGATCTTGACGCCGCGGCCCCGCAGATCGGCCACCAGCGCCGCGGCGCCGGGGATCAGCATGGCGTGGTCGCGGGCCGCGACGCGCATCCGCGGCTCGACGGCGTCGTGCAGGTGGTCGACATCGGCTTCGGTCGAGGCCGCGCCATGGCGCGCGCGCCAGGCGGCGGCGATGCGCGGCATGGCCAGCAGCGCGCGCACATGGTCGCGCTTGGCCTTGCCCATGTCGGCTCGCGCCTCGCTCTCGGTGAGCTCGATCCCCGCCTCGGCGAAAACCTCGCGCAGGGCCTTGACCGGCGCGCGGCAACCGAAGTCGATCATGGTGCCGGCCCAGTCGAAGACGACGGCCTGGATAGGGCTTTGGGTCACGCGGCGGCTCCGGGCTGGGGTAGGTCATGGAGGTCGGCCAACACCTCCTCGGCGAGGCCAAAGGCCGTCGAGGCTCCTGTGCCGCCGGTCACCACCACCAAGCGCACGCCGGGCATGGGCGTCTCGACCAGACTATGGCCGGCCGCCGAGGCGTAGGTGCCGGTCCAGCGCTCCAGCACCGCCGGCGGCGCCTGGCCGAACACCTGGGCGAACTCGTCGAGGATCAGGGCGTCGACGTCGTCGCGGGCGAACGGATCGGGCGTGACGGCGTAGTGGTGGCTGTCGCCGACCACCAGCGAGCCGTCGGCGCTCTGCACCACGATCAGGTGAACGCCGTGCTCCAGGTGAGCGGCCTGCTCGGCGCGCAGTCGCGCCAGCAGCGGCGCGGCTTGCGGCAGGTCGGCATAGCCCTGGTAGCGGACGAGGCCGAGGTCCGACATCACCGGCGCGGGCAGCCGCCAGCCCGGATCGGCCAGGCGCAGCATCTGCAGCTTGCAGCGCGTCACGCCGGCGCGGGCGAAGCTGTCAGGAAACAGGGTGGCCAGATCGTCGCCCGGACAGACGACGATGCGCTCGGCGCGAACCGCGCCAGCCGAGGTCTCCAGGCGTCCGGTCTCGACGCCGAGCACGGCGACGCCACGCAGGATGACGACGCCGTGGGCTGTCTCCAGCCAGGCGGCCAGGCGCGGAATGGCGGTGCGTGATTCGATGCGCAGATCGACGCCGCTGGTCAGGCCGCCCAGCACCTGGCCCCGTCCCGGCAGGCGGTCGCCCAGATCGACCGCGTCGCGCCAGGCGCAACCTTCGGCCATCTCGGTCTCGAGAAAGGCCTCCAGTACGGCCCTGGCCTCGGGACGGCGCGCGACCATGGTCAGGCCGCGCTGCAGCACCTCGATCCCGGCCGGGCCGGCGATCTCGTTCCAGACCTGGGCCGACCGTCGGGCGCGCCGCCACACCTCGCCCCGGGCCTGGCCGGTGACGGTTGCGAAGCCGAAGTTACGCACCGACGCCCCGTTGGCCTGGGCGTCACGATCGACGACCACGACCCGCTTGCCGAGGCGCGCGGCGGCCAGGGCGTGGGCCAGGCCCACGACGCCCGCGCCGACCACGGCGAGATCGAAATGCTGTTCCAGATTCGTCATCCTTCTCGCGGGTCCGGTCTTACGATGTCGTCCGCGACCAAGTGCTGCAGAACGCGCTTTTCGAGCACCAGCAGCGCACTGGCCTGGTTGGTGCGCATGATCAGCCCGTCGGCCATCGGCTTGGCGGCCTGGTGCACGGCGCCGGCCAGGCGCAGGAACTCCGGCCGAGCCCGTCCGCCGACGCCATGCAGCGCACAGAGCTGGCGCCAGTCGAACACGAAGCTCTCCAGCAGCAGGCTGAACCGCGCAGCGCGCGCCTTGGCTTCGGCGGTGTCCGTCGCGACCGTCAGTTCCGTGCGCAGATCATCGACCAGCAACTGCACTTCGGCCGCGGGCATCACCGCCGAGCGCTGGTCGCCCTCGGTGAGGAGCTGCGCGCTGACGCCGGGGTCCCAGGCAACTGTCCGCCACTGCTCGCGCGGCGGCGCCTGACCGCAGGCGAACCGCCAGAACGCCGCCGTGCCGGTGGTGTCGGCGACGAGATGGATACGCGCCTCGCTGGCCTTGTTCTCCACATGGTGCCGGCGCCAGTTGTCGAAGATCCAAGCCTCGCCCGCGGCCATGTGCACCGATTGCCCGTCGCAGTGGAAGCGCACTTGCGGCTGCGTGAAGACCGGGATGTGCAGCCGCACCCGCGTATGCCAGTGGTAGTTGATGTCGGCATGCTCGGGCACGCCCGCGCCCGGCGCCAGGCGCATCAACCGCGAGCGGCTCCAGACCACGCCAAAACCCGCGAGCATCTGACTTAGGTAAGGCATGGCCTCCAGCCAGGGCGTCTGCTGCATCTGTCCGTGGACGGAATCGGTCTCGGCCCCGCCGGCGCTGATCAACCGCGCCGCGCTGTTGCCAGGCAGTTGGTCCGGGTGTGAGACCCAGGCCTGCGCCGGCAAGGCCGCGACCTCCGCCTGCAGGCGCGCCACGTCGAACAGCACGGGGAGTTGGAAGAAGGGACGCGACAGCCGCATGGGTCAGTCCCTGTAGCCGGTCAAGGCGTCGCCCAGCGCGTTCTCGAGCGGCGCGAGCCAGGGCGCGTAGTGCTCCCACTGCGTAAGCCCTTCGCGGCCGATGGGCCGGCGCACCTGCTCGGAACTGGGGGTGCGTATGCTGCGGCGGGTCTGGTGGAAGCTCAGGCAGGCCGGCTCGAACGGCAGCCCGCAATGGTCGAGCATGCGCCGCACGCCGCCTTCCAGGTCCTCGACCAGGTCCTCGTACCCCATCCTCAACACCCTTCCTGGCAACACCTCGTCCCAGTGCCGCATGAGGTCGAGATAGACGCGATAGTGACGGGCGATATCATCGACGCCGTAGCTGAATTCCTGGTTGGTCGTGCCGAACAACTGCTTGAGGTTGCTGAAGCAGCAGGCCATGGGTTCGCGCCGCACATCGATGATGATCGATCGCGGCAGGATCAGATGGATCAGGCCGACGTGCCAGAAGTTGTTCGGCATCTTGTCGATGAAGTACGGCCTGGCCAGCCGGCGATAGACCTGGGTCTCGGCCAGGAAGCGCTCGCCGAGCCGGCGTACATCGGCGGCGGTCAGGCTCAGCAAGGCTTCGGGGGCGAGCGGAAGGCCGCAATCGGGATCGCGGCCGCACAGCTCGCCGGCGTAGCGACCGATTTCGGTCAACTCCTGGGCGCCCTCCACCTGCGAATGAGAAGCCAGGATCTGTTCGATCAACGTCGAGCCCGAACGCGGCAAGCCAAGGATGAAGATCGGCGCAGGATCGGCCACGCCCCAGCCGGCGCGTGCGGCCAAGACATCCGCGGTGAACACCTGCTTCAGGCGCGGGACGCAGGCTTCGGCGACGTCCGAGCGATAGCGGCCGGCGGCGCGCCGCACCGCATTGCCCCGCTCGTAGCATCGCCACGAGGCTTCGTAGTCGCCTCGGTCCTCCAGCGCCTTGCCCAGCGCGAAACACAGGTAGACGCGGTCCATGTCCTGGATGTCGGGCCAGGCCTCCGCGATCCGCATTCGCGCGACATCGTCGTCGGTGAAGCGATAGGTCTTGAGGTTGGCGAGGCTGAACCAGGCCACGCCGTAGTCCGGCCGCGCCGTCAGGGAGGCGCGATAGTCCTCGACGGCTTCCTGCCCCCTGCCCGTGATCTTCAGGGCGTTCGCCCGCCACAGACGCAGCTCGGCGACTTCGCCCCCCGACTGAACCTGGCCAGCCAAGAGCCTCTCATAGAGATCGATCACCGGCTCGTGGTCGCCCAGGCCGACGCAGGCCGCGCCGTACTGCTTGAGGTATTCGCGATTGTCCGGGTCGTGCGCGAGCAGGCGTTCGGCCTCCTGTCGCGCCAGCAGATGCTTTTGCCGCTGCAAGAGCACCATCGCGTAGTCGAGCCGCGCCGCATGATAGTCCGGCGCGCGATCGAGAACCGATTTCAGCAACATCTCGGCCTCGTCGAGCGCGTCGCACTCCGTGCGAATCCGCGCCAGCAGGCGCAGCGCGCCCACATTGTCGCCATCCTCGTGCAGGTACTCCCGGAGGATATCCTCCGCCGGCGTCAAGTCGCCGTCGGCGAACAGGCTGTTGGCCACCACCACCTCCGGCGGCAACTGCTTGAGCATAGCCACCTGCCTGGCCGCCGCGGCCGCCTGGGCGCCGTCGCCAAGCCTGCGGTAAAGCTGCTCCAGCATGTCCCAGCTGGCCGGCAGCGTCGGGTTGATGTCCACCGCCGTCCGCAGGGCGCCGATCGCGGCCGGCGCATCGCCCAGCACCACGTGACAGTGGCCGCGTTCCTGATGGAGGCGGCTGAAACGCGGATGCAGCGCCTGCAGCCGCGCCAGGGCGGCCAGCGCCTCGGGGATGAGTTTGCGGGCGCGCAGGTCCTTGGCCTCCTGCAACAAGGCGTCGCGATCGCCGACAGAGACGCTCATCGCGCCACGCCGGCCCGCAGGAACGGCTCCAGCCAGTCCGGTTCCGGCTGGTCGGCGTCGTAATATTCGAAGATCAGGTGGATGCGATCGGTGTCGCCGTCGTTGCGCACCCAGTGCGGGCCAAGATTGTTCACCTCCACGGCCTCGCCCGCCGGGAAGTGGTGTTCGGCGCCGCCGAAAAAGCACACCACGCCGGGATGGGTCGACACCGGCACGTGGATCTTGTGCGGCCACTTGGCCGCGGGGTTGGCGTCGATGTGCGGATGGATCACCCCGCCCGGCGGCATCCTCGCCAGCATCACCCGCGGGAACACCCCGCGAGCATAGCCGTAGCCGCGGACGGCCTGGTCCAGCACCGGTTTCAGCAGGCCGCGCCATTGGGGCCAGGCCGGGCGATCGTGCGAACCGCGCCAGTCGCGGGGGCTATCGATGAAGCGGAAGACGATGTGGCGAGTCGCGTCCAACACCTCGAACCGGTTCGGCTTGCCGGCGTTCTCGCTGTCCCAAACGTCTTCGGGGGTGGCCAGCACCGCCGCCCGCAGGGCGGTGATGTCGACCGGGCCGAGCTTGCGGACGCCCGTGGTCTTGCGCGGATTGGCGACGGGCTCGGCGCTCATCGTGGGCCTTCGAAGCCGTAGCCGAACAGCTCCAGATCCTGGGCGTAGCGCGCGGCGACGCCGTCGATCAGGGCCTGGTCGTAGTATTGGCGATAGTCGCCGTGCCGGCTGTCGTTGACGCGGTCGAGCCGGCGCGAGGGGATGCCGATGCGCGTGCAGATCGCATCGTATGAGCCCTGCATGTCCTCGACGTGACCGACCGTGTCGGCGAGCAAGGTGCAGCCGTCTTCGTCCACCAGCAGCGAAGCTTGAGGCTGGAACAGGATGTGGTGTTCCGGCGGCTCGCCGAACAGAAAGTGACGCATGACCTCGCGAGGCTGTCGCTGGAAGACATCGCCGCCGCGCAGCATGAAGGCGCAGTAGGAGACGAAACGGTCGAACGGATTGCGCACGAAGGCGAACTTGAAATAGCCGCCGAAGACGTCCTCGCCGAGATGGGGCCGCACCTGTCCCAGAGACAGATGACCATGGCGGATCGCCGCCAGGTCCGCCCACGGGAAGCGCTTGTCGACGAACAGCCCCACCTGCTCGACGTCCTCGTCGCCCAGATGCTCGCGCAGGGCCTGCCGCACCGAATGGGTGCCGGTCTTGGGCACGGCGGCGAAGACGAAACGGTGGCGGTGGGAGATGATCATGGTTTCTGGACACACGAAAGGGACGCCCCTCCCCTGGAGGAGGAGGGGCGCCTGTCGAACTCGTCTTAGAACTTGTAGCTGAGCCCCATCATGTAGGTCGTGCCGCTCTGGGTCTGGTTGTACAGATAGCGGTTCTGCCCCCAGAACTGGGTGTCCTTCTGGTTGGTCAGATTGACCGCGTTCAGCGAGACCTGGAGCGTGTCGGTGAGGTTCAGGAAGGCCGAGGCGTCCACATAGGTCGATCCCTCGAAGCCTCGCGTGCTGGCGCTCATGACATCGTCGCTGCGCCCGGTGTACCAGCGGTCGCGGTGGCTCATGGAACCCCTCAGACCCCAGTCGTCGGTCTCATAGTAGAGCGTGACGTTGTAGCTGGTCTTGGAGATTCCGGTCAGCTCTGGCGGGGTGTCGACATAGGTGTAGTTGGCCACGACCCCCAGATTGTCGAACGGCGCCGGCAGGAAGGAAAACTGGCTCTGCGCCGCCAATTCCACGCCCGTCAGCTTCTTGGTGCCGGCGATGTTGATTGGCATCGAGAACTCATCGACGATGGTGCTCCCCGTCGCGCCCGGGATCGTGCTGAACGGAACGCCCGTCTGGCTGAAGGGAATTTTGTAGACGGTCGGCGAGTCGATGAAGTTCTTGATGCTCTTCTGGAACACGCTGGCCGAAAGCAGACCCACCTTGCCGAAATAGTACTCGACCGACACGTCCAACGTGGTGTCCTTAAAGGGCTTGAGATTGGGATTGCCACGCGACGCCGTGATCTCGCCGGTGTCCTCGTTCTTGAAGGCGCTGCCCTCGGCCGCCATCGACCCCAGGCTCGGACGGTTCAGGTTCTGCGTGGCGGAGAAGCGCACCAGCACCTCCGGCGTCAGTTCCAGCACCGTGTTCAGGGCCGGCAGCACGCCCTCATAGCTGCCTTCCACGTCCGTGGTGCCGAGATAGGCGTAGCTGTCGCCCTGGATCCAGCCGGTGCTGTGCGTATCGGTCTGGTAGCCACGCAGGCCGATATTGCCGCGGAAGCGCTTGCCGAACAGGTCGTGGTCCCAATCCAGCTGCACGTACTCGGAGATGGTCTCCTCCGAGGTCTCGTACACGTTCTCGATGTCCTGGAGAGCGCCGCCGGTTCCATCCGTGTTGGGCCCGAAACGGTGGTATTCCTTGTACTTCGCGAAGGCCTTGTCGTAGTCGCCGATCAGCCACGAACCGGCGTCGTTCTTGAACACCGAGGTGATGTCGGCGACGGACGTGCCGCGGGTCTTGGACCGGGTTCCGTTGACGTTGTCGTCATAGAAGACGTCCCGGCCGCCTTGCGTGAACCTGTGGTAGGCGACGCCTGCCCGCAGCGTCAGGGTGTCGTTCAGTTCATAGCGCGCGTTCAGCACGCCTTCCCGCAGCTCCGACTGATTGTTGAAGCCGCGATAGTAGAAGGAATCCATGGCGTAGTTGGCCGGGTTGGTGGGATCCCAGCCCGGATACTGGAACGAAGCCGATTGGCCGTCCGCGCCGTAGTTGGCGATCAGGTTGCCCTTGGCGCGCATGTACAGCTTGTCGTCATAGGGGGTCTTGTAGGTCGACTTCTCGTAGCCGACGTGGCCATCGATCGTCAGGCGATCGGAGGCGTCCCACTTGCCGGTCAACGCCAGCTGGTTGAAGCGGTTCTTGTTCAGCGACCGCCGATGCTCGCTGCCGAAGGTCGTGCCGGTCACGTTGGTCATGGTGACGTAGTCGTTGCTGTCCCACGCCAGGTCGTTGATCACCGATCCCTTCTGGAACATGGCCGGCCAGACGCCCCCGGCAGGGGTGTCGAGGGTGGTGGAGCCCAGCCCTTCGATCGGCCGCGTGGCGAGGTGCATTTCATCGCGATGCGTGGTGAATTGGCCATACAGCCCGTCGAGCGTCAGCAGCAGATTGTCGACCGGCTTCCACTGCAGCGCGGTCGTCACGCCGAGGCGCTCCTGCTTGGCGTTCCAGGAGGAGACGCGGTTGCCGTCCGCGAAATACAGGCCACCGGCCAGGAACTTGGCCTGTTTCGCGGCGCTCAGGTGGGAGATGTCCAGCCCCGCTGCGACCAGATCGTAGGCGTCACCCTTGGGGTTTGCTGGATCTGCATAGTCGGTCGCGCCCAATTTGCTGTAATTGTAGGTATTGCGGCCCTGCTCCGTGGTTTCGCGCTTGCCATAGGCCACCGAAACCAGGGCCCCGAACCGGTTGTCCCAATTACGGCTGAACAGGGCGGCGACGCGCGGCTGGGTGTCCTTGGTGTATTGGTTGGTGCCCAGCTTCAACGACACCGCGCCCTTGGAGCCCGGCGCGTAGTCGAAGGGCTTGCCGGTGAACAGGCCGACCGTGCCGGCCATGCCGCCCTCCTTCTGCGCCGCCTGGAAGGTCTTCTCGACCTCGACGCGCGAGAACAGTTCCGAGGCGAAGATGTTGAAGTCGAAGGCGCGGTCGCGCGAACGCTGGCCGCGGCTATCCTGGGCGGAGTCGACATTGCCCAGCACTTCCATGCCATTGAGCTGCACGCGGCTGAAATCGGGACCCAGGCCACGCAGCGAGATGCGACGGCCCTCGCCCGCCTCGCGGTTGATCTGCACGCCCGGCAAGCGCTGCAGCGATTCGGCCAGGTTCAGTTCCGGGAACTTCGCCATGTCTTCGGCGACGATCACGTCCTTCTGGATGACCGAATCCCGCTTGATGTCGCGCGCGTCGCTCAGCGACTTCCGGAAGCCGGTGACGACCACCTCGTCGACCAAATCGCTGGACGCCGGCTCACCGGCCTGCTGCGCGTGAGCTATCGATGAACTGGCGCCGACGACGAGCACCGAGGCTGTGGCCAGCAAAAAGTGCTTGAGGTTCTGACGCATGGTCCGAACGGAATATGGCTTCGACATAGGAGCTCCCCTGCCCTAACTGGTATGGACCAGATGCTTAGAGCAGCTTGCGGCAACATCTCCGTGACAGTCTCCGCTCGGGGCGCAGAAAATCGATCGTGGCGTGACGGCGCCCCCGCTGCGTCATCGACTCAAAGACCTGACCTCGCCCGCCAATGGCGAACTTCGCGCTATAAACTTCGTGTTTGCTGCCGGTCGGGGGTTCGTAAGTCGCCGGAGAAGAATGCCAAGGGGAGACGCGCGACGCCGACATCATGCGGACGTCGACGCCGAGCGGCGACTGGGCCGGCAGCGTCACGCAAACGCGAGGCGTGATTTTTCGATTGCGGCAAACAATCTGCCGTTTGGACTATACCAAATGAGGTTCAAGAAAAACGACGACGCCGCGGTTCGGCTGATTTGGCGCGCCTGAATATCGGATCCATCAATCGGCGATAAAGCGGTAGCCGACGCCGGGCTCGGTCTCGATGATCTTGGGATGGGCCGGATCGATCTCCAGCTTCTGGCGCAGTTGGCCGATGAAGACGCGCAGATATTGCGTGTCGGCGGCGTGGGCGGGGCCCCAGACGGCGACCAGCAGGTCCTTGTGGGTCAGCAGCTTGCCGTGCCCGACCGCCAGGCGGGCCAGCAGCTCGTATTCCTTGGGCGAGACCTTGACGACCGTCCCGGCGCGGGTGACGCGGCGCTTGTCCAGATCGATCTCGACCTCGCCGGACCGGATCGGGCCGGGCGGCGCCTTGGCGGCGGTCGTCTGGCGCAGCGCAACCCGAAGACGCGCCAACAACTCCCCGACACCAAAGGGTTTTTCGACATAATCATTGGCGCCGCGATCCAGCGCCTCGATCTTCTCGGCCTCGCGGTCCCGGGCCGACAGGATGACGATCGGGCCGTCATAGAAGGCCCGGGCCTTGGTCAGCACCTCCTTGCCGTCCATGTCGGGCAGGCCCAGGTCCAGCACCACGGCGTCGGGTGCCCACAGGGCGATGCCGCGCAGGCCCTCCTGGCCGCTGTCGGCGCGCAGGGGCTCGTAACCGGCCGCATCCATGGCCGGGGCCAGGAACCGATGGATCTGCGGCTCGTCGTCGATGATCAGGATGCGTTGGCGTAGGCCGGCGGGCGGAGGGGAAGACATCAGACGCTCATAGCAGATGATGCGGCGTGGCGACGGTCTTGGGCAGACTGATCAGAATTCGCGTGCCCTTGCCGTCGTGGATCGGACTGGCGGCGGCGATGCGGCCGCCCATGGCGTCGATGAAGCCCTTGGCGATCGACAGGCCCAAGCCCGCGCCCTGGTGGCGATCGGTCGGCTCCTCCATGCGCCGAAACTTCTCGAACACCTGCTCCAGCTCGGCGGTCGGAATGCCCCTGCCCTCGTCCTCGATGCTGACGACGACATTGGCGCGGTCCTCGTAGGCGGCCATCTCGATCGTCGTGCCGGCGGGGCTGTAGGCGATGGCGTTCTCCAGGATATTGACCACGGCCTGCTCCAGCAGGCTGGAATCGACGCGCACCGCGCTTAGTTCGGGCGGAAAGTCCCGGACCAGGGCGCGGTCGCCGAGTCGGCGCGACACCCGGTCGGCGGCCGCGGCCAGAACGTCGCGCACGTCAGTCCAGTCGGTACGCAGCCTCAGGGCGCCGCCCTCCAGCCGGGTCATGTCCAGCAGGTTGCCGACATAGCGGTTCAAACGTTCGGCCTCCTCGCGGATGCTGAGCAGGAGGTCGTCGCGCACCGCCGCGCTTATGCCCTTGCCGTAGTCGATCAGGGTGGTCGAGGCGCCCAGCACGGTCGACAGCGGCGTGCGCAGGTCGTGGCTGATCGAATTGAGCAAGGCCGAGCGAAAGCGGTCGGCGCGGCGCAGGGTCTCGGTCTCGACCGCCTCAGTGGCCAACTCCGCCCGCTCCAGGGCCACCGCGCCCTGCTCGAGCAAAGCCAGCAACAGCCGCTCGTCTTCGGAGCCGGCGGTGGTCGCCCCGGCCTCGACGCCGACCACCCCGGCCCGCGAGCGCACGCCCTCCAATGGCCAGAAGGTCCAGGGGGTCTGGGGCAAGGTGCCGGTGCCAAAGCCCGCGGCCTCGCCCCTCTCCCAGGCCCAACGCGCGGCGGCCATCGGCGCGGCGTCCAGATCCTCCAGCGTCGGGGCTCCGGCCGCCGGCCTCAGCTCGCCATCGGTCGGCAACAGCACCAGGGCCTTGGCGCCGACCGCCGCGGCGGTCTGTTCGGC
>NZ_JBAPVS010000336.1:0-9724 GCF_049283275.1 Caulobacter sp. | reverse complement strand
CTGCTGGCGGCCGCCGACCTGTTCGAGGCCGCCGCCGCCCTGGGGGCGGCCGGAGTCGAGCCGGTCACGGTTTCGCGCCCCGACTA
Source organism: Caulobacter sp. (assembly GCF_049283275.1). Taxonomy (GTDB): domain Bacteria; phylum Pseudomonadota; class Alphaproteobacteria; order Caulobacterales; family Caulobacteraceae; genus Caulobacter. The sequence continues at coordinate 9,638 of NZ_JBAPVS010000336.1, read as the reverse complement.
TGTCTTCGAGTCGCGCTCGGCGGTTTTGGACAAGCTTCGTGAACGTCTGACGCGATAAGTTTTGACGTAAGTGTCAGAAATCCGCTAGGAGATCGACGATAAGTTTGACCCGTCGGTCCAATCTAACCGTTTTATGTCAAAAATATGCGTCAGCCCTTATGGAATCCGGGTTGTTGCCGTTGACACCATCCCGGATTTGCCGTTTCTAACGGTTGCAAGGAAGAAACGGGCCCAAAGAGAGCTCCCTTCCTTCGGCGTTTCGGGGAGGAAACGCCCACCTAGATCGAATGATCGAGAAATAGCTGGACCCGTCGCGATTATCCCCCGCGACGGGTTTGGTGTATCTGGGGTCTGGTTTCTGTTTTTGACGCAATTGATAAAAACGGCGGCTCCGCGATGCGGGCCGCCGTTTTTGCGTTCGGGGACATGCCCTCGCGGCGTGTCCCCACCCGACGCACGGAGGCTAAACGGCCCGCGTGGTCTGGTGCTGATGGGGACACGCCGCAAGGGCATGTCCCCGGTCCCAGCTACCAGATCCGCACCCGCTCCTCCGGCGCCACATACAGCTTGTCGCCCGGCTTGACGTCGAAGGCGCCGTACCAGCCGTCCTGGTTCCGGATCGTGCCGTTGACGCGGTAATAGGCCGGCGAGTGGGGGTCGCTGACCACCTGCTGGCGCAGGGCGTCGTCGCGGATCTTCGAGCGCCAGACCTGGGCCCAGCCCAGATAGACCCGCTGGTCGCCGGTGAAGCCGTCGATCACCGGGGCCGGCTTGCCGCCCAGCGAGGCGTGATAGGCCTGCAGGGCGAAGGCCAGGCCGCCCATGTCGCCGATGTTCTCGCCCATGGTCAGGGCGCCGTTGACCTTGGCGCCGGGCAGGGGCTCGAACGCGCCGTACTGGGCGCCCAGCTTGTCGGCCTGGGCCTTGAACTTGGCGGCGTCGCCCGCGGTCCACCAGTCGCGCAGCACGCCCTTGCCGTCCGACTTGCGGCCCTGGTCGTCGAAGCCGTGGCTGATCTCATGGCCGATCACCCCGCCGATGCCGCCGTAATTGACGGCCGGGTCGGCGTCCGGATGGAAGAACGGGGCCTGCAGGATGGCGGCCGGGAAGACGATCTCGTTATTGACCGAATTGTAGTAGGCGTTGACCGTCTGCGGGGTCATGCCCCACTCGGTCTTGTCGACCGGTCCGTTCAGCCGCTCGACGTCGTGACGCCAGTCGAAGGCCGCCGAGCGGATGGCGTTGCCGTAGACGTCGTCGGGCCTGATCTCCAGCTTGGAATAGTCGCGCCACTTGTCGGGATAGCCGATCTTGACGGTGAAGTTGGCCAGCTTGTCCTGGGCCTGGGCCTTGGTCTCCGGCGACATCCAGTCCAGCGTGTCCAGGCGGGCCTTCAGCACCGTGCGGATGTTGCCGACCAGATCGATCATCTTGGCCTTGGAGTCCGGCGGGAAATAGCGGGCCACATAGACGCGGCCGACCGCCTCGCCCAGCTGGTCGTTGACCCTGGCGACGCCGCGCTTCCAGCGGGGCTTCTGCTCGGGCTGGCCGGCCAGGGTCTTGGCGCGGAACTCGAACTGGGCGTCGACGAAGCGCTTGGACAGCATGGGCGCGGCGTCGTCGGCCACCTTGAACGCCTGCCAGGCCTTCAGCGTGTCCAGCGGGGTGTTGGCATAGATCTGGGCGAACTTGGGGAAGGCGGTGTTGGTGGTCACCACCACGCGATCGATCGCGGGCAGCTCGGTCCCGACCAGATAGCGGTTCCAGGCGAAGCCCGGCGTCAGGGCCTGCAACTCGGCCAGGGTCACGGGGTTGTAGGTCTTGTCGCGGTCGCGGCGTTCGGCCCGGGTCCAGGAGGCCTGCGCCAGTTGGGTCTCGAACGCGACGATCGCCTTGGCGTGCTCGGCGGGCTTGTCCCAGCCGATCATGGTCAGGATCTGGGCGACATAGGCCTCGTAGGCGGTCTTCTTTTCGGCGAACTTGGCGTCGAGATAATAGTCGCGGTCGGGCAGGCTGAGGCCGCCGGTCGAGGCGTAGACGGCGTAGCGCGTGGGGTTCTTGGCGTCGGCCCCGATGCCCAGGCCCAGGATCGCCGAATAGCCGGTGGTCGGGTTGCGGCCCATCAGGGCGGTGAAGTCGTCCTTGGTCCCGACCTTGCGGATGTCGGTCAGTTCATCGGCGATCGGCTTGGCGTCCAGCTTCTCGGCCAGGGCCTCGTCCATGAACGCCTTGTAGGCGGCGCCGATCTTGACCGTGTCGGCGTCGGGCGCGGCGGCCGACGCGGCCTCGGTGATGATCGCCTTGGTGCGGGCCTCCGACAGCTCGGCCAGCTTGTCGAAATTACCGTAGCGCGTGCGGTCGCTGGGAATGGCGGTCTTGGCGTCCCAGGCCCCGTTGGCGAACTTGTAGAAGTCGTCGCCCGGCTTGACCGTGCGGTCCATGCCCGAGGCGTCGAAGCCCCAGGCGCCGTAGCGCGGCGACTCCAGCGACACGGCCGCGTCGCCGGCCGCCGGGGTGTCGGCGGCGACGAACAGCGACTGCAGGGTGCAGGCGTCGTTCAGGCAGGCGTGGTCTTCATGCGCTTGCGCGCCGAAAGCCGACAGGGACAGCGCGGCCATGGCGGCGGCGGCGAACCAGGTTCGTTTCATGAAGCAGCGATCCATTGGAAAATCCGAACCGCGATTTGGCCATTCCTGAGGCCGTTTCGTCCCTTACTTTTTTGTCATGTTTCAGAACGCGCCCCGACCTGGTGTCCGGACCTAGTGAACCGAGGCGGCCGGCGCCGGTCGTTTGGGCGCCAGGCCCAGCATGCCGCGTGCGATTTCCTGTTCGCCGATTAGGGCGTGGGTGGCGCCCATCTGGGTCAGTAGAGCGACGTCGGCGTCGGTATAGGCGCGGGCGATGATCTTGACCTTGGGGTTGGCGGCGCGGGCTTGTTCGATGATCCGGGCGGCCTCGAACGGGCTGGGCACGGCGACGAACAGGTGGGTGGCCTCGGCCAGGCCGGCCTTGAGCAGCACCTCGGGGCGCACGGCGTTGCCTTGCAGCACGTCAAAGCCGCCGGCCCGCAGTTCGTCGGCGCGTTCGCTTTCGTCCTCGATCACCACCAGCGGCATGCGGCCTTTCAGGCCCTCGGCCACCGCCTTGCCGACCCGTCCGTAGCCGACCAGCACGCCGTGGGGCTGGGCGGCGATCGCCGGGGCCACGGGCTCGCCCGCCCGACCGACCAGCTTGGGCAGGATCTTGTCGAGCACCGCGAACAGCAGCGGGTTGAGCAGGATCGACAGGATGGCCCCGGCCAGGATCAGGTCCTGGCCGTCCTTGGGCAGCAGCTTCAGCGACACCCCCAGGCTGGCCAGGATGAACGAGAACTCGCCGATCTGGGCCAGGCTGGCCGAGATGGTAAGGGCCACGCTTTGCGGACGCTTGAAGGCGATCACGATCAGCCAGGCCGCCAGCGACTTGCCGATCACGATGATCGACAGGGTCGCCAGCACGGCCAGCGGCTCGCGCAGGACCACCGACCAGTTGAACAGCATGCCGATCGACACGAAGAACAGCACCGCGAAGGCGTCGCGCAGGGGGAGGGTCTCGTTGGCGGCCTGCTGGCTCAGCTCGCTTTCGGCCATGATCATGCCGGCGAAGAACGCGCCCAGGGCGAACGAGACGCCGAACAGGGCCGCCGAGCCGAACGCCACCCCCAGCGCGATGGCCAGCACCGCCAGGCGGAACAGCTCGCGCGAGCCGGTGTGGGCGATGCGGTGGAGGATCCAGGGGATCACCCGACGGCCGACCACCAGCATCAGAACGACAAAGGCCACGACCTTGCCGATGGTGAGGGCGAAGGCGCCGGCCACGCCGCCGGGGCCGGGCGGCGGGGCCTCGCCGCCGAGCATTCCGGACAGGGCCGGAAGCAGCACAAGGGCCAGCACCATGGCCAGATCCTCGACGATCAGCCAGCCGACGGCGATGCGGCCGCGGTCGGTGTCGATCAGCCGTCGCTCCTGCAGGGCGCGCAACAGCACCACGGTCGAGGCCACCGACAGGGCCAGGCCGAACACGATGCCCGCCCCCAGCGTCCAGCCCAGCATGTGGGCCAGGCCGATCCCCATGACGGTGGCCGCCAGGATCTGCACCACGGCGCCGGGGATGGCGATCTTGCGCACCGCCATCAGGTCCTTGACCGAGAAGTGCAGCCCGACCCCGAACATCAGCAGGATCACCCCGATCTCGGCCAACTGCGGCGCCAGTTCCTGATCGGCCACATAGCCGGGGGTGAAGGGGCCGACGATCACGCCGGCCACCAGATAGCCGACCAGCACGGGCAGCTTCAGGCGATTGGCGATGGCCCCGAACACGAAGGCCAGGCCCAGGCCCGCGACGATGGTGGCGATCAACGAGGTATGGTGCAAAGGCGCTCCTTGACGGTCAACATTTTCGGGCGTACTCAACCAATATGGGTGACAAAACCTTGGAGCGCTAGATGCCCCACGCAAAAATTCTCCTGCCGGCCCAATGTCGCGGCGCGCGCGGCCTGCTGGGCTGGTCGCAGGGCGACCTGGCCGACAAGGCCGGCGTCTCGCGCAGCACGGTCAAGGACTTCGAGACCGAGCGCCACGCCCTGCACCATAGCACCGAACGCCTGCTGATCGACGCGCTCGAAGTCGGCGGCGTGGCGTTGATCGCGCCCGATGACGCCGGCGCGGGCGTACGACTGAAACTGGCCAGCTAGATCGTTCCAAGAGGAGACCCCACCACGTGGATCACGCGATGACGCCGGCGGATTACAAGGATCTGGTGCTGTTTCTGGCCACGGCGGGCATCGTCGCGCCGTTGTTCAAGCGGCTGAAGATGAATCCCATCCTCGGCTTCCTGATCGCCGGCGTGATCCTGGGGCCGTTCGGCCTGGGCGCGCTGAGCCACACCCTTCCCTGGCTGGACTACGTCACCGTCGACAACCCTCAGGAAATCGCCCAGCTGGCCGAGTTCGGGGTGGTGTTCCTGCTGTTCATGATCGGGCTGGAGCTGTCGTGGGAGCGGCTGCGGCTGATGCGCAAGCTGGTCTTCGGCCTGGGCGCCCTGCAGATGATCGGCTGCTCTTTGGCCCTGGGCGGCATCGCCATGGCGTTGGGCCAGCAGCCTGTCGCGGCCCTGGCCATCGGCGCGGCCCTGACCCTGTCGTCCACCGCCATCGCCGTGCCGGTGCTGGCCGAGCGCAAGCGGCTTCACGCCGAGGGCGGGCGGGCGACCTTCTCGGTGCTGCTGTTTCAGGCCCTGGCGGTGGCCCCGATCCTGATCACCCTGGCCATTCTCGGTCGAGGCGACGGCACGTTCGGCCTGCGCGACCTGCTGGCCCTGGGGCCGGCGGTGGTCGGCCTGGGCGCGATCGTTCTGTTCGGCCGCCTGGCCCTGCGGCCGATGATGCGCTCGGTGGCCAAGGCCAAGAGCGAAGAGATGTTCATGGCCGCCTGCCTGCTGGTGATCATCGGCGCGGGGCTGGTGGCGTCGCTGTCGGGCCTGTCGATGGCCCTGGGCGCCTTCGTGGCCGGCATCCTGCTGGCCGAGACCGAGTACCGCCACGAGGTCGAGGTCAAGATCGAGCCGTTCAAGGGCCTGTTGCTCAGCCTGTTCTTCGTGTCGCTGGGCATTCGCCTGGACCTGTCGCTGCTGGTCGCCTCGCCGGGCCTGGTGCTGGGCGTGGCCATCGGGCTGCTGGTCGTCAAGGGCGTGATGATCATGGGCTTGGGCCGGCTGTTCGGCCTGTCGAACCGCGCGTCGATCGAGGCCGCCCTGACCCTGGCGGCCGGCGGTGAGTTCGCCTTCGTGATCCTGGACAACGCCATGGCCGCCAGCGTGGTCTCCGACCAGGTCGGCCAGGCCGTGCTGGTGGCCGCGACCCTGACCATGTTCCTGATCCCGACGCTGTCGGGGATCGGCGGGCGCCTGGCCAGGAAGGCCGCGGCGCCGCTCGAAGAAGCGCCCGACCTGGTGGGCCTCCACAACGAGGAGCCGGCGGGCCGGGTGCTGGTGATCGGCTACGGCCGGGTCGGCCGGCTGGTCGGCGACATGCTGGACCGTCACGCGCTGCCCTGGATCGCCATCGACCGCGACCCGGGCTTCGTCCAGCAAGGCCGCCGCAACGGCCATCGGGTCTATTTCGGCGACGCCTCGCGGGTGGAGCTGCTCGAGCGCTGCGGCCTCGACCACGCCCGGGCCGTGGTGGTGACCATGGATTCGCCGGAAGCCGCCGAGGCGGTGGTCGCCGCCGCCCGCGGTCATCGCCCCGACCTGACCATCGTCGCCCGGGCCCGCGACGCCCGCCACGCTGCCCGCCTCTACGAGCTGGGCGCCACCGACGCCGTGCCCGAGACCATCGAGGCCAGCCTGCAGCTGTCCGAAGCGGTGCTTGTCGACATCGGCGTGCCCATGGGCCTGGTCATCGCCTCGATCCACGAGCGGCGCGACGAGTACCGCAAGGTCTTGAACCGGCCGGACGCCCTGGGCGGGAAGAGGAAGCGGCTGCGGGACGCTGGAAGGGTTTAGGCCGGGTGTTCGGGAAGCGAAAACCTCGTCCTTCGACAAGCTCAGGATGAGGTTTTCTACCGCAGCGCCTCAAATGGTCCTCATCCTGAGCTTGTCGAAGGACGAGGACCAGTCGCGGCGGCGGAACGTCGACGAACCCGAGCCGTCGGCCGGCTAACCCTTGGCGGCCAGCCGCGGCTTGGGAATCGCGCCGTAGGCCAGGCCCAGGTCGATCAGAAGGGCGCTCAGCCCGTCGATCTGCGCCTGCGAATGCGCGGCCGAGATCGCGCATCGCAGCAGGCTTTCGCCCGACGGCGTGGCGGGCGGCAGCCCGATGTTGACGTAGTAGCCGCCCTCCAGCAGGGCTCGCCAGATCGCCAGGGTCGTCTCCTCGGACTCCAGGCGGACGGCGACGATGGGACTGGGCCCCGCGCCCAGCTGGAAGCCGGCGTCGCTCAGGGCGGCGTGGAACCGATCGATGTTGCGCCAGAGCTTTTCGCGCAGATCCGGCCGCGCCTGGACGGCCGCCAAGGCGGCGCGCACCGAGGCCGCCGTCGCGGGCGGCAGGGAGGCGGTGAACATGTAGGGCCGGCAGGCCACGCGCAGGATGTCGAATTGCTCGTGGTTCGACGCGCAATAGCCGCCGACGGCGCCCAGGCTCTTGGAGAAGGTGCCGACGATGAAGTCGACCTGGTCCAGCACGCCCTCCTGCTCGGCCAGGCCACACCCGCGCGCGCCCAGCACGCCCATCGAATGAGCCTCGTCCACGAGGATATAGGCCCCGTGCCGACGGCACACCTCGACGATGGCCTTCAGGGGCGCGGTGTCGCCGAGCATGGAATAGATGCCCTCGACGACCACCAGCTTGTTGCCCGGCTCGCCGGCCAGGCGTCGCAGGCGCGCATCCAGGCTGGCCGGGTCATTGTGCTTGAAGCGGATCGCGCCGGCCTGGGTCTGCTTGCAGGCGTCGTAGATCGAGGCGTGGCTGTCGGCGTCCAGCAACAGGAAGTCGCCCGCGCCGACCAGGGTCGAGATGATCCCGAGATTGGCCTGGTAACCGGTCGAGAACACCATGGCGTGGCGCATGCCGTGGAACGCGGCCAGCTCGCGCTCCAGCGCGACGTGGTCGGAGAACGAGCCGTTGGCGATCCGCGAACCGCAGGTGCCGGTCCCCTCCCGCCGCGCCGCCGCGACCCCGGCCTCGATGCAGGTCTCGTCGAACGAAAGGCCCAGATAGTTGTGGGTGCCGACGGTGACGGTCCGGCGGCCGTTGATGATCGCCTCGCTCGCCGAAAGCAGCCGGTCCATCACCACGGCTGTGGGCATCGGGCCGACGGCGCGGGCGGCTTCGTAACGGGCGGCCAGGCTGGAGTGTGCGTCGAAGATGCCCAAGGGAGTGCTTTCTGAAATCGACCCCGCGAGGTCGGCGTACGGTTCCGTTTGCTTGAAATTGGAATACAATCCAAAAATGGCGACGGCAACGAAAATGGAACCTAATCCACATTTAGGCCTGGCGCTGCGTGCGCGAGGCAAGGCGCGCCGCTGCGCCAAGATCATCGCGGCCGCTTCCGATCTCTGGCGCGAACACGGGATCGACAAGGTTCCGCTGAGCCAGATCGCCGCCGCCGCCGAGGTGTCGCCGCAGACCATCTACAACCTGATCGGCGGACTGGACGCGATCGCCCTGGCCATCATGAACGTGGCGCTGGATCGGGTGGAAGCGGCGCTCTCCGGCTCGGTCGCCACCGGCGTCGACCTGGCGTTAGAGGCTGGGCGTGTCTCGGCCCAGATGTATGTCGATGACGCACGCCTCTACCGTCAGGTTCTGGTCAGGATCCCTCGCGTGCTGTTCGAGGGCACCCACCTGGGACGCGACGCCGCCGAGATCGCCGTGCAGGCGATGATCCAGGCCCAGGCCGCCGGCCAGGTGTCGAAGGCCGTCGATCCGGACCGCCTGGGGCGGGCGATCTACTCCAGCTATCTCGGCGCGATCTACGATTGGGCGTGCGGCGACGCCAGCGACGCGGTGTTCCTGGAAACCAGCGAGGTCGCGGTTCTCGCGCCGGTGGCGGCCTGCGCGACCGACGCGGCCAGACCCGCCTTGGCCGCGCGTCTTTTCGAACGTCTGGGTGCGAACGGGGCGGCCGGCTAGGCTTGCGCGTCGGAGCGCGCAGGCTTGTGCGAGGCGCATTTTCGTATATAACTGACCCGTCAGTTATATACGAGCTCCACCATGCAGCCTGGCCAACCCAAGTGGCGACGACGCAGCGAGGCTCGGCCCGGCGAGATCATCGCCGCGGCCCTGGTGGTGTTCTCCGAAAAGGGCTTCGCGGCCGCGCGGCTGGATGACATCGCCGCTCGGGCCGGGGTGTCGAAGGGCGCGCTCTATCTTTATTTCGAGACCAAGCAGGACCTGTTCCGGGCGGTGGTGCGCGAGACGATCGCGCCCAACCTGCAGGCCGTGGCCGGCTTCATCGGCCAAAGTCCGCTGCCGTTCGGCGACTTGATCCGCCTGGTCTTCGCCCGCATCGGCGAGCTGATGACCGACGGCCGGCTGGGGGCGGTGGCCAAGATGGTGATCGGCGAGTCGCGGAACTTCCCCGAGCTGGCCAAGGTCTGGCACGAGGACGTGGTCTCGGTGATGCTGGGCGCGATGAGCGGGGCCGTGGCGACCGCCCAGGCGCGCGGCGAGGTGCGGCCCGGCGATCCCCAGCTCTATGTGTTCAGCCTGGCCGGGCCGGTGTTGCTGGGCGTGTTGTGGCGCGAGGTTTTCGTGCCGGTCGGGGTCAAGCCGATCGATCTGAAGGCCTTGCTGGCCCAGCACGTCGAAGTCGCCCTTAGAGGCATGCTGGTCCAAACGGGGGAGGGGCGCGCATGAAGCCTCCGGTTCGCATCGGCCTGGCCGTGGCGGTGGTCCTCCTGGTCGGCTTCGTCGCCTGGCGAATCTGGGGACCGGACGCGGCCCATCCTCGCCGGCTGTCGGGCTATGTCGAGGGCGAGACGCTGTATGTGGGCGCCTCGGTGGCCGGGCCGGTCAGCACGGTGTCGGTCCAGCGCGGCCAGCGCGTGGCCGCCGGCCAGCCGCTGTTCGCCCTGGACGCCGCCCAGCTGGTGGC
>NZ_JBAPVS010000335.1:0-21509 GCF_049283275.1 Caulobacter sp. | reverse complement strand
CGCCGAGATTGAGCACCGCCGAGGGCGGCTCGATGCCCGAGGCCTGGATGCGGGCCAGATGGTAGATGGGGGCCAGGGGCGCGCCCTCGCCGCCCGCCGCCACGTCGGCGGTGCGGAAGTCGAACGCCACCGGCCGGCCGCAGGCCTTGGCCAGCCGCTCGGCGTCGAGCAGTTGCACGGTCCGGCCGATCCGGCCCGGATGGGGCCGCTCGTGCAGCACTGTCTGGCCGTGGACGCCCAGCAGGTCGAACGCCGACCAGGCCAGGCCATGCTCGGCCAGGAAGCTCTCGGCGGCGTGAAAATGCTCGTCGGCCACCGCCTGGGCGGCTTCTTCGAAGATCTCCGGCGGCGGCTTGTCGCGCGGCCAGCCACGGGCGACTTCCGTGGCGACCAGCAGCAGGTCGCGGGTCTCCTCGCGCAGCTTGCGCTCGCCGGCCGGGCCGAAGGCCTGGATCTCTTCGCCGTCGGTCTCGAGCACCGCCATGTCGACCGCGTCGAGCGAGGTGCCGGTCATGAATCCCAGGATACGCATGGTCTGGTTGACTGCCATGACCCGGCCCGGCTAGCTAGACCCCATGATCGCCAAGCGCCCCACGACCCGCGCCTATTACCGCCCGCTGTCCTAGCGGGAGGCCGACCGATCACGTCGATGCGCCCGCCCTCACCGGCGACGCGCGGATCACCAGCGACCGTCTCCGGATCAATTCCCAGGAGACTTTGCCGATGAAACCCTCGCCACAGACCACCCCCGCCGTGCTAGACGCCCAGTCGTCTGAATTTCAGGCGCCTAATTTAGAGAGTCGAACCATGTCCGCCCCCGCGTCCTTCAAGTCGGAATTCCTCCAGACCCTGCAGGCGCGCGGCTACATCCACCAGATCACCCATCCGGATGAACTGGACGCGGCGGCCGCCGGCGGGATCGTCACGGCCTATATCGGCTTCGACGCCACGGCGCCCAGCTTGCACGTCGGTTCGCTGATCCAGATCATGATGCTGCGCCGCCTGCAGCAGGCCGGACACAAGCCGATCGTCCTGATGGGCGGCGGCACGACCAAGGTCGGCGACCCCACCGGCAAGGACGAGAGCCGCAAGCTGCTGAGCGACGCCGACATCGCGGCCAACATCGCCGGCATCAAGCAGGTTTTCGCCAAGTTCCTGACCTTCGGCGACGGGCCCACCGACGCGATCATGGTCGACAACGACGTCTGGCTTTCCAAGTTCGGCTACGTGCAGTTCCTGCGCGACTACGGCGTGCATTTCACGGTCAACCGGATGCTGGCCTTCGACTCGGTCAAGCTGCGGCTCGAGCGCGAGCAGCCGATGACCTTCCTCGAATTCAACTACATGCTGATGCAGGCGGTCGACTTCCTGGAGCTGAACCGCAAGTACGGCTGCGTGCTTCAGATGGGCGGCTCGGACCAGTGGGGCAACATCCTCAACGGCGTGGAGCTGACGCGCCGCGTCGACCAGAAGGCCGCCTTCGGCTTGACCACGCCGCTGCTGGCCACCGCTTCGGGCGCCAAGATGGGCAAGACCATGTCGGGCGCGGTCTGGCTGAACGCCGAGCAGCTGAGCCCTTACGACTACTGGCAGTTCTGGCGCAACACCGAGGACGCCGACGTCGGCCGGTTCCTGAAGCTGTTCACCGATCTGCCGCGGGACCGCATCGCCGAGCTGGAGGCCCTGCCGGGCGCCCAGATCAATGAGGCCAAGAAGGTGCTGGCCGACGAGGCCACCCGCATGGCCCATGGCGAGGACGAGGCCCGCAAGGCCCGCGACGCCGCCGAGAAGGCCTTCGAACAGGGCGCTCTGTCGGCCGATCTGCCGACCTTCGAGGTCCCCGCCGCCGATCTGGAGGCCGGGATCGTCCTGGCCGCCCTGTTCGCCGACGCCGGTTTGGCCGCCTCGCGCGGCGAGGCCCGGCGCCTGGCCCAGGGCGGCGGGCTGAAGGTCAACGACAAGGCCGAAGCCAGCGCGGACCGCGTGATCACCTCGGCCGATCTGGCCGACGGCGTCGTCAAGCTGGCGGCTGGGAAAAAGAAGATCGTGCTGATTAAGCCGGTCTAGACTGCATGGTCGTCCCGGATCGCTTCGCCGCGGTCCGGGAAGGGTTTGTTTGGGACGTTGGAGAGACAGATGCTTGAAGCCGGCGACAAGGCCCCCGATTTCGACCTGGCCACCGACACTGGCCGCGTCAGCTTGGCGGGCCTGAAGGGCAAGAACGTCGTGCTCTACTTCTATCCGAAGGACGACACGGCCGGCTGCACGTCGGAAGCCCTGCAGTTCTCGTCCGAGGTCGAGGAATTCGCCAAACTGGGCGCGGTGATCGTCGGGGTGTCCAAGGACAGCGCCGCCTCGCACGCCAAGTTCCGCAAGAAGCACGACCTGACCGTCGAACTGGCCGCCGACACCACGGGCGAGATTGTCGAGGTCTACGGGGCCTGGGTCGAGAAGAGCATGTACGGCCGCAAATACATGGGCATCGACCGCTCGACCTTCCTGATCGATCGCGAGGGCGTGGTCCGCAATGTATGGCGCAAGGTGAAGGTGCCTAACCACATCAAGGCGGTGCTGACGGCGGCCCGAATCTTGAAAGAAGGGCGTTGACCGGAGATGTGGCTTTCCGGCCTCAGGCGTGCGGTTATCGCAACACTTTGGCGCACTCTGAGTGGCAATCAGTCGCGGAACCTTTTACCGATTGAATTGTTTAGGCAAAACGCCGTCCTGCGTCCGCGTTGGGCGCGAAGTATCTTGCGCGTTTCCGCTTTCTCGTTGCATATCGCCGGGACCTTGAAAACGGGGGTTTCCTAGGGCGATGGCGATCACGCGCTTCAAGCGACTGCGACAATCCCTGGAAGATCTGTTCCCTGAGCGCCATCTCTATGTGCGCTCCGGCGGAGAGATGCGCGGCTACGTTTTTTCCACCGGCAAACAACTGATCTGCGCCGCCGGCGTCGCCGCCGCGGCTTTGTGGATGGGCGTGTGCACCGCCGCCATGATGGTCAACGCCCTGTCGGTCAGCTCGACCGATCAGATGGTCATCAAGCAGAAGGCCTATTACGAGCGCCTCAACGCCGATCGCCAGGCCCGCCTGAACAGCGCCGTGGCCCAGTTGTCGGCCAGCAGCGGTTCGTTGGACGAACTGGCCAACTCGGTCGAAAAGCGCCACGCCGCCCTCGCCCTTCTGGTCAGCGACTTCAAGGGCGTGCCCGGCGCCGCTCAGGCCCTGCAGATCTCCAAGCCGCACACCCTGGGGGCCTCGCCGGTCGAGCGGATCCAAGCCACGCGGATGGATCAGGAACGCCTGATCGACGCCGCCGAAACCTTCGCCAAGAGCCGCGCCGAGCGCCTGCGCATGGCCATGCGGATGGCGGGCCTGGACGCCGGCTCGTTCACCGGCCGCGGCGGCTCGTCTCTGGGCGGTCCGCTGATCGAGGCCAAGGACCCCCGCGCCCTGGCCGCCGTGCTGGATGTCGACGAGGACTTCGCCAGCCGTATCCAGCACGCGGCCACCGACATGTCCGACATGCGCAAGCTTAGCGCGGCGTCGCAGAAGCTGCCCTTCTATCGGCCGACCGGCAATCCGGCGCTGAGCAGCAGCTACGGCGTGCGATTCGACCCCTTCACCCATCGTCCCGCTTTCCATTCGGGCCTGGACTTCCCCGGCTCGTTCTACACGCCGATCATGGCGACCGCGCCGGGCGTGATCTCGTTCGTCGGCGTGCGTTCGGGCTATGGCAATGTCGTCGAGATCGACCACGGCAATGGATTCAAGACCCGCTACGCCCACCTGCAGGCCGCCTCGGTCCGGGTCGGTCAGCGCGTGGCCATCGGCCAACGCATCGCGGCCATGGGTTCGACCGGCCGTTCGACTGGTCCGCACTTGCACTACGAGGTATGGGTGAACGGCCGGGCTCAGAACCCGAACCGTTTCTTGAAGGCTGGTGAGTATGTTCAGCAAGCAAGCTAAAGCGTCCAAGGAGCCGGCTCGCATCGAGTCGTTGCCCATGTCCATCGCTCCCGTCCCCGAGGCTCAGCGCAAAGGCCCTCCGAAGGTCGCGTCGCTGATCTCCCCCGACATCACCATTGAAGGCGGCATCACCGGCGATGGCGAACTGCAGATCGACGGCGTGGTGCGCGGCGACGTTCGCGTTGGCCGCCTGACGGTCGGCGAGACCGGCCACATCGAGGGCTCGATCTACGCCGAGGTCGTCGAGGTCCGCGGCCGAATCGTCGGCGCAGTCACCGCCAAGCAAGTCCGCCTGTACGGCACCTCCTACATCGACGGCGACATCACCCACGAACAGTTGGCGATGGAGACTGGGGCCTTCTTCCAAGGGCGCAGCCTGAAGTTCAAGCGCCCCCCGGCCCCGCCGCAGGCCGAAGCCGCGCCGCCGGCGCTGCTCGAGGCCAAGTCGGCCGGCTAGACGCTGGAAACAGAAACGCCCCGGATCGCTCCGGGGCGTTTTGCTTTTCCGAGAGACGGCGCCGGCTCTAGGTCGTGGCGTCCCGCGTCGCCCCGACCCGCTGGGCCAGGGAAGCGCCCATGAAGGCGTCCAGATCGCCGTCCAGAACCCCTTGGGTGTCCGAGGTCTCGACGTTGGTCCGCAGGTCCTTGACCATCTGGTAGGGCTGCAGGACGTAACTGCGGATCTGGTGACCCCAGCCGATGTCGGTCTTCTGGTCTTCCAGCGCCTGTTGGGCGGCTTCCCGCTTCTGCAGCTCGGCCTCGTAGAGCCGGGCGCGCAGCATCTTCCAGGCCTCCTCGCGGTTCTGGTGCTGCGAGCGGCCGGCCTGGCAGGCCACGGCGATGCCGGTCGGGATATGCGTCAGGCGCACGGCCGAGTCCGTCTTGTTGATGTGCTGACCACCGGCCCCGGAGGCCCGATAGGTGTCGGTCCGCACGTCCGAGGGATTGATGTCGATCTCGATGGTGTCGTCGACCACGGGATAGACCCAGGCCGAGGCGAACGATGTGTGGCGCTTGGCGGCGGCGTCATAGGGGCTGATGCGCACCAAACGGTGCACGCCGGCCTCGGTTTTCAGCCAGCCATAGGCGTTCTGGCCCTTGACCAGCAGGGTCGCCGACTTGATGCCGACCTGATCGCCCGAGGTTTCTTCGACCAGCTCGACGCTCATCTTGTGGGCGTTGGCCCAGCGGCTGTACATCCGCAGCAGCATGCCCGCCCAGTCGCAGGACTCGGTGCCGCCGGCCCCGGAGTTGATTTCGACATAGCAGTCGTTGCCGTCGGCTTCGCCGGACAGCAAGGCCTCGAGCTCGGCGCGGCCGGCGCGTTCCTTCAGGTCCTTGAGTTGGGCGCGAGCATCCTCCAGCAGGGCGTCATCACCCTCCATGTCGGCCAGTTCGGCATATTCCAGCGCGTCCTTCAGGCCGTTTTCCAGGACCTGCACGGCCTCGACGCGAGCGGCCAGGCCGGCGCGTTCACGGGACACGGCTTGGGCTTCCGCCGGACGGTCCCACAGGGTCGGGTCTTCGACCCGGGCGTTCAGCTCATCGAGCTTTCTAAGGGCGACATCCCAGTCAAAGACGCCTCCTGAGCAGTCCTACGGACTGCTCGATGTCAGCCGCGGAGGCCTCGACATCCGGTCTCATCACGTTGCTCCGTGACAGTGTTGAAGGGCGCGGGATGTAGCCCGCGCCCGGAGTCGGCGCAATGACTCCGGGACAATCGGTCGACGATTAGTAGAGTCCGCTGATGTCGGGGGCCTGGGTGGGCGGCTGGGCGGGGGGCTGTCCGATCTGGCCGCCAGGCCAGGCGTCGCCATAAGGCTGCGGTCCGACGCTCTCGGTCGGCACGACGACCTTGGGTTCGGTGCCGGGGCGGAAGGCTTCGCGAATGCCGCGGACCATGGCGAACTTGGCGTTCTTGGGAACCTTGAACTCGGTCTTCGGCTGGTTCTTCAGCGCCTCGCGCATGAAGTCCATGAAGATCGGCACGGGGCCGGTCGCGCCGGTTTCGCCCTCGCCGAGCGAGCGGTTGTCGTCGAAGCCGATGAACACCCCGACCACGAGGTTGGGCGAATAGCCCATGAACCAGGCGCTGCGGTATTCATTGGTCGTGCCGGTCTTGCCGGCCAACGGATAACCCAGCGAGCTGACCTGGGCCGCCGTGCCGCGTTGGACCACCCCCTGCAGCATCGAGGTGATCTGATAGGCGGTGATCGGATCCATGACCTGCTCGCCCAATGCGGGGATGCGCGGGCTCTCGTCGCCGTTGAACCCCGCGTTGCAGCGGACGCAGTCGCGCTTGTCGGCGCGGAAGATCACCTTGCCCTCGCGGTCCTGCACCAGTTCGATCAGATGCGGCTCGACGCGGCGGCCGCCGTTGACGAACGGCGTATAGGCCGTGGTCAGCTTGAACGGCGTGGTTTCGCCGGCGCCCAGGGCCATGGCGAGCACCGGGCTCATGTCGCGGGTCACGCCGGTCTTCTTGGCGGTCTCGATGATCTTCTTCATGCCGACGCTCTGGGCCAGGCGCACGGTCATGGCGTTGATCGACAGCTCCAGGCCCTTGCGGAGCGGGAGGGCTCCATAGAACTTCTTGTGATAGTTCTCCGGGCTCCAGTCCTGGCCGTTGGCCCCCCTCAGGGTGATGGCGCTGTCGACCACCACGCTGGCCGGCGTGTAGCCGTTCTCCAGCGCCGTTGCGTAGACGAAGGGCTTGAAGGCCGAGCCCGGCTGACGCATCGCCTGGGTGGCGCGGTTGAAGTTCGAGAGCGAGAAGCTGTAACCGCCGACTAGAGCCACGACGCGGCCGGTATGGGGCTCCATCGCCACAAGGGCGCCGTTGACGATCGGGATCTGGCGCAGGCGATAGCCCGCCGAGTTGCTGGACTTCTCGACAAAAACCAGATCGCCGACCTTCAGCCCCTTGGTGGCGTTGGCCCAGGCTATGTCTTCTCCGGCGATGGCCCCCTCGCCTTCTCCCTTGGCCAGACGGACGACGCCGGAGGCCGAGGTGACGATGGCCGGACGCCAGCCGCGGCGCTCGGAGGGCGGCGCCTTCTTCAGCGCCTGCTTCTCCCAGTCCGCGTCCACGGTCTCTACATGGCCCCAGGCGCCGCGCCAGCCATGGCGGCGGTCGTATTTCTCAAGACCTTCCATCAGCGCCACCCGAGCCGCGGTCTGCAGCTTGGGGTCCAGGCTGGTGCGCATGTAGTAGCCGCCTTCGTTGAGGCGGGGGCCAAGGGTGGCGACGCCGCGCTGGCGCACTTCCTCGACGAAATAGTCGGCGTCGCGATAGGCGGCGCGTTTGGGAGCCGGCTGAACGACGAGATCTTCGGCGATGGCCTTGCGGGCGTCAGCCTGGCTGACCCAACCCAGATCGGCCATCTGGTCCAGGATCCAGTCGCGCCGGGCCTTGGCTTTCGCCTTGTTGCGGATCGGATGATAGTTGTCCGGCCCCTTGGGCAAGGCGGCCAGGTAGGCGCATTCGGCCAGGCTCAGCTCGGGCAGCGACTTGCCGAAATAGTTGTAGGCGGCCGCTCCAACGCCGAACGAGCGATAGCCCAGCCAGATTTCGTTCAGGTACAGCTCGAGGATCTGCTGCTTATCCAGCGATTGCTCCAGGCGCTGCGCCAGGATCGCTTCCTTGAACTTGCGGCCCACCGTGGCGTCGCTGGTCAGCAGGACGTTCTTGGCCACCTGCTGGGTGATGGTCGAACCGCCCTCCAGGCGTCGCCCCCGCGCGGCGTTGCCGACATTGTTGAGCATGGCGCGCGAGAAGCCGCCGACATCGACGCCGCCGTGCTTGAAGAAGTTATGGTCCTCGGCCGCCAGGAAAGCCTGGGCGAGTTGGGGCGGGATCTGATCGTAGGGCACAAAGATCCGGCGTTCTTTGCTGTATTCGCCGATCAGGGTGCCGTCCCAGGCATAGACGCGCGTGGCGGTCGGGGGCCGGTAGTCCTGCAGTTCGCCGGCGTCGGGCATGTCATGGAACAGCCAGGCGGCGTAAATGGCGATAGCGAACCCGGCCACGGCGATCGCGGACAGCACCGTAACGCCGGCGATGGCGATCCAACGTTCTCTGGGCTTCAGATCCACGCCACCTCCGTCGGGCGACGCAGTTTCGCCCGCTCAGTTCGAATCCTCTAGCGTGCATCGGGCCAGGCGCCAACGGCTCTCGCCGCCCTAACGGGCCGAAGCCCTCCTGCGCAGGCGGAAGTCTTTTTGCCCTAGCGGGCGGCCAGACGGGTCTGGGCGTTGAAATAGGACTCGATCGACCCGGCGACGGCGTCCATCAGTCGGTCGCGTCCAGTCGAAGTCTGCAGAAGCTCTTCATCATCAACATTGGTGATGAAGCCCATCTCGAGCAGAACGGCCGGTACGTCCGGCGCCAGCAGCACGATGAAGCCGGCGTCGCGGTGGCTGCGGCGCAGCAGGGTCGTTTCCTCGCCCACCGACTGCAGCAAGGTTTCGGCGAAGGCGGCCGAACGGTTCTTGGTGGTCCGTTGGGACAGGTCGAGCAGGATCTGGCTGACCGCGCGATCGCGGCCCGGCAGGTTGGCCTTCATCAGCCAATCGTCCTTTTCAAGCACCCGCGCCACGCGCTCGGAGCCCTTGTCCGACAGCGTATAGACGCTGGCGCCGCGGGTGGTCGCATCGGGCCCCGAATCGGCGTGCAGCGAGATGAACAAATCAGCATCGGCTCGGCGGGCGATCTGCACGCGAGCCTCAAGCGGTACGAAAGTGTCCGACTGACGGGTCATGACCACCGTATAACGGCCGGATTTCTCCAACTTGGCCTTCAGCGCCTTGGCGGCGGCCAGGGTGACGTCCTTCTCGGCGGTGTTGGTCCCCGCCGAGCCGGGATCCTTGCCGCCGTGGCCGGCGTCGATGACAATGACCTTCTTCAGGCGTAGAGCCGAGGCCTTCACCGGGGCCGAAATCTGGGTCGGCTTCACCGACTGGGCCGGAACTGCGCCCGGCGCGTCGGTGGACTTCAGGTCGATGACATAGCGATAGGCCGAAGCGCCGTCGCCCGGCGGCAGCAGGAAGCGGCGGCGGACTTCGGCGTTGGCCTTCAGGTCGAGACGCAGACGCGCGCCGCCGGCCGCCTCGTCGATCGACCAGCGCTCGACCAGGCCCTGGCCGGAGCCTTGCAAATCGCCGCCCGTCGTCACGTTGGGCAGACCGATCACCACGCGGCGGTCCGCAGCGCCGTCGGCCAGCAGTTTACCGGTGGCGGCGCGGTCAAGATCAATGACGATACGCGTTTCGTTACGGTCGCCGCCGAACCGGACCTTCTGGACACCGGCGGCCGGCGCGGGGCCTTGGGCCATGGCCACGGCGACGCCAGCCAGGGCCAGGCCGCCGACGATCATCGCCGCCCGCGCCCATCCTGTCCTCGCCGCCGAGATCAGAATCCTGCTCATGCCGTCCGTCGCCCCCAGGCGCTCAACCTAAACCCAAAAACTAATATCCGCATGTTTCGGTAGAGAAAGCGTTAACCTCAAGCGCGGCATGGCCGCGCAGGTGCGTTCAGTCCAGCGCTTTTCTTTTACGACGCGATGTTGCTACACTATGGTCCGCGCGCTGAGCGCCGTGATCGTCATGGCGGAAGGCGTGAGCGGTTCCTATCTCACGGACCTGTTTGCATTCTTCAGAGTGCAATTTGCGTTCGTGGCCGGAGCCGCCGGACTGAAATGAGTTTGGGATCAATTACCAGCGTGAGGCGCGAAGCCTGTCGCTTGGATTGTCCCGCAGGGCCCGCGTCGGACCCTTAAGCCGTTCTGGCGTCGATGCTTCATCCGATCCGCGCCCTCCGGCGCGTTTAAGGAACACAGAAACCTTATGGGCTGCGCCGCACCCGACCGCCTTTGGCGACCGACCTTCCGCAACCGCCTCGGCGGTGCGACGGGCGGTGACGTGCGCGCCTTTCAATCATATCGGCGCCCGGACCTAGCGTCCGCCGCGCGCCGTGGAGATACCCTTTATGTCGAAGAAGATGTTGATCGACGCCGCCCACGCCGAAGAGACGCGTGTGGTGGTCGTGGATGGTACGCGGGTTGAAGAATTCGATTTCGAAAGCCGGACCCGAAAGCAACTCCGAGGAAATATCTATCTCGCCAAGGTGACCCGCGTTGAGCCCAGCCTTCAGGCTGCGTTCATCGAGTACGGCGGCAATCGTCACGGCTTCCTCGCCTTCAACGAAATCCATCCGGATTACTACCAGATCCCGGTTGCTGACCGCGAAGCGCTGATGCGCGACGATTCCGGCGACGACGAGGACGACCAGCACCACGCCCGCGAGGACAATGACGGCGACGCGGTCGACGACGAAGAAGACGCCGTCGAGGAAGAGCTGGCGCGCCGCAAGCGTCGCCTGATGCGCAAGTACAAGATCCAGGAAGTGATCCGCCGCCGGCAGATCATGCTGGTTCAGGTCGTCAAGGAAGAGCGCGGCAACAAGGGCGCGGCCCTGACCACCTACCTGTCGCTGGCCGGCCGTTACGGCGTCCTGATGCCCAACACCGCCCGCGGCGGCGGCATCAGCCGCAAGATCACCACGGTCACGGACCGCAAGCGCCTCAAGAGCGTCGTCCAGGGTCTGGACGTGCCGCAGGGCATGGGTCTGATCGTCCGCACGGCCGGCGCCAAACGCACCAAGGCCGAAATCAAGCGCGACTACGAGTATCTGCTGCGTCTGTGGGAGAACATCCGCGACAACACGCTGCACTCGATCGCCCCAGCGCTGATCTATGAGGAGGAAGACCTCGTAAAGCGCGCCATTCGCGACATGTACGACAAGGACCTGGAGGGCATCTGGGTCGAAGGCGAGGCCGGCTACAAGGAAGCGCGCGACTTCATGCGCATGCTGATGCCGAGCCAGGCCAAGAAGGTCTTCCCGTATCGCGAGCCGGCGCCGCTGTTCGTCAAGCACAAGATCGAAGACCACCTGGCCCAGATCTATTCGCCGGTCGTGCCCCTGCGTTCGGGCGGCTATCTGGTGATCAACCAGACCGAGGCCCTGGTGGCCATCGACGTCAACTCGGGCAAGGCCACGCGCGAGCGCAACATCGAGGCGACCGCGCTCAAGACCAACGTCGAAGCCGCCGAGGAAGCCGCCCGCCAGCTGCGCCTGCGCGACCTGGCCGGCCTGATCGTCATCGACTTCATCGACATGGATGAGGGCAAGAACAACCGCACCGTCGAGAAGGTCCTCAAGGACGCCCTGAAGGACGATCGCGCCCGTATCCAGATGGGCAAGATCAGCGGCTTCGGCCTGATGGAGATCAGCCGCCAGCGCCGCCGCACCGGCGTGCTGGAAGGCACCACACACGTCTGCGAACATTGCGACGGCACCGGCCGCGTGCGCTCGGTGGAGTCCAGCGCCCTGGCGGCCCTGCGCGCGGTCGAGGTCGAGGCCCTGAAGGGCGGCGGCGCCGTCACCCTGAAGGTCAGCCGCCCGGTCGGCATCTACATCCTCAACGAAAAGCGCGCCTATCTGCTGCGCCTGCAACAGACCCACGCCCTGTTCGTCACGGTCCTAGTCGATGACAGCCTGCATCAGGCCGAGCACGACATCGACCGTACGGAGCTGGGCGAGCGCCCTGCCCCGCAAATCTTCGCCCCGATCGAGCCCGACCCCGTCTATGACGACGAGGCGTTTGAGGACGAAGAGGACGAGGACGACGAAGAGATCGTCTCCGAAGACGAGAACGAAGACGAGGAAGCGCCCCGCGTCGCCCGTCCTGCTCGCACCGAAACCTCCGAAGACGAGGCCGGCCGTCGGGGCCGCAAGCGTCGCCGTCGCGGCGGTCGTCGCGATGACCGTGACGAGGCCCCGGCTGAAGCGGCCGGTGACGAGGACGAGGATGACTCCGAAGGCGCCGAGGGCGCCGATCGCGCTGAAGGCGACATTGAAGGCGAGGATGAAGAGGCGCGTCGTCGTCGCCGCCGTCGCGGTCGCCGAGGCGGCCGTCGCGGCGGTCGCGAGGACGGCGATCGTCCGGCCGACGCCTTCGCCTGGACCCGTCCGCGTGTGCCGTTCGGCGAGACGGCCTTCGTCTGGCACGATCCCGCGGAACTCGACGGTCGTGGCGCTCGTCCCGAGCGCGCCGAACGCCCGGAACGTGTCGAGGCGCCTGTGGCGGAACGCGCTGAACGCCCTGAACGCGCCGAACGCAGCGGTCGTCGTGGACGCGGTCGCGGCGAGCGGACCGAGACGTCCGATGCGCCGCGCGCCGAACGTGGGCCCGCCCTGCGCGTCGATGTCGCCGAGCTAGAGGCCGTACCGCTGGCTCCGCCCGTGATCGAAGGCCCGCCGGCCGACATCTGGGTCGAACTGCCGCCCCAGGATGAAGCCCCCAAGAAGGCCCGACGCCCTCGTAGCCGCGGACGCAAGGCCACCGACGGCGAGGTTTCGGCCGAGGCCACCGTGGAAACTCCCGTCATCGAGACGGTCGTGGACGCGCCGCTGGTCGCGGCCGATGTCGAGGTCGCCGCTCCGGTCGCGGTCAAGGCTGCGCGCAAACCCGCCGCCGTACCGGAGCCCGTCGCGATCGCCGTGGCTGAACCTGTACTCGCCGCCGTCGAGCCCGACCCGGCCGAGATTCTGACGCCGCCCGAAAAGCCCAAGCGCGGCTGGTGGCGTCGAGGCTAGGACGCCTGAAATCCCCGACGGGACCCCTGGTCCCGTCGGGGATCACGCCTATATCCGCGAGAGGCTCGTTCGACGGATGTTCCCAGGTCGTCGAGAACCGCGTTAGACTGCCGGCTTGAGCGCGGGGGCGCGATCAGGAGAGTTCGATGACCTCCCGGATAAGGGCGGCTTCAGAAAGATTGTCCAGGAAGACGGGGTCGGCGCTGTCGGCGCTGGCCTTGCTGACGGCCATCCTCGCTCCCGGCGCCCCGGCCCATGCACAAGATGGACCCTCGCTGATCCGCGACACCGAGATCGAGGAAATCCTGCATCGCGACGCCGACCCGATCTACGCGGCGGCGGGGCTGGATCCGAAGACCGTCCGCATCCTGCTGGTGGGCGACAAGGAACTGAACGCCTTCGCCACCCAAGGCCTGATGATGGGCCTCAATACCGGTCTCATCCTGCAGACCGAGACGCCTAATCAGCTGAAGGGCGTCATCGCCCACGAAACCGGACACCTTGCCGGCGCCCACCCGTTGCGTTCGGGCGAAATGATGCGCGCCGGCCTCAAGCCGATGATTCTGACCATGGGTCTGGGCGTCCTGGCGGCCCTGGCCGGGGCTCCGGACGCCGGCGCGGTTCTGCTTGGCAACGCCAGCTATTTTGGCCAGCTCGGCGCCCTGGGCTACAGCCGCGATCAGGAATCCCGCGCCGATCAGGCCGGCGCCGGCTTTCTGGAGGCCACCGGCCAGTCGGGCCGCGGTCTCGTCGAGTTTTTCGATAACTTCCGCTATCAGGAGGTCTTCGACCAGTCGCGGCGCTTCGCCTATTTCCGCAGCCACCCCCTTTCGGGCGACCGGATTGACGCCCTGCGCAACCGGGTCGAGAAACTGCCGCACTACAACGCCGTCGATGATCCCGCGTCCCTGGCTGAGCATGAGATCATGAAGGCCAAGCTGGAGGGGTTCCTCAATCCCGGCGTGGCGATCGTGAAATACCGGGAGAACGACCGGGCCTTCCCGGCCCGCTACGCTCGAGCCATCGCCTATTATCAAATGAAGGAGCCCGACCGGGCTCTGAAGATCCTCGACGGTCTGATCACCGAGAACCCGGACAATCCCTATCTCTGGGAGCTCAAGGGGCAGATCCTGTTCGAGTTCAACCGCGTCAAGGAAGCCGAAGAACCTCAACGCCGGTCGGTTGCGCTGAAACCCGGCGCCGCCCTGTTGCGCGTGAACCTAGGCCAGACCCTGATCGGCCTGGACGATCCCAAGAAGGTCGAGGAAGGCATCAGCGAACTGAAGCGCTCGCTGCTCGACGAAAGCGACAACTCCGTCGCCTGGCGCCTGTTGGCGCAGGCCTATGACAAGCGCGGCGAAGACGGTCAGGCGCGTCTGGCCACCGCCGAGCAGTACTTCAACATGGGCGCGACCCAGGAAGCTCGGGTCTTCGCCATGCGGGCCCGCGAACTGCTCAAGAAGGACAGTGTCGAATGGCGTCGCGCCACCGACATCGTCCTGACTTCCAATCCTTCCAACCAGGATCTCAAGGACCTGGCCAAGGAAGGCGCCGTCACTTCGGGCCTGCGCCGCTAGGCCGCCCCTTTCCAGAGATCTCCATGCCCCTGACTTTCCGCTCGATGGCGTTCGCCGCCGCGTCCATCGCCGCCCTCTCGCTGATCGGTTGCGGACCTGCCAACGCCGACAAGGCGTTCGGCGAAAAGGTGCACGCCTATCTGATCGAGCACCCTGAAGTGCTGGTCGAGATGAGCACCAAGCTCCAGGAAAAGCAGGCGGTCGAACAGGCCAAGACCGCCAAGGGCGCGATGAACAAATATCGCCAGGCGTTGGAACGTGACCCGCGCGACTTCGTGGCCAATCCGAACGGCTCGATCACCGTTGTCGAGTTCTTCGACTACCGCTGCGGCTACTGCAAGGTGGCCGCGCCGCAGATCGTCGAGCTGATCCAGAAGAATCCGGACGTACGCTTCGTGTTCAAGGATTTCGTGATCTTCGGCCATGAATCCGAGGTCGCGGCGCGCATGGTCCTGGGCGCCAAGGATCAGGGCAAGACGATCGAGCTGCACAAGCGTCTGATGGCCGAGAAAAGCCTCGACGCGGCCGCCGTCATGCGCATCGCCCAGGGCCTGGGCATCGACATGGCCAAGGCCCGCGCCGCCGGAGAGGCGGAGGCCACGACCCAGCATCTGGCAGACACCCACGCCCTGGCCCAGGCCCTGGCGATCGAGGGCACCCCAGCCTTCTTCGTCGGCGATCAGATGATCCCCGGCGCCGACATGCACGCCCTGAACCTGGCGATAGACCAAGCCCGGGCGGCGAAGGCCAAGAAGGTCTAGGCGCTCGGCCTAGATCAGGCCCGCCAGCGGCGAGCTGGGATCGGCGTAGAGCCGTTTTTGCATCCGCCCCGCCAGATAGGCTTCCCGGCCGGCGATCACCGCGTGCTTCATCGCCCGGGCCATGCGGATCGGGTCCTTAGCCTCAGCGATGGCGGTGTTCATCAGGATGGCGTCGCAGCCGAGCTCCATGCCGATCGCCGCATCCGAAGCGGTCCCCACGCCGGCGTCGACCAGGACCGGCACCTTGGCGTTCTCGATGATGATCCGCAGGTTGACGCGGTTCTGGATGCCCAGGCCCGAACCGATCGGCGCACCCAGCGGCATGATCGCCACCGCGCCGGCCTCTTCTAGCTTGCGGCAATAGACTGGGTCGTCCGAGCAATACACCATCACCTGGAAGCCCTCGGCGACCAGCAGCTTCAGCGAGCGCAGGGTCTCTTCCATGTCGGGGTAGAGGGTCTTGGGATCGGACAGCACTTCCAGCTTCACCAGATCCCAGCCGCCGGCCTCGCGAGCCAAGCGCAGGGTCCGCACGGCGTCCTCCCCGGTGAAGCAGCCCGCCGTGTTTGGTAGGAAGGTGAATTCGGTGGGTTTGACATAGTCGACCAGCAGCGGCTGGGTCGGGTCGGTCAGATTCACGCGGCGCACGGCCACGGTGACGATCTCGGCGCCCGCCGCCTTCGCCGCGGCGGCGTTGGTGGCGTAATCCTTGTACTTGCCCGTGCCGACGATAAGCCGCGAGCGGAAGGTGCGGCCGGCAACGGTCCAGGTGTCGTCCGAGGACGTGACGGATTCGGGAGAGACGTGCGCGTTCATGGGGTCGGTTTACGCCTCCGCGACCACGGTTTCAAACGCGCAGACCTAGCCGCCACCGATGAAAGTGACGATCTCGATTCGGTCGCCGTCGGCCAGAGGGGTGTCGGCATAGGTCGAACGTGGCGCGATCTCCAGATTGCGCTCGACCGCCACCTTGCGGGCGTCCAGGCCCAAGGCTGACACCAGATCCGCGATGCTGAGGATACCGGCGAAATCCCGTTCCTCGCCATTCAAGAGAAGCTTCATATCACCTCCGAAGCGAGCCCTGCTTGTGACGTGAGGGAACCGGCTATACAAGACCTCCCGGAATCGACGGCGGAGCCGAATGGTAAAACCGATCCATGTGCTGAGCGGACCCAACCTCAACCTGTTGGGAGCGCGGGAGCCCGAGATCTACGGTAAGGACACGCTCGACGATGTCCGTACGCGCTGCGAGGCGCGTGCGGCCGTTCGGGGCCTTTCCGTTGTCTTCCGGCAGAGCAATCACGAAGGCGTGCTGATCGACTGGGTCCAAGAGGCCCGGACGGAGGCCTGCGCGTTGGTGATTAACCCGGCAGGCTATGGCCATACGTCGATCGCTCTCCTCGACGCCCTGAAGACCTTGAATATCCCGGTCATCGAGTGTCACCTGTCCAACCCGGCGGCGCGCGAAGATTTCCGCCGCCACACCTTCGTTTCGCTCGCGGCGACCGGAATCGTCTCCGGCTTCGGTGCTGCGAGCTATGAACTGGCGATCGAGGCCGCTGCCGGCCTGATCGGCGCGAATTAGCCGGCGACCCCGGCTTCCAGAAGACAGCAAGGTAAGCTTCCATGTCCAATCCCAAGGCCCCCGCCGATCCGGTCGAGACTCCGTCGATCGACGCCCGCCTGGTCCGCAAACTGGCCGACATCCTGAAGGACACAGGCCTGTCGGAGATCGAAGTTGAGCACGCAGGTCTGAAGATCCGGGTCGCGCGCGAACTGACCGTCGCCGCCCAAGCCACCTACGTTCAAGCTCCAGCCGCCGCACCAGTCTATGCGTCCGCTCCCGCCGCCGCGGCGCCCGCCGCCGAAGCCGCGCCCCCCGCGCCAGTTGCCCACGCCGGTGAAGCCGTGAAGTCGCCGATGGTCGGTACCGTCTATCTGTCGCCCCAGCCGGGCGCGGACGCCTTCATCAAGGTGGGCGACACCGTGAGCGCCGGCCAGACCCTGCTGATCGTCGAAGCCATGAAGACCATGAACCCGATCTCGGCTCCCAAGGCCGGTAAGATCATCGAGATCCTGGTGGCAGACGCCCAGCCCGTCGAATTCGGCGAGCCGCTCGTCATCGTCGAGTAATCGGCATGTTTGACAAGATCCTCATCGCCAACCGAGGCGAGATCGCGCTTCGGGTTCACCGCGCCTGCAAGGAAATGGGCATCGCCACCGTGGCGGTCCACTCCGAGGCCGACGCCAATTCCATGTGGGTGCGGCTGGCTGACGAGAGCGTCTGCATCGGCCCGGCTTCAGCCGCCAAGAGCTACCTGAACATCCCGTCGATCATCGCGGCCGCCGAGATCACCGGAGCCCAGGCGATCCACCCCGGCTACGGCTTCCTGTCGGAGAACGCCCGCTTCGCCGAGATCGTCGGCGCGCACGGCTACACCTTCATCGGCCCCAAGCCGGAACATATCCGGATGATGGGGGACAAGATCACCGCCAAGCAGGCCGTCAAGGACGCGGGCATTCCCGTGGTTCCTGGTTCGGACGGCGGCGTGGCCACCGAGGAAGAGGCCTTCGCGGCGGCCGAGGTGATCGGCTTCCCGGTGCTGATCAAGGCCGCTTCCGGCGGCGGCGGTCGCGGTATGAAGGTCGCTCAGACCCGCGAGGACCTGGCCGAGGCGGTTTCGACCGCCCGTTCGGAAGCCCGCGCGGCTTTCGGCGACGATACTGTCTACATGGAGCGTTATCTCCAGAAGCCGCGCCATATCGAGATCCAGGTGATCGCCGACAGCCACGGCAACGTGGTGCACCTGGGTGAGCGCGACTGCTCGCTGCAGCGCCGCCACCAGAAGGTTCTGGAAGAGGCCCCCTCGCCCGCCCTGGGCGCGGCCGACCGCGCCAAGATCGGTAAGATCGTCGTCGATGCGGTCAAGGCCATCGGCTATCTCGGCGTCGGCACCATCGAGTTCCTGTGGGAGAACGGCGAGTTCTTCTTCATCGAGATGAACACCCGCCTGCAGGTCGAGCACCCGGTCACCGAGGCCATCACCGGCATCGACCTGGTGCGCGAGCAGATCCGAATCGCCGCTGGCCTGCCGCTGTCGTTCACCCAGGACGACGTGGTGTTCGAAGGCCACGCCATCGAGTGCCGGATCAACGCCGAGAATGCTCGAACCTTCACCCCGTCGCCCGGCACCATCACCGACTTCCACGCCCCTGGCGGTTTGGGCGTGCGGTTGGATTCGGCGATCTACACCGGCTATGCGATCCCGCCGTATTACGACAGCCTGATCGGCAAGCTGATCGTCCATGGCCGCGACCGCGAGGAATGCATCGCGCGCCTTCGTCGTTGCTTGGGCGAAATGGTCGTCGGCGGCATCGAGACCACGATCCCGCTGTTCCAGGATCTGCTGGTCCAGCCCGACATTCTGGCCGGCGATTACGACATCCACTGGCTGGAGCGCTGGATCAAGGCGCAGGGCTGACCTTAAAAGCGTCGTCATCCCCCGACTTGTTCGAAGGGATGACGACGCTTCGGGATCACGCTTGCCTGGGGTTTACGGCCAGCCATGGATGACGACGCCTTCACGGTCGATGATCTCATCGCCTGCTACGAGCGCGGTGTCTTTCCCATGGCTGACGCCCGCCAGGACGAGAGCATCTTCCTGATCGACCCAGAACGCCGGGGGGTGCTGCCGCTGGACGGCGTGCACATCCCACGTCGGTTGGCCCGCACCGTTCGGGCCGAGCCGTTCGAAATCCGCATCGACAGCGCCTTCGACGCCGTGGTCGAAGCCTGCGCGACCGCGCGACCCGGGAGGTTGGAGACCTGGATCAATACGCCGATCCAAAGACTCTACGGCCAATTGTTCGCGCGCGGCCTGGCCCATAGCGTCGAGTGCTGGGAGGGTGAGGAACTGGTCGGCGGTCTGTATGGCGTGGCGGTCGGCGGCTGTTTCTTCGGCGAGAGCATGTTTTCGACCCGCCGGGACGCCAGCAAGGTGGCGTTGGTCCATCTGGTCGGCCGGTTGATCGCGGGTGACTATCGCTTGCTCGACACCCAGTTCATCACCGAGCATCTCGAACAGTTCGGAACGGTCGAAATCACGCGCGCCGACTACCGACGCCGCCTGGGCCGGGCCTGGACGGCCCAGGCCGACTTCTATCGGCTGGCGGCCGGAGCTACAGGCGCCGAGGTCTTGCAGGCGATCAGCCAGGCGTCATAGACCGGGTGCTGCAGCGGGTTCAGGCCCGGCGAATTGGCGTACATCCAGCCTTTGTAGATCTGACGGCCAGGCGGCGCCACGCGGCCAGGCAGAGCCTTGGGCTGGGTGTCGACCGTGACATAGGCCACGGAGTCCGGGGCGTCCTCGTCAGGCGTGGTCGTCTCGCAAGCGCGCACCGTGAACAACAGGGTCTTGTACCGGATTGGCTGACCGACCGGCGCCTCGAACCGCATGGTTTCGGTCGTCACCTTGTCCAAGGCCTGGAGAATGGCGATTGACGAGCGCGCGCGCTTGACCGGCTCCGCCGGCTTTTCTGGCTCGGTCGCCACGGGTTTGGCGGCCGGTGTGGGCTTGGAGGGCGCAACCGTCGTCGTGGAGGCAGGAGCGGTCGCCGGAGCCCCGCTCGACTGTAGGGGCGCGGATTGGGGTGCGATCACAGGCGCCGCGGGGCGCGGCCCCGACACGGGTCGGGACGGCTGCGGCGCAGTGATCGGCGCGGGAGTCGTCGGCGACTGGGTGGACGGGGTTTGCTGCGGTGCGTTCTGCAGCGCCAAGGCGGCGCCGCCGACGAGCGAACCCGCCAAGGCCAGCATCGCCACGCCCGTGAAGGACCGCCGCATCGTCATTCTATTCAGGCGACCAGGGCTTGTAATCGCTGGTGGCGACTGCGCGCTCGCCGCCGCGGGCCAGCGAACCCTTGGGGCGCCATGCGTGGATCGTGCCCGTCAGGTTGGGATGGTGATCCTTTTCCCAGGCGCGACGTTTCAACGGCGCCGTGGTCGGCGGCTCGTCGAAGGTGTAGTGCAGCCAGCCGCTCCATTCGGGCGGAACCTTGGAGGCTTCGGCGTAACCGTCGTAGATCACCCAGCGACGTTTGTGGTCGCCATAGCTGTCGCTGTTGTCGCGCGCCTCGAAATAGCGGTTGCCGTAGTCGTCTTGGCCCACGAACACGCCGCGACGGCTAATGTGGAAGCGTTGACCGATAGTCGCGCCGTTCCACCACGTGAAGATCGCTTTCAGCACCGCGTAAGCACCAATCTCGCAAAGGTCCCAGGTCCGGGAGGGTTTCAGGCAACGCCGAGGCGTTGCGAAGCGGCCGGACTATAGGTCGGCGGCCCTCCAGCGTCCAGCATCGGGCGTGACGTTGCAGCTTCAACATGTTGTGGATCGGATGCTCGCAGCACCCCACATCTATTGAAGGCCGCCGTTCCGCGATCTAGGATGGCTAATTCTTGGCGCACCTTGGCGCCCAGGCCGCGGAATCGCCCATGCGCATTCAGTCCCGACACCCTGCCTCCGCTCCCCGCATTGAATTGCGTGAGATCGAACGCGCGGACGCCGTCATCGAGGTGTTGGCGCCTGAAGGCTGGACCGACGCCCGCGTCGAGGCTTGGCTGGATTGGGCCATCCAGGATCAGAACGACGGCCTATTCGACTCCGCGGCTCCGCTGGGCGGCGGTCCTGCCCGCTACGCCGAACGCCTGGCCAAGGCCGGCCTTTCGGATGGCTTGTTCGGGGACGCCGCGGACGCCGACGCCTTCCGCGACGCCCTGCTCGCCACCATGCTGAACGGCGTCGCCTCGCCTGTCGGCGCGCCGGTCGCGCCAAGGCGTCTGCCCGATATTGGCCAGATCGAGTTCAAGCGGGCCGCCGAGGGACATCTGGCCCACTGGCGGTCGGCGCGGCTGGCCGTCAAGGCCGCCGCCCGGCTCGACGCGGCCCTGGCCCAGGTCAGCGACGCCGTTCAACGCTGCCACGGCGACGCCAAGGCTTGCGCCGATCCGTCCAAGAACAGCGCGCTCGGCCGTGCCGCTCGTCGGGCCCGCGAGCTGGGCGCGGACGATCGCATGATCCTCGACGCGATCACCTTGGCTGACGCTCAACGCACGGGCCTGATCGAGCCGGACGCCAGCGCGCCCGCCTCGGTCGTCGCCTTGGCCTCCCGCCAAGGCGTGGCGGCGGTCGATGAAGCCGCCAGCTTCGCCGCCCAGGTCGGTTGGGAGAGCAGCGCCCTGATCCTGGCTCTGTCGCCCGAGGACGCCGAGGCTTTGGTGCGGGGCGCGCCGATCCGCGCCGCCATCGATGTCACCACATTTCAGGACGACGAAACCTTCGACACCGGCGGCTTCAACCAGGTGGTCGGTCTGTGGACTACGGCGCTGGAAATCGAGCGCGGAGATCGCCCGGCCGAGATCGGCCTGGCTGGAATCGGTGACTGGCTGCTGATCCAGGGCCTTTCCGCCGCCGCCGACGCCGGCCGCGACGCCGCCTCCGCCCTGTGGGCTCTGACGGTCGGCGCTGCGCTCTGCTCCAGCGCCGAGG
>NZ_JBAPVS010000334.1:0-2496 GCF_049283275.1 Caulobacter sp. | reverse complement strand
CTCATCGCCTACGACCCGGACGTCAGCCGGGTGGCGCTGGCCGGGCTGCTCGGGCACGCCGTGCCGGCGCCCCAGCTGACCGGGTGATCGGCGCACCGGCCGCTGTATCGATCCCCATGAAATTGCGGAATCGCCCGGGGAAATAATCCGGCGCCCTCATCCCCTTTCGCTGTGCATCCCGAACTTCCGTGGTAGGCTCTCCCCTGTTGCAGTTTTGATTCTCCGTAGACGTTGGCGGCGCCTGATGGGTATCTGACCCGTTGGGCGTCTTTTGCATTTACGGCGCAGCCGAACGATGGCGATCAAACGCGGCGACGCGAGGTTCCGCAAAGTGCGGAGGCTCAAGAGCCTGCGAGGAGTTTTAAACATGGCTTCTGGAACCGTTAAGTGGTTCAACGGTGAAAAGGGCTTCGGCTTCATCACTCAGGACGATGGCGGCGCGGACGTCTTCGCGCACTTCTCGGCGATCGCCTCGACGGGCTTCCGTAGCCTCGAGGAGAACCAGCGGGTCGAGTTCGACGTCACCCAGGGCCCCAAGGGCCTGCAGGCGGCGAACATCCGTCCGCTCTAAGTACTTCCAGGTCTCGGCGGTCCGCTGGTTCAGCGGGCCGCCGATTCCTTTTTAAGCCCACCACGTTCCGCCGAGATCAGCCCTTGAGCAGTTGGCGGGCCATCACGATGCGCTGCACCTGGTTCGTGCCCTCGTAGATCTGGGTGATTTTGGCGTCCCGCATCATCCGCTCGACCGGGTAGTCCCGCGTGTATCCGTACCCGCCCAGCAGCTGCACCGCGTCCGTCGTGATCTCCATTGCCGCGTCCGACGCGAAACACTTCGCCGCCGCACCGAAGAACGTCAGGTCCGCGTCCCCGCGCTCGCTCTTCCCCGCCGCCACATAGGTCAACTGGCGCGCCGCTTCCAGCTTCATCCCCATGTCCGCGAGCATGAACTGCACGCCCTGGAAATCGCCGATCGGCTTGCCGAACTGCTTGCGCTCCTGGACATATCCGAGCGCGAAGTCCAGCGCCCCCTGCGCGATCCCGACCGCCTGCGCGGCGATGGTGACCCGCGTGTGGTCGAGCGTTTTCATCGCCGTGGCGAACCCGGTGCCCTCGTCCCCGATCATCCGATCGGCCGGGATGCGGACGTTGTCGAAGTAGACCTCGCGGGTCGGCGAGCCCTTGATGCCGAGTTTCTTCTCCGGCGCGCCGAAGCTGACGCCCTCGTCGGCCTTCTCCACCACGAACGCGGAAATGCCACGCGACCGGGCGCTCGGGTCGGTGACGGCGAAGACCGTGTAGTACTCCGACACCCCGGCGTTGGTGATCCAGCGCTTGACCCCGTTGAGGACCCAGTGGTCGCCGTCCCGCACCGCGCGCGTGGTCATCGCCGCGGCGTCCGAACCCGCCTCGGGCTCGGACAGGCAGTAGGAGAACATCGCCTCACCGGAGGCGACCTTCGGAAGGTAACGCTCTTTGATCGAGGCGGACCCGGCCAGGATCAGCGGCATCGTGCCGAGCTTGTTCACCGCGGGGATCAGCGAGGACGACGCGCACGCCCGCGCCACCTCTTCGATCACGATCGCGGTGGCCAGCGCGTCGGCGCCGGCGCCGCCGTACTCCACCGGGATGTGCGGCGCGTGGAAGTCCGACGACCGCAGGGCGTCGTAGGACGCCTTCGGGAACTCGCTGTTCTCGTCGGCCTCGGCGGCGTGCGGGGCCACCCGGGCATCGCAGACCTCGCGTACCGCGGCGCGGATGGTCTCGTGGTCCTCCGGCAGCTGGTAGACGTCGAAATCAGTCATGACTGTGGCCCTTTCGGTGAGCGGTCCCGGCGCTATGTTACTGACGCGTAGCGTACGCCGGTCAGGCGCCGTTCCACGAGCCCGGCCTGGACGACCTGCTGCGCCGTGACCTGGCCTCGGGCCGGCTGCGCTGCACCACCTCGTACGCCGAGGTGGCCGGAACTGCCTGGATCCGGCGCAGTGGGCCCGGTCCGGGTGGACCTATCGGGGGATGGGGCGTCCATCGGCGTAACGGAGGTTTGCCGGTTTGGCGACCGTTTCCACAGATGTCGGCCGCCGTGAGCCTGTTCTAATGAGGTGTCGTACCGGCATGCTCTAGTTAACAGAGACAGCTGGCTGGGTCTTGGAGGTGCCGTGGCGCAGGCTGGACAGCCCGAGGGCTACGACGACGATCTGGCGCGGATCGAGGCGTCGATCGCCGATCTGAAGATCCGGGACATGGCCGCGGCCAAGGAACGTACCCAGATCGCCGCCAAGATCCAGGCCGCGCAGTTCCAGCGTGACATTTTGGCCCACGCCAACCAGCAGAAAAAGGCCAAGAAGGCCAAAACCCGACGGGTACGCCGCGCTCCGGGCGACGAGTTCCCGGCACCCCCACCGGCGGGCGCCCCCGTCGCGGAGACACCGCCGCCACCAGCCCCCGGCGCTCGTGCACAGACACCGCCCGGCGCCCGTACCCAGACACCCCCCGAAG
>NZ_JBAPVS010000333.1:0-16042 GCF_049283275.1 Caulobacter sp. | reverse complement strand
CCCGAACAGGCCTGGGCCCGCGATCCAGGCGGGCTTGCCGCCGCCGCCCGCCAGGTGGGCCTCGACCGGCGTGCGCCAGGCTTCCGGCAGGACCAGGTCTTCGCCCAGCGCCAGGATCCAGGCGCTTTTGGCCGCCGCGCAGCCGGTCGCCAGACGCGCGCCGGCATCGCCCGACGCCTGGACCACCCGCGCCCCGCAGTCCTCGGCGATAGCCAGGGTGGCGTCGGTCGAGCCGGCGTCGGCGAACACCACCGCCTTGACCAGGCCGTCGACGGCGGCCGGCACCAGCAGGGGCAGGACGTGGACCAAGCACGCGGCGCTGTTGTGGGTGGGCAGGACGACGGTGATCATGGCTCTGCTTCCGATCCGTAGCCGCGCAGGTCAAGCCGAGACTTGGGGCGACGAAGCATGGCATAGGCGGCCCATGACCCCGACAAAGACCCCCGCTGGGACCTACGCCGCCTTCCTGTTCGACATGGACGGCACGGTGCTCGACTCCATCGCCGTGGCCGAACGGGTCTGGGGAGACTGGGCGCGGCGCCACGGCCTGGACGTCGAGGCCTTCCTGCCCACCATCCACGGCGTGCGCGCCGAGGAGACGATCCGCCGCCAGAACCTGGCCGGCATCGACATCGCGCTGGAGACCGAGGCGATCCTGCGGGCCGAGGTCGGCGACGTGGAGGGGGTGATCCCGATCCCCGGCGCCGAGGCGTTCCTGCGCGCCCTGCCGGCCGATCGGTGGGCCGTCGTCACCTCCGCCCAACGCGAACTGGCCCTGCGCCGCATGGCCGCCGCCGGCTTGCCCCTTCCCGCCGTGCTGATCACGGCCGAGGACGTCGCGCGCGGCAAGCCCGAGCCGGACGGCTATATCCTGGCCGCCGAGCGTCTGGGTGTCGCGGCCGGCGCCTGCCTGGTGTTCGAGGACGCCCCCGCGGGCCTGCTGGCCGGCGAAGCCGCCGGGGCCGACGTGATGGTGATCACCGCCACGCACCGTCACCCGCTCGCGACGGATCACCCCGTCCTGACCGGTTATTCGGACGTCCGGATCGCGGTCGAGGCCGAGGGGCTGCGCCTGACGGTCGCCTAGTCGATCGTCATTCGCCTCTGGAAACGAAAACCTCGTCCTTCGACAGGCTCAGGATGAGGTTTTCTACTGCCGAGGCCGCACAATGGTCCTCATCCTGAGCCTGTCGAAGGACGAGGACCAAGCACCGCGTTTAAACTGCGACCTGGTCGGCGTCCTGGATATCGAAGCGGGCCACCTTGCCGTCCCGAAAACGGAAAACGTGCCCGACCGTCTTGTCTTTGAGTCCGTGCGTCTGCCCCTGGAGCGGTCGGCCTTCGAGATCGCGGACCGACTGCAGGACCTCCGCGACGATCGCGCCGTCCGCCGTTCGCTGAAAGCCCACGGGCTCGACGCGCGGACTGACCATGGCCCACTGGCGCGTCCAGTATGCGCGCACGGCTTCGTGGCCATGGACGTGGCCGCCATCCATGCCGTTGGCCCAGGCGACGTCGTCGGTCAGCGCGGTCAACACGCCGTCGATGTCCCGCGCGTTGAAGCGATCGTAGAGGCGCTCAACGATTTTGACGTCGTCGTCCATGGGTCTCTCCCTGCGGGATACGGTGTTGCGTTGGAGGTCAATTCAATTACATATGCACATATGTAATTGAATTGGAATGGACGCAAGGGCTGACATGGCGATGGACCTGGATGTGCTCTCGACGCCCGGACACCTGATCAGCCTGGCGGCGCGCGGGTTCGCCCGGCTCAGCGAAGCGCGGCTCAAGCCGCTCGGCTTCGGTGTCGGACATCTGCCGGTGCTGGTCGCGCTTCGGGACGGCCAGGCCAGCACGCAACGTGATCTCGCCCGCTTCGCCAGAACCGAGCAGCCGCCGATGGCGCAGATGCTGGCCCGCATGGAGCGGGACGGGTTGATCAGGCGCACACCCGACCCGGCCGACGGACGCAGCCGCCGCATCACGCTGACGGAGGTCGCGGAAACCCGCCTGCCGGACGCCATCGCCGTCCTGCTGCGGGGCAATCAGGAGGCGCTGGCCGGCTTCACGGACGAGGAGGCCGGGCAACTGGTCGCCCTGCTGACGCGCCTGATCGCCAACCTCGATCGGGTCGCGAGCGCTGAGCCCTCCTAGCGGCCTAGAACAGCGAAAGCTGATCTCCCGCCTTGGCCGGCACGGCGAACTGGGAGAGGTCCAGCGGCGGCATCTTGCGGTCCAGACCGAACCGCGCGCGCGCCAGGTGAAAGCGCTGGCTCATCACCTCGGCCACCGGTCCTTCGCCGGTCATCCGCTTGCCCCATTCGGAACTGTAGGCCGCCCCATTGCGCATCTGGCGCACCAGCGACATCACTCGCTTGGCGCGGTCGGGATGCTCGGCGGCCAGCCATTCCTCGAACAGGTCCTTGATCTCCAGCGGCAGGCGCACGGCCACATAGCCGGCCGTGGTCGCCCCGGCCCCTGCGGCGGCCTCCAGCACCGCCTCCATTTCGTGATCGTTCAGCGAGGGAATGGACGGGGCGAACATCACCGTGGTCGGCACGCCGGCCGCCGTCAGTTGGCGAACCGCGTCGACCCGGCGCTTGGGTGTCGCCGCGCGAGGCTCCATGCTGCGCGACAACCGGTGATCCAGGCTGGTGATCGACACCGCCGCCCGCGCCAGTCCCGCTCGTCCCATCGGCCCCAGGATGTCGAGGTCGCGGGTGATCAGGTTCGACTTGGTGATGATCGTGAACGGATGGCGAAACCGCGCCAGGGTCTCCAGCACCGCCCGCGTCACCCGCAGCTTGCGCTCGTCCGGCTGATAGGGATCGGTGTCGCCGCCGATATGGATGACCTTGGGAACGTAGCCCTTCTTGGACAGCTCGCGCTCCAGCAGCTTGCCGGCCTCGGGCTTGAAATAGATCCTGGTCTCGAAATCCAGGCCGGGCGAATGACCCAGATAGGCGTGGGCCGGCCGGGCGTAGCAGTAGATGCAGCCATGGCTGCAGCCGCGATAGGGATTGATCGAACTCTCGAAGCCGATGTCGGGACTGTCGTTGCGGGCGATGATGGTCCGCGACTTCATCGGCTGCAGCGTGGTGGCGATCTGGGCCGGCTCGTCCTCCTCGCCCCAGCCGTCGTCGAACGCCTCGCTGACCTGGGACTCGAAGCGGCCGGTGCGATTGGATTTGGCCCCGCGTCCCCGCGCGCCCTCCCGAAGAACACCAGTCGGCGGATGACCGGGAAGATTGGCGGGAGAGACCATGGCTCGATCATGAACCGCCGAACGGAACATTTCAAGAACACAAATGACCGCTGAGGACGGCGAACGTATGGTTTCGAGGCGCCCCGCCCTCATCCGCCCCCATCGACGCGACCCTCGCTGACAGGCGAACAGCTTCGTGCCAAGCTTTGCCGCGAGGCGCGCCGGACGAAAGGCGCCTGGCCCCTCGCATCGGGAGCTCCCATGACCACCAAGCCAGACGACAAGACCGAAACCGAAGCCGAGGCCCCGCACGTCGCCAGGGTCGGGGTGGTCGATACGGGCCACAACGTCACCAGCTTCAACGAGGAGCCGATCAACGGCCTTCTCGCCGACATCGCTGACGGCGACGACTGATCGAGGACCAAGCCGTCGCCTCACGCATTCGCGGGGTGACGGCGCCCGATTTGAGCCTCTTGCTCAAAAACCTCATCATCGTTCAAAGACGGCCGTCAAAACCAAGGCGGACGCCGATGTCTAGAAATTGATCCCAGCAAGGACAAAAATCCACAGTACACTGCATAGCACATGAGCTTTCGAAGCTCTACTACAGCCAAGCTTTACCCAGTGTCATTGCGACTTCGCACGGCCAATGGTAGCAAAAACGAAACTGAACCTGTCGCGGACGCTCGGGGGAAGGTTTCGGAAAAGGATGGCGAGCTGGACATGACTTCCGCGAGCACGAACCAGTCCTCCACCCTGCCGCATGACCAGACCCTGATCCTGGCGCGCCTGGTCACCGACGCCTCGCGGGCCTTCGATCGTGATCCCGATAAAGCCAGGGAACTGGTGCTGCGGGCAAGCCAACTTCTCGAGGCCGAGGTGCAGCGCCTGACCCGCGATCGGCAGACCGGCAAGCTGGCGCCTTGGCAGGTGCGCACCGCGACAAACTTCATCGACCAGAACAGCGACCGTAATCTGCAGGTCCGCGACGTGGCCGCGGCGGTGCGTCTCAGCCCCAGCTATTTCTCGCACGCGTTCAAGGAAAGCTTCGGCCGGTCCGCCAAGGGCTACATCCTCGAATGCCGCATCGCCCGCGCCAAGCACCTGATGCTGACCACGCGCGACAACCTTGCCCATATCGCCTTGGCCTGCGGTTTCTCCGACCAGGCCCATTTCTGCCGAACCTTCGGGGGACTGATCGGCCAGACGCCCAGCCGCTGGCGTCGCAGCCGCCAGGAGCGCCCGACGGATCTCCCCGCCCTGGCCGCCTGAGCGGCCGCCGCGCGGGACGCGCCCCTTGTCCCTGGCCTCGCCGAGCCCCAGATTTGAGTCTCCCATAGGAGATCGACTTGTCTTCACCATTCCAAGGGCACGAGGTCGAGGCGCGGCTGCGTCCGACCGCCAACGCCTACCCCTTCGACCTGGATCGTGCGCTGTCCTCGGTCGTCGCCCTGGAGGCTCAGGTCCCTGACGATGCGTTCACTGCTCGCATTCTGGGCACCGAGCGGCTGGGCAACGGCGTGGTGATCAGCGAAAGCGGCCTGGTGCTGACCATGGGCTATCTGATCACCGAGGCCAGCCGGGTCGTCCTGACCCTGAACGACGGAAGACGCATAGAGGCCCACGTGCTGGGCTTTGACAGCCAGACGGGGCTGGGACTGGTCCAGGCGCTGGAGCCCCTGAACCTCCCGCCCCTGCGGATCGGCGCCTCGAAGATCCTGGAATCCGGCAGCCCCGTCGTCATCGCCGGGGCCGGCGGACGCGCCCACGCGGCCGCCGGACGGGTGCTCACGCGCATGCCCTTCGCCGGCTATTGGGAGTATCTGCTGGATGAGGCGATCATCACAGAGCCGGCCCATCCGCATTGGAGCGGCGCGGCCCTGATCGGCCCCGACGGCGAACTGGTCGGCGTGGGTTCGCTGAGCCTGGCGGGACAGTCGCGCGACGGCCACGCCAAGCCCATGAACATGTTCGTGCCGGCTGAACTGCTGCCGCCGATTCTGGACGACCTGGCCCGGGGCAAACCCGCCCATCCGCCGCGTCCCTGGCTCGGCGTCTTCGCCCAGGAAACCGAATCCCAGGTCATTCTGGTCGGGGTCTCGCCCGGCAGCCCCGCCGCCCGCGCCGAGCTCCGCGCCGGCGATCTGATCCTCGCCGTGGCCGACGAGGAGGTCGCCGACCTGGCTGAATTCTACACCGCGCTCTGGAGCCAGGGCCTGGCGGGCGTCACGGTCCCGTTGCGCATCCAGCGCGAGCACGACGTGTTCGAGGTCGAGATCCGCTCGGTCGATCGCAACGCCCTGCTGAAAAAACCCAAGCTCAACTAGCCGTGGCGAAAATCGGCCGCTTGCGATAAAGCCCGCATGTGACCCGCTCGCCCAACCTTGGCCTGACCTGGACACGCGGCGCCTTCCTGGCGCTCGCGATCCTGGCGCTCGCCGTGAAGGTTCTGGTTCCCGCGGGCTTCATGACCTCGACGGCGCCGAAGAACGACCTGCCCTTCGCGCTGGTGCTCTGCACCGGCCAGGGTCCGCTGATCGTCGCGCCGGACGCCGCCCTGAGCCATCAGGACAAGGCGCCCGCCGACAAGCCGGCTCACGACACGCCCTGCCCGTTCGCCGGCCATGGCGCCGCCGCGCCGCCGCCCAGCGCCTTGGTGGCGACCAAGGTCGAATTCGTCGCCTATCGTCCCATGGCCTTGGCTCCGGTCACCGGCCTGGCCCCCGGCCGAGGCCTGGCCGCGCCGCCCTTGCCGGCCAGAGGTCCTCCAAGCCAGCTGATCTAGCGCTCCGCCGCTCGCGGCCGGGCGCCCTACGCGCGCATCGCCGGACGACGTCCAGCGATCGACTTCGCGTCGCCTCCCGCCCTTTCAGCTGACCACGGCCGCGCGCCATCGCGCGCCGAAGGACCAAGATCCATGAAGTCTCTCTGGCTGGCCTCCACGGCCGTCCTGTTCGTCCTCCCCGCCCTCCTCCTCCCCGGAACCGCGTTCGCCGCCCCGGAGGATTTGGACCCCGATCATCAAGTCAGCTCGGTCATCGTCACGGCCCGCCCCGATCCGGAAGATCCGCCGGTGGTGGCCCGCGCGCGTAAACGCCTGTCCGAAACCCCTGGCGGCGTCTCGGTGATCTCCCAGGAGTCCTATGCCAACCGCCAGGCCCTGGCGCTGGACGACATGCTGCGCGACGCGCCTGGCGTCTATGCCCAGCGCAAGTGGGGCGGGGACGTTCGCATCTCGATCCGCGGCTCGGGCATCGGCAACGCCAACCACAACCGCGGCCTCCTGCTGGCCCAGGACGGCGTGCCGCTGAACGAGGCCGACGGCTATGGCGACAGCCAGGTCGCCGACCCGCTCAACACCCGCTATGTCGAGGTCTATCGCGGCGGCAACGCCCTGCGCTTCGGCGGCGCCCTGCTGGGCGGGGCGATCAACATGGTCACACCCACCGGCAAGGACGCCGGTTTCGACAACCAGGTTCGCATAGACGGCGGCTCCTGGGGCATGATCCGCGAGCACGTCGCCATCGCCCGCCAGTCCGGCGACTGGGACGTCTATGCCGCCGCCACCAACCAGACCAGCCAAGGCTGGCGCTCGCAGAGCCAACAGAACATCCAGTTCGGCGCGCTGAACATCGGCCGGAGTTTCGGCGAAGACCGCGAGGTGCGCGTCGTCGTCAACGGCTCCAACATCAACCAGGAAATCCCCGGCTCCCTGACCCTGGACCAGTTCGAGGCCAATCCGCGCCAGACGGCCGCCGCCAGCGCCAACAACGACCAGGGCCGCAATCAGCGCGGGTTGCGCGGCTCGTTGCGCACGACCTGGCGCTTGGACGACAACACCGTGTTCGAGGGTGTGGTCTATGCGGTCTGGAAGGACCTGGACCACCCGATCTTCCAGGTGATCGACCAGGAAAGCCGCAACTACGGCGCCTTCGGCCGTCTGGACTGGGACGGCGTGCTGGGCGGCCTGAAAGCCGACGCCTATCTGGGCGCGTGGTATCGCCAGGGCGATCTGGACTCGGCCTTCTACACTAACCTCCGGGGCGCTCGCGGCGCGCTGCAGTCGCGGTCCCTGCAGAACGCCAAGGCGGCCGACATCTTCGCCGAGGGGCGGGTCTTCGCCACCGAGCACCTGGCCCTGGTCGGCGGCCTGACCTGGGGAAGCGCCAAACGTGACTACCAGAGCTTCGCCGTTCCTGGCGTAGGCTCCACGTTCAACCTGACCGCCGGCAAGGACTATGTCTGGGTTTCGCCGCGCATCGGCCTGCTCTGGCAGGGCGAGGACGGCTCGCAGGTCTTCGCCAACATCACCCGGTCGGTCGAGCCCCCGAACTTCAGTTCGCTGTCGCCCACCAATGTCGGCTTCGCGCCCGTCAAGGCCCAGGAGGCCTGGACCGGCGAAGTCGGGGCGCGCGGCCATCGGGGCCCGTTCACCTATGACGTGACGTTCTACCGCGCCCATCTCGAGAACGAACTGCTGCAGTTCGCCGTCGACAGTTCGCATCCGGCCTCGACCTTCAACGCCGACAAGACCCTTCACCAGGGCGTCGAGGCGGCCTTGGACTGGACGATGGCGCCGCGCTGGCGCCTGCGCCAGACCTTGACCCTGTCGGACTTCCGGTTCGACGGCGACGCCCAGTACGGCGACAACCGCCTGCCGATCGTGCCCAAGACCTTCTACCGCGCCGAACTTCGCTACGACGACGCCCGCGGCTGGTTCGTGGCGCCCGCGGTGGAGTGGTCGGCGTCCGATCCGTGGATCGACTACAAGAACACCAAGGCCGCCCCGTCGTACGCGATCTTGAACCTCAACGCCGGCTGGAGGCTGAACGGCAAGGTTTCACTGTTCCTTGACGCTCGCAACCTCGCCGACCAGGCCTATGTCTCCAACACCCAGGCCGCCACGGTCTGGACCCCCGGCACGGCCGCCGTCTGGCCGGGCGACGGCCGCTCGGTGTTCGGCGGCGTCACCATTTCGTTCTGACCTCAGTATCGCGTCTGATAGGATTTCGCACGATGAAGACCCTCCTTGCCCTCCTCGCCCTCCCTGCGCTGGCGACGCCGCTGACCGCCGCCGCCAAGCCGCCCGCCGTCAAGATCGTCGACGCCTGGTGTCGTCCCGCGCCCAAGGGCGCCCTCTCCGCCGGTTGCTATGTCACCCTGACGGCGCCGACCGACGATCGTCTGATCGCCGTCGAGACCCCCGCCGCCGGCCGTGGCGAAATCCACACCATGTCGATGACGGGCGGCGTGATGCGCATGCGCAAGCTGGCGGACGGGATCGCCCTGCCGGCCGGCAAACCCGTCGCGCTCAAGCCGGGGGCCGAGCACCTGATGCTGATCGGGCCGAAGACGGCGCTGACGCCCGGCGCGACGGTCGCCCTGACCCTGCGCTTCAAGACCGCCGCGCCGGTCACCGTGACCGCGCCGGTGAAGACCGCGCCCCCGCCGTCCATGAGCGGCATGTCGATGGAGTCTCACTGATGAAGCCCTGGAGAATCGCGGCGTTCGCCTTGACCCTGGCCTGCGCGCCCCTCGCCGCCTGCCAGAAGGCCGGCGACCAGGCCGGCGGGCGGTCGACGATCCAGATCGGCGGCCCGTTCCAGCTGGTCGACACCAATGGCCGGCCGGTCACGGAGAAGACGCTGCTGGGCAAGCCGACGGCGATCTTCTTCGGCTTCACCTACTGCCCCGAGGTCTGCCCGACCACCATGGCCGAGATTACCGCCTGGCTAAAGGC
Organism: Caulobacter sp.; assembly: GCF_049283275.1. Taxonomy (GTDB): domain Bacteria; phylum Pseudomonadota; class Alphaproteobacteria; order Caulobacterales; family Caulobacteraceae; genus Caulobacter. The sequence goes on along the minus strand of NZ_JBAPVS010000333.1, from coordinate 7,097 downwards.
TCTGGGGAAGGACGCCGACAAGCTGAACGTCGTCTTCGTCTCGGTCGATCCGGAACGCGACACGCCCCAGCAGCTGAAGCTCTATCTGTCGAACTTCGATCCTCGCATCCAGGGCTTCACCGGCTCGCCCGAAGCCGTCGCCGCGATCGCAAAGGCCTATCGGGTCTACTATCAGAAGACCCCGATAGACGGCGGCGGCTACACGGTCGACCATTCCTCGGCGATCTACCTCTTCGACGCCAAGGGCCGGTTCGTTGAGCCGATCGGCTACGGCGGTCCGCCCGAGCAGGGCCTGAGCCAATTGAAGGCCTTGCTGAAGGGCTGATGATCACGGCGGCGGGCAAGACCCTAACGGACGAGAAGACCCGGACCTATCGGGCACGACGTTCGACGCGGGAGCACCCTGACTGCACGTCCTCGGACCAACTCGACGACCTCGGACATCACCCTGGTGTCCGAGGTTTCCTTTGACGGTCGCAACGAGTCGCCGCACGGCGCGACGGCGTTGAAGGTCGCCTATGGGTCATTGAAAGGGTTGGAGGCCCGGCCCGGAATCGAACCGGGGTGCACGGATTTGCAATCCGCTGCGTAACCACTCCGCCACCGGGCCATCCGGGTCAACGCAAGGAGCGTCGGCGAAGAGGTCGGTTCGAATACAGGAGCCCGCCGCGCTAGGCAATGGCCATGAGCGCGTTGGGCGCAGGGTTTGCTACAGGGTCGTCCTTGGGGGTTTTTCGAACAGCAGCGCCTTGGTCAGGAAGGCCTGGTCCCGTCCGACCACGCTTAACCCCGCCGCACCAAACAGGGCCGGCAGGTCGGCCTCGGCATAGGTCGAATAGTAGGGCTCGTGGAAATAGGCCGGAAAGGCCTCCAGCAGCCGCGACAGGTCCGGCTCGTCGACCGGCTGCACGGAGTCGGCGAAGGCCAGCACGCCGCCAGGCTTCAGCACCCGGGCGATCTCGGCGGCCACGACGGGCCGCACACGGGGCGGAAGTTCATGGAACAGGTAGATGCACGTCACCGCGTCCAGGCTGGCGTCGGCGAACGGCAGGGCCTCGGCGTTGGCCTGCACCCCGCCCCGGCCCGAGCGGCTGCTGGCGGCGGCCAGATAGGCCCGTGACAGGTCCAGGCCGGCGATGGCCGCGCGAGGAAAGGCCGCGTCCAAGTCGCTGAGGAACGCGCCCGAACCGCAGGCCAGATCGACCAGTTTCAGCCCGCGCTGGTCCTTGCCGCGCCAATGACGGGCCAGCAGCGACAGGGCTCGGCGGCGCATGGCCCCGGCCGCGCCGGAAAACAACGCCTCGACCTGGGCCTCGTAGCGGCGGGCGCTGGCGTCGGTGAACCAGCCGCCCGACTGGAAGTGGAAATTCTGCCGGTAGTAGTTGGGATAGCCCTCGCTCTCGGGCTCATCCCGCACCTCGACGCCGTCGCCCCGGCGGCGGCGGCGATCCACGGCGCGGGCGTCGGCGATGACGTCCAGGGCGTCCCGGAAGGCGTCCGCCGGATTGCGCGGTCCGTCCCCGGTCGGCGGATAGAGACCGGCGGCGACGTCGGCGGCGTCCTTGTCGAAGGCGGTCAGATAGGCCTTGCGCAGCCGATCGGCCGAGACGGGCGGCCCCTTGGGTTCGAACTTGGTCTTGGCCTCGCCGCGGCTGGGCTGGGCCAGGGCGCGGGTGACGCTTCCGGCGGCGGTCCACCAGGCGGCCTTGACCGCGGCCTTGGCCCGCTGGCCGGCGCCGTCCAGAGCAAAGGCGGCGCGACCTTTGAGACCCGCCTCCCTGGACTCTCCCCGATCGCCGCGTCGCTCGTCCATGGCCGTCTCCTGGGAGGGCCCCACCGGTCGAAGATGGGCCGTCCTACCGCGAAAACACTCCGACCAGCTCAATATGCGGCGACCACAGGAACTGGTCCACAGGCAAGACCCGCTCCAGGCGGAAACCGGCGTCGACCAGAAGCTTGGCGTCGCGGGCGAAGGTCGCCGGATTGCACGAGACGCCGACCACGCGGGCCACCTTGGACTTGGCGATCTCGACGTGCTGCTCGAAGGCCCCGGCCCGGGGCGGGTCGAGCACGGCCACGTCGACCTTGTTCAGCTCGGTCGACAGCACCGGACGGCGGGTCAGGTCGCGCGCCTCGGCGGTGATCGCCTTGAGACCCGAAGCCGCGCCCACCGCGCCCTTCAGGGCGGCGATGGCGGGGGCTGAGCTGTCCGCGGCGTGAACCCCGCCGATCTGCGCCAGGGGGAAGGTGAAGGTGCCCACGCCGCTGAACAGGTCGACGATCCTTGATGCGCCCTGGGCCGCCTCGACCACGAAATCGACCATGGCCTTCTCGGCCTGGGGCACGGCCTGCAGGAAGCTGCCGGGCGGCAGGGAGACGATGGCGGGACCCAGCTTCACCATCGGCTGGCGGGCCATGTAGATCATCTCGCCGGCCATGGTGACCCGGGCGAAGTCATGCTCGCCGGCGATCATCGCGGCGCGGACCCGGGCGTCGGCCGACAGACCGCCGCTCTTGGCCTCGACGCCGGTGATGTCGATGTCCAGACCCGTGGCGGTCAGGGTCACGTGCAGGGTCGGAGCCGACTTGGGGTGCTCCAGGAACGGCGCGGCCAGGCGGGCCAAGGCCGGAAAGGCCGCGACCAGCTTGGGGTTGGTGACCGGGCAGGTCTCGATCTTGGCCAGGTTCCAGGAGCGGCGCTCCTTGAAGCCCAGCCGCGCCCCGCCCTTGCCGCCCCGGGCGTGCAGGGCGACGCGGCGGCGCGAGGCCGGCGGCGAAGCGAAGGTCGGCAGGACCTCGGTCTCCAGTCCCTCGCGGGCCAGCTGGAACTGGATCTGCTCGCGCTTCCATTCCAGATAGGGCTTGAGGTCCCAGTGCTGGAAGGCGCAGCCGCCGCAGACCCCGAAGTGCGGACATGGCGGGGCGACGCGGTCGGGGCTGGCTTCCAGCACCTCGATCAACTCGCCGCGATTGCCGCTCATCTCGGCGGTGATCCGTTCGCCGGGCAGGGTCAGGGGGACGAAAGAGCCCTCGGCGATGCCGTCGCCCTGGGCGCCGACCGCCTGGATCCTGAGTTCACGCATAAAGAGTCCAATTCACGTGGCGGAACCTTCACCGGCTCGGCCATTTCGGGTCATGATTTCCGGGGTCGAAGGACCCCGCCATGCCCGCGCCACGATCGGCGCAGACAAGATTTCGGTCGCTCATAGCGCATTCGAAGCCAATGCGGGTGAACGAAGATGAACGGGTCGCTCAACAGCCGTTCATCAAGCCCTTGGCATTTTAGATCGGTAAGGCGGGTCCGAGCATCGGCGGACTCGGTCGGAGGAGTTTCTCTTATGATGTTCAAGACCGTTCTCGGCGTCGCCGCCGCGGCCACGCTCGCCTGCGCGATGGCCCCGACGATGGCCTCGGCCCAGGCCTATGGCGCCTACGGCAACGCCGGCGCCTACGGCGGTGGCGGCAACTATGACAGCAACGGCTATTACTACGATCCCTGCCGCCGCAGCACCACGCAGCGCGGCACGGGCGGCGGTCTGCTCGGGGCCGGCATCGGCGCGGCGATCGGCAACGGCGTGGCCGCCAAGGGCGCCCGCACCGAGGGTACTGTGCTCGGCGGCCTAGTGGGGGCGATCGCCGGCACGGCCATCGGTCGCAACTCGGCCGCCTGCACGCCGGGCGCCAATCCGCCCCCGCCGCCTCCGCCGTCCTACAATCAGGGCGCCTATAACGACTCCCGCGACCGCGGTTACGACGATCGCGGCTATGCCCCGCGCTACGAGGACAGCCGCTACGGCGACCGTCGCGACGGCTACACCTACGAATCGGAGCGCTCGTACAGCGTGACCGAGAGCAAGCCCGACACCGACGGCTGCACCCTGGCCGAAAGCCCGATCTATCTGCCCGACGGCCGCACCCAGAAGCGCTTCGTCCGGGTCTGCCCGGACTCCTCGGGCCGCTACCAGGTCGTCGACTGACCGACCCGATTTCTCATTCGATCTCTTGGGGCCGCCGGCGTTCGCGCCGGCGGCCTTTTTGTCGGCTCAGGGTCGGCCGGGCCTTGGCGCGGTGCGTGGTCCTCGTCCTTCGCCAAGCTCAGGATGAGGACCATGTGCACGCCGTGCAGTAGAAACCCTCATCTTGAGCCTGTCGAAGGACGAGGGTTTCGCTTCCGAAGCCGTATGGATCGACCTTAATCCTTGACCGCCCACAGCAGGTGCTCGACCTGCCCGTCGCCGCCGGTGATCGGGCTCTCCGCCACGGCCTTGACCGTCCAGCCCGCCGCCTCGACGAAGGCGCGGACCGAGGCGATGCAGTCGGCGATGATCGCCGGATCCTTGACCAGGCCGCCCTTCCCCACCCGGTCGCGACCAGCCTCGAACTGCGGCTTGATCAGGCTGACCAGGTCCGCGCCGGGCTCGGCCAGGTCCAAGGCCACGGGCAAGCACTTTTCCACCGAGATGAAGCTGACGTCGCTGACCACCAGGCCGGGCGCTTCGTCCAAGTGACCTTCATCCAGTATCCGGGCGTCGACGCCGGAGCGGTCGACCACGCGCGGATCGGCGGCGATGCGCGGATGCAGCTGCTCGCGGCCGACATCGACGGCGTAGATCTTGGCCGCGCCCTTCGAAAGCAGCACCTCGGTGAAGCCGCCGGTCGAGGCCCCGACGTCGAGGGCGATCTTGCCCTCGACCACGATGGGCCAGAGCTCAAGGGCATGGGCCAGCTTCAGGGCGCCGCGTCCCACCCAGGGGAAGGCGGCGACGCCCTCGAGCACGGCGGTCTGTTCAAGCTCCTGCGAGGGCTTGGTCACGACCTTGCCGTCGGCCTTGACGGACCCGGCCTCGATGGCGGCGCGGGCCTTGGCCCGGCTGTCGAACAGGCCGGTCTCGACCAGCAGGATGTCGGCGCGTTTGCGTTTCATGACCGGGGTCTAGCACGCTCCTCCCCCTGTGTGGGAGGTGTCGGCGCGGCCGGCGGAGGGGGGCGTGATCGGAAGATGGGTCTCCTCCCCCCACCGGCGCGGTCTAACCCTCGACGAACACCTTCTTCAGCTCGTTCTTCATGATCTTGCCGTTGGCGTTGCGGGGCAGGGTTTCGGGCCAGAACACCACCTTGACCGGCACCTTGAAGGCGGCCAGGCGGTGGGCGACGAAGGCCCGCAGCTCGGCCTCGTCGGCGTGGGCGCCGGGCTTCAGCGTGACCACCGCGGCCGGCTCTTCCCCCAGGGTCTTGTGTGGGACGCCGACCAGGGCCGCGTCCATCACCGCCGGATGGTCATAGAGGACGTTCTCGACCTCGATGCAGTAGATGTTCTCGCCGCCGCGGATCAGCATGTCCTTGGCCCGGTCGATGATGTAGCAGAAGCCCTCCTCGTCCAGCCGCGCCAGGTCGCCGGTGCGCACCCAGCCGTCGACGAAGGTCTGGGCCGTGGCCTCGGGCTTGTTCCAATAGCCCTTCACCACCTGCGGGCCCTTGCACCACAACTCGCCGACCTCGCCGATCGGCAGCTCGCGATACGGCGCCTCGACGGTCATGATCTTGAGGTCGGTGACCGGCACGGCCGGGCCGCAGCTGTCGGGACGGTTCTCATAGTCCTCGGCCGAGTTGCTGGTGGCGGTGGCCGAGGTCTCGGTCATGCCCCAGCCGTTGCCCGGCAGCGACTTGGGCCAGATCTCCTTGATCTTTCGCACCAGTTCCGGGGCCGAGGGCGCGCCGCCGTAGGCCACCGTCTCCAGCGACGACAGGTCGTAGTTGCCGCGGCTGGGATGCTCGATGATCTGCCAGGCGATGGTCGGCACCCCGCCCATCTGGGTCAGCTTCTCGTCCTGGATCAGCTGCATGGCCTTTTCCGGGTCCCACTTGCGGATCATGGCCAGCTTGGCCCCGGCGAACAGCGAGGGGTTCATCACCGCGAAACAGCCGGTGGCGTGGAAGAACGGCACCGAGATCAGCGAGCCCTTCTGCGGCGCGCCGGGATCAGGCTGGGGCGGCGCCTCGCCCCGGCGCAGGAAACTGCGGGCGCCGGCGGCGGCGGCGGCGAAGATGTTGCTGTTGACGGCGCGATGCGTCGCAAGCGCGCCCTTGGGTTTGCCCGTGGTGCCCGACGTGTAGAAGATCGTCGCGTCGTCCTCGGGGCCCAGCGCGACGGTCGACAGCGGCCGTTCGTCCAGATTGATCCAGTCATTGGGGCCGCCGATCACCGCCTCGACCCGCTTCACATAGGGATCAGCGATCTCTTCGCGGGAACGGCTGACATAGACGCGCTTGAGATCGGGGCAGTTGTCGAAATGCTCGGCCAGGCGCTCGTAGCGTTCGACGTCCATGACCGCCACCGTGGCGCCGCTGTCCAGCAGACCGTATTCCAGCTCATGCCCGGTCCACCACGCGTTCAGCGGCGTCAGGATCGCGCCGAGCGTCAGGCCGGCATAGAAGACCACCGGCCATTCGGGCAGATTGCGCATGATGATGGCGACGCGGTCGCCCTTCTTGACCCCCGACGCTTCCAACTCGGCGGCGAACACCGTCACCGCGCGATAGAAGGCCTCGAAGCTGACCCGCTCGTCCTCGTGGACCAGATAGATCTTGTCGCCGTGGGTGCGGCCCACCAGCAGAGTGTCGCGCAGGGTCGGCGGACAGTGCTTCCACACCCGGGTCTTCACGCCCCGGATGTCGATCTCCTCCATCTCGCCGGGCGAGCCGGGGGCGGTGATCATGGCGTAGGCCTGTTGCACCGACATGGCGGGCCACGGAATGGTCGGGGTGGGCGCGGGCGCGGCCTGGGTCATCGTTACTCTCCCGGAATGTGCGTCGCGCCTTGTTACGGGGCGCGTTCACCCAAGGAAAAGCACAGCCGACGGCGCGATGCAAACATCCGTTCGAACATAAGGGAACAATGATAAGTTAGATGCATGGAATGCATCACTTGGGCGATCGGGGTTCATCCGCTTTGCGCCCCGAGGGCCGTCCAGCGCCCGGCTCCGCCCCCTCGGGGGTGGACAGACCCAACCGCTCAGATGAGGGCAACTCCTCACGGCGCGGCTTGTCGGCTCTCCAGGATCACCCTAGGTCATAGTCCACACAGGGGAGTCGTCGCA
>NZ_JBAPVS010000332.1:0-7121 GCF_049283275.1 Caulobacter sp. | reverse complement strand
GGCTCAGGACGAGGTTTTTCTACTGAATCGTCACCAGATGCAGCCCTCATCCTGAGCCTGTCGAAGGACGAGGACGGCCCCACGGGCCGGCGGCGTGAAACGATCAGCGGCCGGGAAGCCATTTCGTCGCACCCCGCCGCGCGCCCCCTCTTCCCCAGCGGCGCGATTACGCTAATGTCGCAAGTCCATTCATTACGGGGCTGCGGGGGATTCTCTTCGTCGGCGGCGGCCCTGGGACCTGGACCGAGATATGAAGCTTACCATCGAGCGGGCGGCGCTGCTGAAGGCGCTGGGTCACGTGCAGAGCGTCGTTGAGCGCCGCAACACCATCCCGATCCTATCGAACATCCTGCTTTCGGCCGATCGCGACACCCTGTCGTTCTCGGCCACCGACCTGGACATGGAGATCATCGACGAGGGCCTGGCCCAGATCGACGGGCCCGGCCAGATCACCGCGCCGGCCCACACGCTCTATGAAATCGTCCGCAAGCTGCCCGACGGCTCGGACGTCTCGCTCAGCTTCAGCGGCGATGACCCGCGCCTGGTGATCCAGGCCGGCCGCTCGCGCTTCAACCTGCCGGTCCTGCCGGCCGGCGACTTCCCGGTGATGAGCAATGACGGTCTGTCGGGCCGGATCTCGGTCGACACCAACGACCTGATGCGCCTGATCGACAAGACCCGTTTCGCGATCTCGACCGAAGAGACCCGCTACTATCTGAACGGCCTGTATCTCCACACCGTCAATGACGGCGGCGTGACCAAGCTGCGCGCCGTGGCCACCGACGGTCACCGCCTGGCCCTGGCCGAGATGGACGCGCCCGAGGGCTCGGCCGGCCTGCCGGGCGTGATCGTGCCGCGCAAGACCATCCAGGAGGCCCGCCGCCTGATGGAATCGGCCGGCGAGCAGGTCGATCTGCAGATCAGCGCCCAGAAGATCCGCTTCGAGTTCGGCCGGGCGGCCCTGACCTCCAAGGTCATCGACGGCGCCTTCCCCGACTATCTGCGCGTCATTCCGCGCGACAACGCCAAGATCCTGACCCTGGACAACGACCTGTTCGCCAAGGCCGTCGACCGGGTGGCCACCATCTCGGCCGAGAAGAGCCGCTCGGTGAAGCTGGCCGTCGAGCCGGGCCGCATCACCCTGACCGTCCGCAACATGGAAGCCGGCCAGGCCGTCGAAGAGGTCGAGGTCGACTACGACGGCGAGGCCTTCGAGATCGGCTTCAACGCCCGCTACCTGCTGGACGTCTGCGGCCAGATCGGCGGCCCGATCGCCGAGTTCCGCTTCGCCGACCCGGCCTCGCCCACCCTGGTGGTCGATCCCACCGATCCGGGCGTGAAGTACGTGCTGATGCCGCTGCGGGTGTAGGGGCTTCAGGTTTTTGAACGTCTAGAAACGGGCGCCTCAGGCGCCCGTTTTGCTGTGCGGGCCGCCTCAAGCCAGGCCGGAAACCCGCACGATCAGCCACAGGGCGCCGCAGATGACGGCCCAGCCGGCCGCGGCGGCGAGCTCGGGATTGTTCCGCCACCACTGGCGCGGAACCTCCAAGGTTTTCAGTTTCATATCCCCCTCCCCAGGGTCTGTTACCGGTATCCAAGACCGACAGCCGGCGCATGCAAGCAACCTTTGACGTCAGAGTCGACTCCTAAGCGGCCAAAACACGCTCGATCGCCTTGCCTGCCTCCTGACCCGTGGTAGCCTCCGTTTCATAAGAAAACGGGAGGGAACGCCTATGGCGAAGGTCAGCTACATGACCGTGGGGTCCAACAAGCTGGAGGCGGCCAAGGGCTTCTACGACGCCCTGCTGGGATCGATCGGCATGAAGGGGATCTATGAACACCCCTCGGGCGGACGGCTCTATCGCGGCAAGGGCACGGGACTGTTCGGGGTGCTGGGCCCTTATGACGGCCAGCCCGCCTGCATCGGCAACGGCATGATGGGCGGCTTTGATTTCGACAGCCGCGAGGAGGTCGACGCCTTCCATGCCAAGGCGATCGCGCTGGGCGGAACCTGCGAAGGCCCCCCGGGCGAGCGGATGCCCGGCGCCTATTTCGCCTATTTCCGCGATCTGGATGGCAACAAGCTGTGCGGCTACAGGTTCGGCTGAACGGCGGCCTGATGCGGGCCCCGGCCTGAGACCCTATATCCTCGCCGGATGGCATCCGACGCCGGCAAGGAGATCCCCATGAGCATGGACATGAACGGCCGCGTGGCCCTGGTCACCGGCGCGTCGTCGGGCTTCGGCGAGGCCGTGGCCCTGGGCCTGGCCAAGGCCGGCGCCAAGGTCGCCCTGGCCGCCCGCCGCGAGGATCGCCTGCGCGACCTGGCCCGACGGATCACCGATCAGGGCGGGCAGGCGCATGTGATCGTCGCCGACTTCACCGACGAGGCCCAGGCCCAGCGCGCGGTCCGCGAGACCGAGGCCGCGTTTGGCCGGCTGGACATCCTGATCAACAACGCCGGGGTCATGTACCTGGAGCCGGTGGCCACGGCCGATCTGGGCCGCTGGCGTTCGATGATCGAGCTGAACCTACTGGGCCTGATCGCCGCCACCCAGGCCGCCCTGCCCGGCATGAGCGCCCGCAAGGACGGTCATATCGTCAACATCGCCTCGACCGCCGGCCATGTCTCCAACCCTCTGGCCGCCGCCTATTCGGCCACCAAGTTCGGCGTGGTGGGCTTCTCCGAAGCCCTGCGCAAGGAAGTCTACAAGGACAATATCCGCGTCAGCGTGATCTCGCCCGGCATGGCGGCCACCGAACTTCGCGACCACATCGCCGTCGAGACCATCCAGACCACGCTCAACAAGACCGCCGACGCCATGCGCCAGCTGACCGCCGAGGACGTGGCCGACGCCATCCTCTACGCCGTCTCGCGGCCGCCGCACGTGACGATCAACGAGATCCTGATGCGCTCGACCGACCAGGAGCGGTAGGCGCGCGGGCGGAGGCCAAGGCCCAGATTTGGCCGCCATCCGGGCCTAGAGCCACGACCTCTCGCAAGGAGTCCGCCATGCGCGTGGCCTGGGAACGAATCGTCGTCGTGATCTTCAGCGGAGCCGCCTGGGCCATGGCCCTCCTGGCCGGGCCGCACATGGCCCACGCCCTGCGCCATCCACCCCGACTGCTGGCCCATGCCGGCGGCCGGCGCCGCGAGCAGGGCTGAGCCGGGGCATCGGCGCGGTCCGATTTAGACCTGCGGCGCGAATAGGCTAGAACCCCCCGGTGAGCCGCGCCGCCCTTCTTTCGCTGACCCTGACCGACTTTCGCTCGTACGAGCGCGCGACCCTGCGTCCGCAGGGCGCCAGCGTCTATCTGTTCGGGGCCAACGGGGCGGGCAAGACCAACCTGCTGGAGGCCATCAGCCTGCTGTCGCCGGGCAAGGGCCTGCGCGGGTCCAGCCTGACCGAGGTCGGCCGCCGCCTGCCGGGCGAGGCGACCGGCCGCGCCTGGGCCGTCGCCGCCGAGACGGAAAGCGGCGAAGACGAACCCGTCCGCCTGGGCACGGGCGTCGAGCAGGCCGGCGCGGCCCGCCGCATCGTCCGCATCGAGGGCGAGACCGTCCCGCCCGGCCGCCTGGCCGACCACCTGCGCCCGATCTGGCTGACCCCGGCCCAGGACCGCCTGTTCCTCGAGGCGGCCGGCGAGCGGCGCAAGTTCTTCGACCGCCTGGTGTTCGCCGGCGAACCCGACCATGCCCGCCACGCCAACGCCTATGACAAGGCCCAGCGCGAGCGCATGCGGCTGCTGACCGACGCCGCCGAGAGCGGCCAGCCGGCCGACACGGTGTGGCTGACCGCCCTGGAAGCCCGTCTGGGCCAGGCCGGCGCCCTGATGGCCGGAGCCCGGGCCCGCACGCTTCAAGCCTTGCAGGCCGAGATCGACAGCCGCGGCGACCGCCCCTTCCCCCGCGCCCGCCTGGCCCTGACCGGCGAGTGGGAACGGATGGCCCTGGAGGGGATCGAGACCGCCGAAATCGAGGCCCGACTCGCCGCCGCCCTGGCCGCCGCCCGGCCTCGCGACGGGGCCGCCGGACGGGCCTTGACCGGTCCGCACAGGGGCGATCTGGCCATTCATCACGTCGACAAGGACCGTCCTGCCGGGGAATGTTCGACGGGAGAACAGAAAGCGCTGATTTTGAACCTGGTTTTGGCCCAGGCGGCGCGACTTTCGCGTGCGAAAGACGCGCCGAATCCTATATTGTTGCTCGACGAAGTCGCCGCGCACCTCGACCTGAAAAGGCGAGCCGCCCTGGCAGACGAAATCACGGCGCTCGGACTCCAGGCCTTTCTCACGGGCACGGACCAGTCGCTGTTCGACCACCTGAAGGGTCGGGCTCTCGGCGTTCGCGTCAGCGAACTCGGCCTGACCGCATTGGAAGACGTATGACCGAAGAGACCAAAGGCCCCGAGCTCGACAATTCCGGCGATCGCCTGACCACCGCCGACGGTTCGGAAATGTCAGCCCCCGAAGTGATGACCGGCGAGTACAGCGCCGACTCCATCAAGGTGCTCAAGGGCCTGGACGCGGTGCGAAAGCGCCCCGGCATGTACATCGGCGACACCGATGACGGCTCGGGCCTGCACCACATGGTCTATGAGGTGGTCGACAACGCCATCGACGAGGCCCTGGCCGGCCACGCCACCAAGGTGGAGGTGATCCTCAACGCCGATGGTTCGGTGACGGTCACCGACGACGGCCGCGGCATCCCGGTCGACATCCACGAGGGCGAAGGCGTCAGCGCGGCCGAGGTCATCATGACCCAGCTGCACGCCGGCGGTAAGTTCGACCAGAACAGCTACAAGGTTTCCGGCGGCCTGCACGGCGTGGGCGTCTCGGTGGTCAACGCGCTCAGCGATTGGCTGGAGCTGAAGATCCACCGCAACGGCCATAGCTATCAGATGCGCTTCGAGCGCGGCGACGCGGTGACCTCGCTGGCCCAGACCGGCGACTCGCCCGTCCGCGCCGACGGTCCCAAGGCCGGCGAGACCCTGACCGGCACGGAAGTGACCTTCTTCCCCAGCCTGGAAACCTTCGCCTTCATCGAATTCGACCGGAAGACGCTGGAGCACCGCCTGCGCGAACTGGCCTTCCTGAACTCGGGCGTGACGATCTATTTCCGCGACCTGCGCGACGCCGAGCCGTGGGAAGAAAAGCTGCACTACGAGGGCGGCATCGAGGCCTTCGTGCGCCACCTGGACAAGGCCAAGACCCCGCTGCTCAAGCAGCCGATCGTCATTCGCGGCCGCAAGGACAAGGTCGAGGTCGACCTGGCCCTGTGGTGGAACGACAGCTACCACGAGCACATGTTGTGCTTCACCAACAACATCCCCCAGCGGGACGGCGGCACGCACTTGTCGGCCTTCCGGGGCGCGCTGACGCGGATCATCACCAACTACGCCGAGAGCTCGGGCATCACCAAGAAGGAGAAGGTCAGCGTCGGCGGTGAAGACGCCCGCGAAGGCCTGACCTGCGTGCTGTCGGTCAAGGTGCCGGACCCCAAGTTCAGCTCGCAGACCAAGGACAAGCTGGTGTCGTCCGAAGTGCGCCCGGCCGTCGAAGGCCTGGTGCAGGAGGGTCTCGCCACCTGGTTCGAGGAGCATCCGAACGAGGCGAAAGCCATCGTCGGCAAGATCGCCGAAGCCGCCGCCGCCCGTGAAGCCGCCCGCAAGGCCCGCGAACTGACCCGCCGCAAGAGCGCGCTCGACATCACCTCGTTGCCGGGCAAGCTGGCCGACTGCTCCGAACGCGACCCGGCCAAGTCCGAAATCTTCATCGTCGAGGGCGACTCGGCCGGCGGCTCGGCCAAGCAGGCCCGCAATCGTGACAACCAGGCCGTCCTGCCCCTGCGCGGCAAGATCCTGAACGTCGAGCGGGCGCGGTTCGACAAGATGCTGTCGTCCGACCAGATCGGCACGCTGATCACGGCGCTCGGCGCCGGCATCGGCCGCGACGACTTCAACCCGGACAAGGTGCGCTACCACAAGATCGTGCTGATGACCGACGCCGACGTCGACGGCGCCCACATCCGCACCCTGCTGCTGACCTTCTTCTATCGTCAGATGCCGGAGCTGATCGAACGCGGCTACATCTACATCGCCCAGCCCCCGCTCTACAAAGCCGCCAAGGGCAAGTCGTCGCGCTATCTGAAGGACGACTTCGAGATGGACGCCTTCCTGGTCGACGAGGGGGTCGAGGGCGCCGAACTCGACCTGCCGTCGGGCGAGCGCCGCACCGGCCAGGACCTGCTGGCCCTGGTCCAGCTGTGCCGCCAGGCCAAGGGCAACATCGACCGCCTGTCGCAGCGCGCGCCGGCCTTCGCCATCGAACAAGGCGCCCTGGCCGGCCTGTTGGGGGAAAAGCCGGACATCGCCGCCGCCGCCAAGCGTCTTGATCTGTATGCGGAAGAAGGCGACGGCCCGTGGTCGGGCGAACGCGGCGACACCGCCTATGTGTTCAAGCGCATCCGTCGCGGCGTGACCGAAAGCGTGGTGCTGGATGACGGCCTGCTGCACGCCGCCGACGCCCGCCGCCTGGCCGAACGGGCCGGCGGCCTGGCCGACGTGTTCTCCGGCGCGGCGATCTTCCGCCGCAAGGACAAGTCGACCACCGTGCGCGGACCGCTCGATCTGCTGGGCGCGGTGCTGGACGCCGGCCGCAAGGGCCTGTCGATCCAGCGCTACAAGGGCTTGGGCGAGATGAACCCCGACCAGCTTTGGGAAACCACCCTGGACGTCGAGGCCCGCACTTTGCTGCAGGTGCGCGTCAACCACGCCGACGACGCCGACGACATGTTCAGCCGCCTGATGGGCGACCTGGTCGAACCCCGCCGCGAGTTCATCCAGGAAAACGCGCTGGACGCCGAGGTGGACGTCTAAGACCTTTGTCGCGTTGTGGTCGAAGCCTCGCCGGACTATGCCTCGATCGGGTGTGAGCCTACCGCTCCACCCGACGCGTCACTCGGATCCAGGACGCGGAAACCACGAGGGGTCAACGCGTGCCTAAGGCGTCCCAAGACATGGAACGCGCCACCGTCGGACAGGTGACGCGACGGCTGATGCCGTTGTTCTGCGTGATGTACCTGATCGCCTATATCGATCGGCAGAACGTGTCGTACGCCA
>NZ_JBAPVS010000331.1:0-9835 GCF_049283275.1 Caulobacter sp. | reverse complement strand
TCTCCTGCCTTGGCCCGATTGACCTCGCCCTCGCCCACGGCGTTCTTGGCCAGGTTGGCCAGGTCGCTCTGAGGTTGGGAATGGGATTGGTCGATCATCGCACCCAGGACCTCGACCGTCTGGATGGCGGCGATCCGGGCAAGCGCTTCGGCCGCCTGGTCCGCCCGGTTCACCGGGACGGACGGCGTCATGGGCGGAAAAGGGGCGATCGAAAAGATCGGCACGCCAAGTCTCCAGCCGGCGACAAGACGATCGCCAGGGCCTGCATCTTAACCGAGAGCCGTGAAGCGGACCTTAAAGGCTTGCTTAACCCCCTAGACCGCCTTGCCGCGGGCCTTCAGGAAGTCCAGCAGGGCCGAAGCGGCCGTTTCGGAAGGGTTGGGCATGCCGCGCCCCATCCGGTCCAGGGCGGCGCTCTGGGCGGCGATCTGGGTTGCGCGCAGGGACGAGTCATCCAACCGCCTGGCGACTTCGGCGGCCAGGGCCTGGCCCGTGCAGGCGTCCTGAAGCAGCTCCGGCGCGACCGTGTCGTCGGCGGCGATGTTGAACAGCGTGACCCAGCGCGGCTTGAACATCGATTTCAACAGGGCGTAGGTGACCTTTCCGGTCACGTAGCCGACCACCATCGGACAGCCGGCCAGGGCCAGTTCGGTGGTCACCGTGCCGCTGCAGGCCAGGGCGACCGTGCCGGCGACCATGGCGTCGTCCTTCAACGCCTCGTCCTCGATCACATGGGCCCGGAAAGGCCAGGCCGCGACCCGCGCCTTGACGCTCGTCGCCACGGTCGAGGCGGCGGGCACGACGACGTGCAGGTCCGGCCGTTGAGCCTTCAGGCGGCGCACCGCGTCCTCGAAGGGCGGCATGACCCGCTGGATTTCGGACGGACGGCTGCCGGGCAGCACCAGCAGGATCGGCTCGCCTGGCGCCGCACCGATCGCCGCGCGCAGCCTCGCCGGGTCTGCGTGGCTGAAATCGTGGGCCAGAGCGGAGTTGCCGACAAACACGCTGGGCAGGTCGACGGCGTCGAAGAACGGCTTGTCCATCGGCTGGATCGACAGCAGCAGGTCCACCGCCCCGGCCAGATCCTTGGCGCGGCCGGCGTGATAGGCCCAGACCTGAGGCGCGACGTACTTGATCAGCGGCAGACCGGGGTCCTGTTTCCGCAGCGCCTTGGCCAGGCGGATATTGAAGCCCCAACTGTCGATCAGCACCGCGACGTCCGGCTTTTCCCGGGCCGCCAGGGCCAGGGTGTCCTTCAGTCGGGCCATGGCCCGCGGGTAGGCCTTCAGGCTCTCGACGATGCCCAGGATGGAGAGCTGGGCGATGTCGAACGGGCTCTGGATCCCCTCGGCCGCCATCTTGGCGCCGCCTATGCCGACGAACCGCACCTTGTCGGCGCCGAGACGGTCGCGCAGCACACGCGCCAAGCCGGCGCCCAGGGCGTCGCCCGAGGCCTCGGCCGCCACCAGCATCACGGTCAGCGGCCCAGACTTCGAGAGACTTTCGGAGTTCATGCGTCAGCCCGTGGTTCGACCCCGTACACGAACAGGCCCAGATCATCGGCGCAGGCGATGACCTGCTCACGATCGACGATCAGCAGGCGGCCGGCCTCGCCGACCACGCCGGCCAGACCGGCGCGGGCCGCGCGCTGGACGGTGGCGACGCCGATGGTGGGCAGGTCGACCCTGGTCTCCTGGATCGGCTTAGGGGCCTTGGCCAGCACGCCGCGCGGGGCCTCGGCATCGCCGCGGATGGCCTGAGGCAAGGCGGCCACCCGTCGCAGCATGGCGTCGGTGCCCTCCTGGGCCTCGACGGCCAGCACCAGACCTTCACAGACCACGGCGCCCTGCCCCACGTCGAGCGCGCCGATGGCCCGGGCCACATGGAGGGCGCGGTCCATATCGGCCCGATGCCTGTCGTCGGGCGCATGCTTGCCCAGAGGACCGAGCGGCAGTGTCATCTCGCCTCGCACCTCGTGGGCGCCCTCGATCGCGAAGCCTTCCTTCTCGAACTCGGCCAACACGCGGCGCAGCAGGGCGTCATCGCCCTTGCGGGCGGCGGCGACCAGGCCCGGGATCACGGTCAGGCCACGCAGGTCGGGCTTGATGGCCGCGAAGTCGGGCCGATCGACGACGCCGGCGAAGCACACCACCTCGCAACCCTCGGCCCGCAGCGCCTTGAACACCTTGCCGAACTCCCCCAGCCCGACCTCGACGCCGGGATAGCGGGCCAGGACCGGTTGGGCGAAGGCACGCAGGCGCATCACCGCGAACGGCCGACCGGCCGCCTCGCAATGAGCCGCCAACTCCACCGGCAGGGAGCCGCCGCCAGCGATCAAACCAAGCTTGCGCATGCCCTCCCCTAGACCTCGCGCTCGGGAAGGCACAGCGGCCTGTTGCCGTCGGCGCGGATGAAATCGACGATCTCCATCACCTCGGGCGTGCCGGCGTGAGCTTCGGCCACATCGTCCAGGCGTTCCTGGAACGTGCCTTCGTCGGCGAACAGCAGGCGGTAGGCGGCGCGCAGGGCGTTGATCGCCTCGCGGCTGAAGCCCCGCCGCTTGAGGCCCACCAGGTTCAGCCCTTCCAGATGGGCGTGGTTGCCCCACACCGAGCCGTAGGGAATGACGTCCTTGGTCACCGCCGCCAGGCCGCCGATGAAGCTGTAGCGGCCGACGCGTGAGAACTGGTGGATGGCCGCCAGGCCGCCCACGAACACGAAGTTGCCGACGTCGACATGGCCGCCCAGGGTGGCGCCCTTGGCCAGGACCACATTGTCGCCGACGATGCAGTCGTGAGCCACGTGCGCCTCGGCCATGAAGAAGCCGTCGGCGCCGATGGTGGTCACGCCGCGGCCGGAGGCCGTGCCGGTGTTCATGGTCACCTGCTCGCGGATGATGTTGCGCGGACCGATGAGCAGCTCGGTGCGCTCGCCCTTGTAGCCCAGGTGTTGAGGCGGGCCGCCCAGCGACGAGAAGGCGTGAACCTCGGTGTCTTCGCCGATGGTCGTGACGCCGTCGACCACCACGTGCGACAGCAGACGCACCCGCGCGCCCAGGGTCACGTCCGGGCCGACGATGCAGAACGGCCCGATGACGACGTCGTCCGCCAGCTTGGCGGCGGAATCGACGATGGCGGTCGGATGAACCTGGGTCATGCCTTAGGGGTCTCCACCACCATGGCCGCGAATTCGGCCTCGGCCGCGACCTTGTCGCCGACCTTGGCCACGCCCTTGAACTTGAAGATGCTGGAGCGGGCGCGGACCACCTCGACCTCCATCCGGATCACGTCGCCTGGACGGACGGGATTGCGGAAACGGGCGTTGTCGACCGACATGAAGAAGATGGTCTTGCCGTCGGTGTCGACCTCCAGCGACTTGCTCATCAGCACCGCGCCGGTCTGGGCCAGGGCTTCGATGATCAGCACGCCGGGCATCACCGGGTTCCCCGGAAAATGGCCCTGGAAGAACGGCTCATTGATCGTCACGCACTTGATCCCGACGATCGACTGGTGGGCGCGATAGGCCTCGGCCCGGTCGACCAGCAGGAACGGATAACGGTGTGGGATCCGGTTCAGGATTTCGGCGATGTCGATATTGGCCAATGCCTGGTCGGCGTGGGGCTCTTGGTCTTTGGATCGGCTCATTCTGGCCCCTTGATTCCCCGGCCGCCCGCCTTGCGCGACAGCCATGCGGTCTCTCGGAGCCACCGCTTGAGCGGTCGAGCCGGAAACCCAGTCCATGTTTCACCGGCCGGCACGTCCTTGAAGACCGACGCCGAGGCGCCGATCTGGGCGCCCGCGCCGACCGTCAAGTGATCAGCCACGCCGGCCTTGCCGCCGAACGCGACTCCGTCGCCCACCACCGTGCTGCCGGAAACGCCCGTGAAGGCGGCGGCGACGCAGTTGCGGCCGAGCCGGACGTTGTGAGCGACATGGACGAGATTGTCGATCTTGGTGTTCTCGCCGATCGTCGTATCGCCGAAAGCGCCCCGATCCACGCAGCTGTTGGCCCCGATCGTCACCCCGTCCTGCAGGATCACCCGCCCCAGCTGCGGCAGGTCGACCACGCCCCGAGGTCCGCCGGCCGCGCCGAATCCCGCCTCGCCGATCACCGCGCCGGCGTGGATCGACACCCGATCACCGATCAGGGCGAAGCCGATCACCGCGTTGGCGCCGATCCGGCAGTCGCGGCCGACGGCCACGCCGGGTCCGATCACCACACCGGGCGCCAGATAGGTCCCGCGGCCGATCCTGGCCCCCTGCCCGATGACGACGCCCGGCGACAGCCTGACGCCCTCCTCCAGCTCGCAGTCGGGATGGATGGACTGCACCGAGTCGTCGTGACGGCGCGGCGCGTGCAGACGCTCGGCCGCGGCGGCCCAGGACGCCTGCGGGTGGGCCGTCAGCAGCAGCAAGCAGCCGGACGGCGCCTGGCCCGCATGTTCAGGCCGCAGGAAACAGGCTGCGCCGCTCACCCCGGCCAGGTCGGCCAGGCGCTTGGGATCGGCCAGGAAGGTGACGGAGCCCGCACCGGCGCCCTCGAGCGGGGCGACGTGCGAGATCATGTGCCGCCCGTCGGCGGGATCGGCCAGCTGAGCGTCGCTCAGCCTGGCCAGTTCCGCGAGGGTCGCCGGACCCAGGTCTTCAAAAAAACGCAGGTCCGGCATCGGTCCTCTCGGGGAGCGGCCCGGGCGTCATGCCCGGGCCGACTCGATTAGGGCTTCTTGGGCGTCGGTTGGAGAGCTTGAGCCCCCGGAGCCGCTTGGTCCAGACGTTCGCGGTCGAAGGTCAGGGTCTTGATGCGGGCGTCCACGGCGGCCACGACGCTGTCGGTGATGTCCATGGCCGGGTTGCCCAGCAGAACCGATTCCCGCTCGATCAGGATCGCGCAGGACTTGGCCTGATAGGCCTGGCGGATCGCCGGGTCCAGTTCCTGATAGACGCGAGCCAGTTGCTTCTGCTCGGTGGCCTCGACTTCGCGCTGGCGCAGCTGGCCCTTACGCTGCCAGGTGTTGGCGCGCACCTGCAGGGCGGCGGCCTGTTGCTCCAGGGCGTTCTGGTCGAGCGTGGCCTTCTTAGCCTCCAGGGCCTTGGCGTCGTTGTCCAGGGTGGTGCGTTCGCCGGTCAGCTCGGCGTTGACCTGGGCGATGATGGCCTTCAGGCGCGCATCGACCGCCTTGCCGACCTGCGAGGTCGCCACGGCGCGCTGGCTCGAGAAGATGCAGACGCCGGCGATCGGCGCGCCGTGGGTGACCGGCGGAGCGGCGGGCGCGGCCTGGGCGAAGGCGCCCGACGCCGTGGCGAGGGCGGCCAGACCCGAAACGGTCGCGGCGAGGAGCTTGGAAGTCATGTTCGTTAAAACCTTGTGGAGGTGGAGAACCGGAACGTTTCGGTTCTGTCGTAGTCTTCTTTAGCCAGAATATGGCTGAAATCGAACCGGATGGGGCCCATGGGCGACCGCCAGTCGATGCTCAGACCCGCCGAGGCCCGCAGGCCCAGGTTGTCCTTGATGTTGTTGTTGATGGTGCCGTTCGCGTTCAGGCGGTCGACGTCGTCCAGCTGACCGGCCGTACCGAAGTCGGTGAACACCGCGGCCTTGATGCCGTATTGCTCGGGCAAGAAGGTCGGAACCGTCAGTTCGAGCGTGCCGATCGCATACAGCTTGGCGCCCAGGGCGCTGCTCTGCGTGGCGGTGTCTCGCGGACCGATGCCGGCGATCTCGAAGCCGCGGAACGTCGAACCGCCCTTATAGAAGCGGTCGTTGATGCGGATGTTATCGCCGCCCCAACCCTCGATATAGCCGGCCGAACCGGTGGCGCTGAAGATGAAGTCCTTGTTGAAGCCCCAGTACCAGCCACCGTCGGTCTCGGTCTTCAGATACTTCACGTCGCCGCCGAAGCCGGCCAGGTCTTGGCTCAGGTCCGCGAACCAGCCGCGGGTCGGCTGGATCGGGTCGTTTCGCTTGTCGAGCCGCAGATTGTAGCCGAACAGCGAGGTGATGTAGGAGCCGCGCTGCAGGCAGAGGATGTCCGACACTGAACCGCTGGCGCAAAGGCTGTCGGCAACGCTCACCTTGTCCTGGCGAAGCTGGTAGCGCAGGCCCATCGAGGCGTTCTGGGTCAGCGGGAAGCCGAGCCGCAGCGTGCCGCCGGTCGAGGAGGTGTCATAGGCGGCGTAGTCGCTGAGATCGTAGCGATAGGAATAGAGGTCCAGACCGGCGCGCAGGTCGCGGCCCAGGAAGCGCGGCTCGGTGAAGCCGAAGTCGATCTGCTGACGCAGCGAACCGACCGAGACCCGGGCCCGCAGGTTCTGGCCGCGGCCGCGGAAGTTGCGTTCGGTGATGCCCACGTCGAGCACCAGCTTGTCGACCGAGCTGTAGCCGGCGCTGAACGACAGTTCGCCCGTCGGCTGCTCCTCGGTCTTGACCCGCAGAGTCGTGCGGTCAGGCTGAGCGCCGGGAATCTCCTCGATGTCGACGTCCTTGAAGAAGCCCAGCGCGCGGACGCGGTTCTTGGAGCGGTCGACCAGAACGCGGTTATAGGCGTCGCCCTCGGCCACTTCGAGTTCGCGGCGCACCACGTAGTCGAGCGTGCGGGTGTTGCCGACGATGTCGATCCGATCGACATAGACCCGCGGCCCTTCGCGCACCGAGAACACCACGTCCACGGTGTTGCTCTCGTGGTTGGGCACATAGCGCGGACGCACGTCCACGAAGGCGAAGCCGGCCGCGCCCGCCGCGAAGGTCAGGGCGTCGGTGGCCTGTTCGATCTTCTCGTCTTCGTAGAGCTGGCCGGTGCGGACCGGCAGGATCTGGGCCAGCAGGTTGCCGTCCAGCTTCTTCAGCTCGGTTTCGACGGTGATCTTGCCGAACTTGTACTTGGGGCCTTCGTCGATCGTGTAGGTGACCGCGAAGCCGTTCTTGTCGGTGGCCAGTTCAGCGACCGAAGCCACGACGCGGAAGTCGAAAAAGCCGCGGTTGCGGTAGTGCTTGCGCAGTTGCTCGCGGTCGTACTCGATCCGGTCAGGGTCGTAATTGTCGTTGCTGGTCAGGAACTTGTACCAGTGCGACTCCTTGGTGACGATGACGTCCTTCAGGTCGTTGTCCGAAAATTCCTGGTTGCCCAGGAAGGTGACGCCCAAGACGCCGCTCTTGGGGCCTTCGTTGATCTCGAACACCAGATCGACGCGCTTTTGCGGCAGTTCGACCACCTTGGGCGTCACCGTGGCCGAGATGCGGCCCGAACGGCGATACAGTTCGATGATGCGCTGGACGTCGGCCTGGACCTTGGCGCGGGTGAAGATGCCGCGCGGACGGATCTGCACCTCGTCCTTCAGCTTGTCTTCCTTGAGCGCCGAGTTCCCCTCGAAGACCACCTGGTTGATGATCGGGTTCTCGACGACCTTGACGATCAGGTCGCCGCCCACCAGCTCGATCTTCACGTCGGCGAACAGGTCGGTGCGGGCCAGGGTCTTCAGCGCCAGGTCGAGGCGCTGGGGATCGACCGTCTCGCCCGGCTGGATCGGCAGATAGGACAGCACGGTCCCCTGCTCGATCCGCTCATTGCCTTGCACCACGATGCGCTGCACCACGCCTGTCTGGGCCTGGGCGAAGGCGGCCTGGGGCGCGGTCAGCGCCGTGGAACCGAGAAGGAGCGCAACGCCGGTGGCGAACGCGGCGCTATGGGCGCGAAGTTTGTTCATGGGACCAATCATGGACGGACGGCCCAATTCTCGAGAACAGGTCAAGAGAACAGGCCGCCAATGAATTTGAACACGTCGTAGCGGTTAAGATCGTTCCAGGCCGCGAACAGCATGAAACCGAGGATCAAGGCAAGCCCCGCTCTGAAGCCGGCCGCCTGGAACTTGGCCTGCAACGGTCGCTTGGCGATCGCTTCGTAGGCGTACATCAACAGGTGGCCGCCATCGAGGACCGGGATGGGAAGCAGGTTCATGAAACCGATGCTGACCGACAGGGTCGCCACCAGCAGCATCATGCTGACGAAGAAACGCAGCAGCATGGTCGGAACATTGGGCGCGTCGGCGGTGCTGGCCTTGGCCACCGCGCCGACGGTGTGGCCGATGCCGATCACGCCGCTGATCTGATCGGGCGAAATCTGGCCCGTGACCAGACGGCCCAGATAGAAGCCGATCGTGCTGATCTGATTTCCAACCTCGACCGTCGCGTCGGGAATGGCGCGCCAAACGGACGAACGGTGACGGGTCGGGGCGCTGCGTCCCTCGATGCCCATTCGGCCGATCTTCATGCGGCCGTTGATCGGATCTTGAACCTCCACCTCGCGGGGAGCGCCCGTCAGATGGATCGTCGCCGCGCCGCGCTGCACGATGAAATCGATCGGCAGCTTGGCGCGCAGGGCGACATAGCCGTTCAGGTCCTGGAACGTCTCGATCTTGCGGCCGTCGGCCTTGAGGATGACGTCGCCGGCCTTGAAGCCCGCCGCCTCGGCGGCGCTGCCGGGGCCGACTCCATAGACGCGGGCCGGATTGCGGATCTCGCCGATCGTGGCCAGGAAGACCGCCAGAACGGCGATCGCCAGCAGGAAGTTGGCCACAGGGCCGGCCACGGCGATGATCGCGCGCTGCCAGACCGGCTTGAAATGATAGTAGCGCGAGACCGCCGCCTCACCCTCTCGGGTCGCGATCTCACGCTTGAGGACCGCCAGGTCGCTGCCGTCAGGCACGCTGGCGGCGTTGTCGTCGCCCGAGAATCGCACGTAGCCGCCCAGGGGGATCGAGGCGATCCGCCATTCGACGCCGGTCTTGTCGCGCCAGGCCACGATCTTGGGGCCAAAGCCGATCGAGAAGCAGTCGATGGCGACGCCACACGCCCGCGCGGCCCAGAAATGGCCGAGTTCGTGCACTGTCACCACGATGGACAGTACGAGCACGAACGCGAACAGTTGCGTCAAGAATACGATCATAAGGCGGCGCCCAACTCCCCGGTCAGTCTCAGATACGCTTCTGGCCGACAACCTCGGCCGCAATACGGCGAGCCGAAGCGTCGGTCATCATCGCGCTGTCGAGGGCGTCGCCGGCGCTGTCGGCGAGTTCGCCTAGGCCGTTCATGCGCTCAAGTGTCCCCGCCACCGCGCCGGCAATATCCAGAAAGCCGATCTGGCGGTCAAGGAAGGCCGCGACGGCCACCTCGTTGGCGGCGTTCATCGCGGCCGGCGCGCCTCCGCCCAGGCGCAGGGCCTCTCTGGCGATGGCGATCGACGGGAAGCGGTCCAGGTCCGGTTCTTCGAACGTAAGCTGACCGTAGGCGGCCAGATTCAGGGGCTTGGCGGGCCAGGACAGGCGCTGGGGCCAGGAGAAGGCGCAGGAGATCGGGCTGCGCATGTCCGGCGGGCCCAACTGGGCCAGGGTCGAGCCGTCAGTGTACTCGACGAGACTGTGGATCACCGATTGCGGATGGATGACGACGTCGATGCGCTCTTGCGAGGTCTCGAACAGGTAGGACGCCTCGATCATCTCGAGGCCTTTGTTCATCATCGTCGCGGAATCGACCGAAATCTTGGCGCCCATCGACCAGTTGGGATGGGCCACCGCCTGCTCCGGCGTGGCCTTGGCCATGGCGGCCTTGTCCCAGGTGCGGAACGGGCCGCCCGAGGCCGTCAGGATCAGGCGGGAAACCTGGTCGATGCAGTCGCGCTGCAGCACCTGGAAGATCGCCGAGTGCTCGGAATCGACGGGAATCACCGAGCCGCCGGCCTCGCGGGCTATGGCCAGCAGGGCTGGCCCGGCGCAGACCAGGCTTTCCTTATTGGCCAGGGCGATCACGGCCCCGGTGCGGGCGGCGGCCAGGGTCGGGGCCAAGC
>NZ_JBAPVS010000330.1:0-1961 GCF_049283275.1 Caulobacter sp. | reverse complement strand
GCGCAGCCCCTTCGGGTCGAGCCCGTCGACCACCTGCCCGAGGAAAGCGACAGCGCCGATCTGCTCGGGGCCGGCCGCCGCGCCACTGGCTCCACCGCCGAGCGCGAGTGCCTTCTTGACGTCCGCCAGCTCGCGCTCGAGCCGGCGCCGGTCCTCGACCAGCGCGGCGACCCGCGCGGGCACTTCGTCCGGGGAGGATTTGAGCGTCGTCGCGGCGTCGCGCAGCAACGTATCGCGTCCCGCCAGATAGGCGCGCGCGGCCTCGCCGGTCAGTGCCTCGACCCGACGGACGCCTGAGGAAACGGCACCTTCGCTCACCACGGTGAAGAGACCGATATCGCCGAGTGCGCGGACATGCGTGCCCCCGCACAGTTCGAGCGAATAGGTCTTGCCGTGCTCGGTCCCCATCGAGACGACGCGGACCTCATCGCCGTACTTCTCGCCGAACAGCGCCATCGCACCCTCGGCGATCGCTTCGTCGGGGGTCATCAGCCGAGTCTCGACCGGGCCATTGCCGCGGATCTGCGCGTTGACGTCGGCTTCGACCTCGGCGATCCGCGCGGGATCGATCGCGCTCGGCTGCGAGAAATCGAACCGGAGCCGTTCGGGCGCGACGAGGCTGCCCTTCTGCGCGACATGCGCGCCGAGCCGCTGGCGCAGCGCCTCATGCAACAAATGCGTCGCGCTGTGGTTGGCGCGGATCTGGTCGCGGCGTGCGGTATCTACGGTCAGATGCAGCGCGTCGCCGAGCGCGATCCCGCCCTCGCCGATTTGCGCGACATGCGCGAACACGCGCCCGAGATATTTGCGCATATCCTCGACCACCGCGCGGACGCCCGGCGCAGTGAGCGTGCCGGTATCGCCGACCTGGCCGCCGCTTTCGGCGTAGAACGGCGTCTGGTTGACGACGATCTCGACCGTCTCGCCCGCCTCGGCGCGCTCGACCTGTGCGCCATCGCGGACGATCGCGACGACCGCGCCCTCGCCCTCGACCGCGCTGTACCCGATGAACTCGGTCCCGCCGCTCGCCTCGGCAATGTCGAACCAGACGTCGTCCGACGCACGCTGGCCCGAACCCTTCCACGCGGCGCGGGCGGCGCGCTTCTGCTCCGCCATCGCGCTGTCGAAGCCCGCACGGTCGATCCCGAAGCCCTGCGCCCGCAGCGCGTCCTCGGTCAGATCATACGGGAAGCCATAGGTGTCGTAGAGCTTGAACGCGGTCTCGCCGGGCAAGGTCGCGCCAGCTTCCATCGCGCCGGTCGCTTCGTCGAGCAACCGCAGCCCGTTGACGAGCGTGCGGCGGAACTGGGTTTCCTCCTGCAACAGCGTCGATTCAATCGACGCCTGCGCGCGGACGAGCTCGGGGTACGCCGCGCCCATCTCCGCGACGAGTGCGGGGACCAGCCGGTGCATCAACGGCTCCTTCGCGCCAAGCAGATGCGCGTGGCGCATCGCGCGCCGCATGATCCGGCGCAGGACATAACCGCGTCCCTCGGCGGCGGGCAACACGCCGTCCGCGATCAGGAAGCCTGAAGACCGCAGATGATCCGCGATGATGCGGTGGCTCGCCTGCGTGTCGCCGGTCGCGGGGGTGCCCGTCATCGCCGCCGACGCCGCGATCAGTGCCTTGAAGGTGTCGGTGTCGTAATTGTCGTGGACGCCCTGCAGGACCGCGGCGACGCGTTCGAGCCCCATTCCGGTGTCGATCGACGGGCGCGGCAGCGGCGTACGCGCGCCATCAGCGGTCTGCTCGAACTGCATGAACACGAGGTTCCAGATTTCGACGAACCGGTCGCCGTCCTCGTCGGGCGATCCCGGCGGGCCACCGAAGATGTGGTCGCCGTGGTCGTAGAAGATCTCCGAGCAAGGCCCGCACGGCCCGGTGTCGCCCATCGACCAGAAGTTGTCGTTGGTCGCGATGCGGATGATCCGCTCCTCGGGCAGATTCGCGATCTTGCGCC
>NZ_JBAPVS010000329.1:0-10137 GCF_049283275.1 Caulobacter sp. | reverse complement strand
GGCCCGGAGGGCCGGAGGGGGACCGCGGCCTAAACCGCCTGCCCCGCGCACCAGCCCGACGCCCAGGCCCACTGGAAGTTATACCCGCCCAGCCAGCCGGTGACGTCCACCACCTCGCCGATGAAATACAGGCCCGGCGCGGCCTTGGCCTCCATGCTGCGCGAGTCCAGGCCGTCGGTGTCGACCCCGCCCAGCGTGACTTCGGCCGTTCGATAACCTTCCGACCCCACAGGTTTGAACGTCCAGGCGTTGACCGTCGCGGCCACGCCGCGCAGCAGCACGTCCGAGCAGTCGGCCATGTTGCCGTAGGCCCCCGCGTCCTCTGCGATCAGTTGGGCCAGGCGCTTGGGCAGCATCTCGGCCAGCACGGTCGCCAGCGCCCGCTTGGGGGTGGCGGTCCGCGCGGCGCGCAGCACCTGGAAGACATCCACGCCCGGCGCCATGTTCACGCTGATCTCGCCGCCCTCGCGCCAATAGGACGAGATCTGCAGGATCGACGGGCCCGACAGGCCGCGATGGGTGAACAGCATGGCCTCGGCGAACTTGGTCTTGCCGCTGGAGACCACCGTGTCCAAGGCCACGCCCGATAGCGGCGCCAGGCGCTCCAGGGTCTTGACCTCGAAGGTCAGCGGCACCAGGGCCGGGCGGGTCTCGACGATGTCGAGGCCGAACTGCTGGGCGATCTCGTAGCCCAGGCCCGTGGCGCCCATCTTGGGGATCGACTTGCCGCCGGTGGCGACCACGACCGAACGACAACGGACCGGACCATGGGCGAAGTCGACGCGCCAACCCTCCCCGTCCCTGGCCACGCCCTTGACCTCGGTCTCCAGGCGCAGCGTCACGCCGGCCTTGTCCATCTCGGTCAGCAGCATCTCGATGATCTGCTTGGCCGAGCCGTCGCAGAACAGCTGGCCCAGTGCCTTCTCGTGGAAGGCGATGCCGTAGCGCTGGACCAGGGCGATGAAGTCGCTGGGCCGGTAGCGGCGCAGGGCCGAGACGCAGAACTTCGGATTGGCCGACAGGAAGTTGGCCGGCGCGGTGTTGACGTTGGTGAAGTTGCAGCGCCCGCCGCCGCTGATGCGGATCTTCTCGCCCGGGGCCTTGGCATGGTCGATGATCAGCACCGAACGGCCGCGCTTGCCCGCCTCGATGGCGCACATCATGCCGGCCGCGCCGGCGCCCAGCACCACGACGTCGAAATCTTCCAAGGCCAGGGCCCTCTCTATTGAGGGGCGTATCGACAGGAGGCCGGTCGGGAAGTCAATGCGGCGGCGAAATGGCCTTTCGCTCCCCCAGCCCTTGACGTCAGCGCCCGGGGGGTTAGGAACCCTGCCCTCCCCCCCGTCCAGGCGCTTCCATGACGTCCGTTCCCCAAGCGACGATCGGCATCGATTTCGGCACGACCAACACCGTGGTCTCGATGACCCATGGCGACGGTCCCGCCACGCTTGTGCACTTCCCGACGGCCGACGGCGACATCTTCGCCTTTCGCTCGGCCCTGAGCTTCCACGCCGTCATGGGGACGGGCGGCCGTGCCAACGCCTTGGTGACCGAGGCCGGTCCTTGGGCCATCGAAGCCTATGTCGAGGATCCGCTGGAGACCCGGTTCATCCAGTCGTTCAAGACCTTCGCCGCCAGCGCCGCCTTCGCCGAGACCAAGATCTTCAACAAGCGCTATCTGTTCGAGGATCTGCTGGCGGACTTCCTGCTGAAGCTGAAGAGCCACGGCGGCGCGGCCATGGAGACCCTGCCCGCGCGCGTGATCGTCGGCCGTCCGGTGACCTTCGCCGGCGGCAATCCGGACGAGGCCCTGGCCCTGTCTCGCTACGAGGCGGGTTTCAAACGCCTGGGATTCACCGACATCCGCTACGCCTACGAGCCGGTCGGGGCGGCCTTCTTCTTCGCCCGGCAGCTGAAGCAGGACGCCACCGTTCTGGTCGCCGACTTCGGCGGCGGCACCAGCGACTTCTCGATCGTGCGGTTCGAACGTGAGAACGACAAGCTGCGGTCCACCGCCCTGGCCCGCTCGGGCGTCGGCGTGGCCGGCGACGCCTTCGACTACCGGATCATCGACCAGCTGGTCTCGCCCGAGCTGGGCAAGGGCAGCCTGTACCGCGCCTTCGACAACCGCCTGCCAATCCCGCAGCGCTACTACACCGCCTTCGCCCGCTGGGACCAGCTGGCCCTGCTGCGGGCCTCCAAGGACATGCGCGACATCCGGGGGCTGCAGCGCACGGCGATGGAGCCTGAGAAGATCGCCCGGCTAGTCGAGGTGCTGGACGACAATCACGGCTACGCCCTCTACCGCGCGGTCTCGGCGCTGAAGGAGGCGCTGTCGAGCCAGGACGAGGCGACGTTCCGGTTCGAGGCCGGTTCGGTGCTGATCGAGAAGATCGTCCGGCGCACCGACTTCGAGGGTTGGATCGCCCCGGAGCTGAAGGCCATCGAGACCGCCGTCGACCAGGCGCTTGAGCGCTCGGGCCTGGGGCCTGACGGTGTCGACCGTGTGTTCCTGACCGGCGGCAGCTCGTTCGTGCCGGCCGTGCGCGACATCTTCCTGCGGCGTTTCGGGGCGGCCAAGATCGAGAGCGGCGGCGAATTTGAATCCATCGCCTCGGGCCTGGCCCTGATCGGCCGCGAAGACGATCTGGATCTCTGGAGCGAGCGCGCCCGCTAGCCCCGACGCCTACTTCGCCGGGCGGACCACCGCC
This sequence comes from Caulobacter sp., assembly GCF_049283275.1. Lineage (GTDB taxonomy): Bacteria > Pseudomonadota > Alphaproteobacteria > Caulobacterales > Caulobacteraceae > Caulobacter. The sequence goes on along the minus strand of NZ_JBAPVS010000329.1, from coordinate 7,426 downwards.
ACCAACCAGCCGCCGCCCCAGGGCGTGTTGATCGTCGCCTCGTCCAGCACCGGTCCCAAGCGTTTGAGCCGATGCCACAGCCGCAGAGGCTTGAGCGCCAGCCACATCGTCAGACCCATCCCGCCGTCCGGTTTCAGGTTGGGCGTGTAGTGGGCGATCAGGTCCTCGACCTCGCCCAGATGCTCGATGCACTCGGAAAACACGACGACGTCGAAGGTCTCGTCGGTGCGGAACGTGCGACCGTCGCCGAGCAAAAGATCCACCTGCCCCGCCGCGCGTTCGGCCGACAGGCGCTGGAGCCCCAGCTCGACGGCCGGCGCCGAGAAATCGACGCCGACATAGCGGGCGGGCGCGTGAGCCCGCAGCGCCTCGAACAGCACGCCCTCCCCGGCCCCGATCTCCAGCACCCGAGGGCGGGGCCAGCGGTCTGCGATCATGGCCGCCAACAGGCGATGATGGTGACGCTGATCCGAGCGGGCCAGGCGGTCATAGACGCCCTCGCGATATTCGCGGTCCCACTTCTCGACGGGAGCCGCCACGATCGACTCGTGGCGCTTGCGCATGAACAGCTCGCCGATCCAGGGACGGTCGAGCGAGACCAGTTCGACAAATCGCCGCCAGCGCAGATAGGCCATGCCGTCCCCCGGATATACTGGGTCCCCGGATAGGCGCCCTGCTCCCGTGTGTCCAGCGTCTCGCGGCGGTCATCGCCGGACGGACAAGGTCCGCCCGGCGATAAGAGCGCTTCAGCCCTTGTTGGCCAGCGCGGCCTGGGCCGCCGCCAGGCGGGCGATCGGCACGCGGTAGGGCGAGCAGGACACGTAGTCCAGGCCCACGCTCTCGCAGAAGCTGATCGAGGCGGGGTCGCCGCCGTGCTCGCCGCAGATGCCCAGCTTGACGTCCGGACGCGCCGCGCGGCCGCGCTCGGCGGCGATGCGGATCAGGTCGCCAACGCCCTCCTGGTCGAGGCTGACGAAGGGGTCCTTGTCGAAGATGCCCTTGTCGATATAGGCGCCCAAGAACTTGCCGGCGTCGTCACGGCTGATGCCGAACGTCGTCTGGGTCAGGTCGTTGGTGCCGAAGCTGAAGAACTCGGCGTTCGCCGCCAGATCACCGGCCCGCAAGGCGGCGCGCGGCAGTTCGATCATGGTGCCGACCGTGTATTGAAGATCCACGCCCTGCTCTTCCAGCACCGCCTTGGCGGTGCGGTCGGTCAGGTCGCGCAGGTACTTCATCTCCTCGCCCTTGGCGACCAGCGGGTGCATGATCTCGGGGATCGGCGCGGCCTTGCCGGACTTGGCGATGTCGCAGGCGGCCTCGATGATCGCCCGGACCTGCATCTCGTAGATCTCGGGATACGACACGCCCAGGCGGCAGCCGCGGTGGCCGAGCATGGGGTTGGTCTCGTGCAGTTCCTTGGCCCGCTGCATCAGCTTCTGGGCGTTCAAGCCGGTGGCCTTGGCCACGGCCACGACGTCTTCTTCCGTATGCGGCAGGAATTCGTGCAGCGGCGGGTCGAGCAGACGGATGGTGACCGGCAGGCCTTCCATGATCGTGAACAGCTCGACGAAATCGGCCTTCTGGAAGGGCGCGATCTTGGCCAGGGCCGCGCGGCGGCCGGCTTCGTCGTCGGCCAGGATCATCTCGCGCACGGCGGCGATCCGAGTGTCGTCGAAGAACATGTGCTCGGTGCGGCACAGGCCGATGCCTTCCGCGCCGAACTGGCGGGCGGTCTTGGCGTCCAGCGGGGTCTCGGCGTTGGCGCGAACCTTCATGCGGCGGGCCGCGTCGGCCCACTCCATCAGGGTGGCGAAGTCACCGGTCAGTTCCGGCTCGATCATCTTGGGCGAGCCGGCCAGGATTTCGCCGGTCGAGCCGTCGATGGTGATGGTCTCGCCCGCCTTGAACTCGCGGCCGCGCACCCGGAACAGACCTTCCTTAGGGAAGATCGACACGTCGCCGGCGCCGCTGACGCAGGCCCGGCCCATGCCGCGCGCCACCACGGCGGCGTGGCTGGTCATGCCGCCCCGGGCGGTGATGATGCCCCGCGCGGCGTGCATGCCGTGGATGTCCTCGGGGCTGGTTTCTTCGCGCACCAGGATCACGGCCTCGCCGGCGGCGGCGGCCTTTTCGGCGGCGTCGCTGTCGAAGACGATCTTGCCGGTGGCCGCGCCGGGCGAAGCCGGCAGGCCCTTGGCGATCAGTTCGCGATGGGCGGTCGGATCGATGGTCGGGTGCAGCAGTTGGTCCAGCGAGGCCGGTTCGACGCGGCCGATGGCTTCCTCGCGGCTGATCACGCCCTCGGCCGCCATGTCGACGGCGATCTTCAGGGCGGCCTTGGCCGTGCGCTTACCGCTGCGGGTCTGCAGCATGTAGAGCGTGCCCTGCTCGACCGTGAACTCGATGTCCTGCATGTCGCGGTAGTGACGTTCCAGCGTCTCGACGACCGTCTTGAATTGGCCGAACACCGTCGGCATCGCCTCTTCCATCGAGGGGGCGGTGTCGCCCATCTCCTCGCGAGCCGCCTTGGTCAGGGACTGCGGCGTGCGGATGCCGGCCACCACGTCCTCGCCCTGGGCGTTGATCAGGAACTCGCCGTACAGGCGGCTGTCGCCGTTCGACGGGTTGCGGGTGAAGGCCACGCCGGTCGCCGAGGTCTCGCCCATGTTGCCGAACACCATCGACTGGATGTTGACGGCGGTTCCCCAGGCCTCGGGGATGTCGTGCATGCGGCGATAGAACTTGGCCCGGTCGTTCATCCAGCTGGCGAACACCGCGCCGACCGCGCCCCACAGCTGCTCCTGGGCGTCCTGCGGGAAGGGCTTGCCCAGGGCCTCGCGCACGGCGGCCTTGTAGTCCTTGATCACCGCGGCCCAGTCGTCGGCCGTCAGGGCCGTGTCCACGGTGACGTCCAGGCGCTCCTTGTGGTCGTCGAGGATCTCCTCGAACATGTGGTGCTCCAGGTCGAGCACGACGTTCGAGTACATCTGGATGAAGCGGCGATAGCTGTCATAAGCGAAGCGGCGGTCGCCTGACAGCACGGCCAAGCCTTCGACGGTCTCGTCGCTGAGGCCCAGGTTCAGGACGGTGTCCATCATGCCCGGCATCGAGGCCCGGGCGCCCGAACGCACCGAGACCAGCAGCGGGTTGCCGACGTCGCCGAAGCGCTTGCCGGTCAGCTGCTCGATCGTCGCCAGGCCGGCCTTGACCTGTTCGGCCAGCTCGGCCGGATACTGCTTGCCGTTGGCGTAGTAGTGGACGCAGGCCTCGGTGGTCACCGTGAAACCCGGCGGCACCGGCAGGCCCAGGGACGACATCTCGGCCAGATTGGCGCCCTTGCCGCCCAGCAAGTTCTTCATCTTGGCGTCGCCATCGGCGCCGCCGCCCCCGAACGAATAGACCCACTGCGTCTTGGTCAGCGTATCAACCGGCATTTCTTTGTTCACCCTGCGATAGTGAAAAAGCCGGCGGTTCTCTGATGGAACCGTCCTGGCCTGGGACAATGAGCGTTAACGCCCGTCCCGCACTGCAATATCCGGGCGTTCAGTAGCACCTTGTCAAAGAAGCCGTCCACCGGCGGTTTGCGGTTCGCAGTCTAAAGCGAAATTTCGGCAAATTCTTCCAATGACAACGTTGTCCTGACCGAGATTTACGCGAATACCGATATGAACGAACATCGATCTGAGTCTTGCGATCCGTCGCGGGACGCTTCGCCTCGCCAGGCTGACGCCAGGTCGCCTGGCCCGCTCTAGAACAGACTGATGGTCAATCGCAGAGCCATCAAGACCACGGTCCGCGCATCCTGGTCGCCGCCGGCGCGGCGGATCACCTGCAGGTCGGGTTGCAAGGCCAGACGCGGCGCGAGCTTGTCCGAATAGGTGATCTCGACGCTCGATTCGGCGGCGGCCGGCGACAGGCCCGCATCGAAGGTGTTGGCGCGCTGCTTGGACGACAGCACGCCCTGCTCCACCCCGATCGAGAACGCGCTGTCGGGACGCGAGGCGAAGACCCGCTCGACCAGCACGCCGACCTGCCAGCCCGAACTGAAAGGCGTGGTGTCGCCGTCGGAGAAGCCAAGGCGGGCGAAACCGCTGACCGACCGGCCCGCCTCACCGCCGTCGATGAACGGATACTCAGCCAGGACATAGCCGCCCCGCGCCTTGCTCAGGGCCGGATCGCCGCTGGCGTCCAGGTCGCGCAGATCCGGCTGGCGTTCGGTGTAGACCCAGCCGCCCGCCGCCAGCCGCCAGCTGTCGCCGACTCCGGCCTCGGCGACGATCAGAGCGCCCTTGTCGAAGCTGGTCGAGGGCCCCTCCGGATCGCCCACCGTCCTGGCATGGGCGTTGAGGACCGCGGTTTGGGCGTAGGCGCCTCGCCCGCCCTCGATCCGGGCGCGAACCGCCAGGGCGGTGGACGGAAAGATCGACGGACCGTTGGGGCCGGTGGAGGCGAGTTCCGAGCCGATGCCGAACGGCGGCGCCAGCAGCAGGCCCGAAGCCTCGGTGGAATAGAACTCGCTGTTGAGGTCGTAGAGCCCGGCCAGCACCGAACCGCGGTCATCGGCGAAACGCGACTGGATCCACAACTCATAGAGTCGGGCCCGGGGGCGTCCGACCTCGATATTGTCGACGCCCTGAAGGGTGCCGGCCAGGTCGTTGGGCGCGCCGCCGCTGTTGTTGAGCAGGTAGCCGTGCACGGTCGCGCCGTGCCAGCCGACCAGCTTTTCCAGGTCGCCGTCGATGATCACGTCGAGGTTGTCCAGGGCTCTACCGGCGTGGGCGGCCCCGCCTCGCACCGTGCCCGCGACGTCGGCGGTATAGGTGACTTCGTGGGTCCAGGCGCCCTGCCCCGCCTCGGTTTGCGCCAGGGCGGTCGATGCGATCGCGGATGTAATTGCGAACACCGTGAACGAACAGATCGATCCGTCTAAAGTCATGACTGTTCCCTGTCAGGATGAATACAATTAACTCCCGGCCTTGAAGCAGCTGTTAAAGTTGTCGTGATGCGACATTTTGCCTCGCATCAGTCTTTTGTCGCCTCGGTCGCAAATCATGAAGGCGCCATTAACCCAACTATAGGAAGGGTTGGCAAGGCGCAGGGCGCGAGGGATTGGGAATGCTTCGGACGATCAATCATAAGGTGATGGCCGCCGGCGCCGCCGTAATGATGCTGTGCACCGCCAGCGCGGGCGCGGGCCTATGGGCCACCACGCGACTGGACACCGCCCTGAGCAGCGCCAGCGTCTCCTCCGCCGTACTGCGCAACCACATGCAAGCCGACATGATGCACGACGCCCTGCGCGCTGACGTCCTCTCGAGCCAGTTGGCCGGAGACGCCGCCTCGGGCATCGTCCTCGACGAGGTCCGCAAGGACCTTGCGGACCACGTCGCCAGCTTCCGGGAAGCAATCACCGCCAACGACGCCCTGGCCGAGGATCCCGCCAGCCGCACAGCCCTGGCCGAGGTCAAGGCGCCGCTTGACGTCTATATCAAATCGGCCAGCCAGATGGTCGACCTGGCCGCGACCGATCGCGCCCAGGCCGTCGCGGCCATGCCCGGCTTCTTGACGCAGTTCAGCAAGTTGGAAGGCGCGATGAGCGAGGCGTCCGGCAAGATTGAAGCCGCCTCGACGCTCGCCGCCGCCCGCGCCCAGAGCGTGGTCCTATTCTCCGAGATCCTGATGACGGTCGCGGTGCTGTCCGGCCTGGTTTTCGGCGCGGTCCTGATCGTGATTTCCCGCGCCGCCATCGTGCGGCCGGTGCTGAACCTGGCCGGCGACATGCGCCGCCTGGCGGCCGGCCAGAACGACATCACCGTCTCGGGCGCCGGCCGGGCTGACGAGATCGGCGAAATGGCCAAGAGCGTCGAGGTGTTCCGCCAGTCGGGGATCGAGCGCGCCAGGCTCGAGGCCGAGGCCGCCGGCTTCCAGCAGGAGCTGGATCGCAAGCTGCACGACATGGAAGCCGCCTTCGAGGTCGCCGGCCGCGAACAGAAGACTGTCGTCGACCTGATGGCCAAGGGCCTGTCCGGCCTGGCCGGCGGCGACCTGTCGACGCGGATCGCCGCCCAGGTGGCCACCGACTACGCCGCCCTGAAGAACGACTTCAACGCCGCCGCCGCCGGGCTGGAAGACGCCATCCGCACGATCTCCGGGGTCGCCTCGCAGATCGGCTCGGGCACCCACGAGATCGCCCAGGCCTCCAACGACCTGTCGCGCCGCACCGAGCAGCAGGCCGCCAGCCTGGAAGAGACCGCCGCGGCCCTGGACGAAATCGCCTCGACCGTTCGTCAGACCGCCGACGGCGCCACGCGGGCCACCACTGAGGTGGCCTCGGCCCGCTCGGACGCCGAACGCTCGGGCCAGGTGGTCAGCCAGGCCGTCACGGCCATGGGAGCCATCGAGGACTCCTCGCGCCAGATCACCCAGATCATCGGCGTGATCGACGAGATCGCCTTCCAGACCAACCTCTTGGCGCTGAACGCGGGCGTGGAGGCCGCGCGAGCCGGCGACGCGGGCCGCGGCTTCGCGGTCGTGGCGCAAGAGGTGCGGGCCCTGGCCCAGCGTTCGGCCGAGGCGGCCAAGCAGATCAAGACCCTGATCTCAACCTCGTCCCAGCAGGTCGACGCCGGCGTCAGCCTGGTCGGTCAGACCGGCGAGGCCCTGAACCGCATCGTCGAGCGCGTGGCCGTCATCGACGAGTTGGTCGGCCAGATTTCGTCGTCCAGTCAGGAACAGGCCTCCGGCCTGGCCGAGGTCAACACCGCCGTCAATCACATGGACCAGGTGGTTCAGCAGAACGCGGCCATGGTCGAACAGGCCACCGCCGCGACCCACTCCCTGCAGAGCGAGACGGCCCAGTTGGTCTCGCTGGTCGGTCGCTTCAAGGTCGGCGGCGAGGAGGCCCCGGCCCTGCGCCTAGCCGGCTAAACAGGTGTTGCGGCGAAGCGTCACGCCCACCCCCTCCACGGTCAAGAATAGGGTATGACGAGGCATGGCGTGGCTCAATCCCCCCTCCGTGACGCGCGGCCTTCGGTCCCTGCACTGGATCGTGGGCGCCAGCATCATCCTGGTGGTCGTATCGGTGTTCGGCAGCATCGCCCTGATGCTGTTCGCCGCCCGGTCGCTGGACCTTATCGAGGGGCAGGACGAGCACGAACTGGTCAAGCGGACGATCCAGCGCGACCTGGGCCGCATGACCCGTGAACTGACCTCGGCGACGGTGTGGGACGAGGCCGTCCAGGCCATGGGTCCGCCGATCGACATGCCTTGGGCCGATATCAATTTCGGCCAGTATTATCATGACTATTTCCAGCATGACCTGACCTTCATCGTCCGCGACGGCCAGGTGGTCTATGGGTCGCTGGCGGGCGCGCGCGTGTCGCCGGCCGCCCTGGGCGCGCTGCCGAACGACGCCGCGCCCGTGATC
>NZ_JBAPVS010000328.1:0-16879 GCF_049283275.1 Caulobacter sp. | reverse complement strand
GATCCTCCCCCTCTGGGGGAGGTGGCCCGGAGGGCCGGAGGGGGTCCCTCCACGCCAACCAGCCATTTCACACCCAACCCCAATCCGTCCTATCTAGAACCCCATGACCGACGCCGACGCCCCTGATTCCAACGCTCAGGCCTATTCCGTCTCGGAACTGGCCTTCGCCCTGAAGCGTACGCTGGAAGACCGCTACAGCTTCGTGCGGCTGCGGGGCGAGCTTTCCAAGGTCACCCACCACTCCAACGGCCACGTCTATCTGACGATCAAGGACGACAAGGCCGCCATCGACGGCGTGGTCTGGAAGGGCAATGTCCGCCAGCTGCAGATCCGGCCCGAGCATGGGCTGGAGGTCATCGTCACCGGCAAGATCACCACCTATCCGGCCGGCTCGCGCTATCAGATCGTCATCGAGACCATGGAGGCGGCCGGGATCGGCGCTCTGCTGGCCCAGCTCGAACGCCTGAAGGCCAAGCTCGCGGCCGAAGGTCTGTTCGCGCCCGAGCACAAGCGCCCCCTGCCCTCGATGCCGGCCGTGGTCGGGGTGATCACCAGCCCGACCGGGGCGGTGATCCGCGACATCCTGCATCGCATCCGCGACCGCTGGCCCTGCCGGGTGCTGGTCTGGCCCTGCGTGGTCCAGGGCGACGCCGCCGCCGGCCAGGTCAGCGCCGCGATCCGCGGCTTCAACGCCATCGCGCCAAGCCACGAAGGAGGGGGTGGCCCCGTGCCGCGTCCCGACATCATCATCGTCGCCCGGGGCGGCGGTTCGGTCGAGGACCTGTGGGCCTTCAACGACGAGGGCCTGGCCCGGACGGTGGCCGAGGGCGTGATCCCGCTGATCTCGGCCGTCGGCCACGAGACCGACACCACCCTGATCGACTTCGTCTCCGACCGCCGCGCCCCGACGCCCACCGCCGCCGCCGAGATGGCCACCCCGGTGCTGGCCGAGTTGCGGGCCCTGGTCAGCGACTATGATCGCCGCCTGAACACCTGCGGCGGCCGCGTGATCGAGGAGCGGCGCACACGACTGATCAGCGCCGCGCGGGGCCTGCCCCGCCCCGCCGACCTGCTGGCCCTGGCCCAACAGCGGCTGGACCTGGCGGTGCGCGGCCTGCCCCGGCTGGACGACCTGACCGCCCCGGCCGAGCGCCGGTTCAAGGAGGTGGCCGCCCGCCTGGACGCGGCCCTGCAGCGCAACACCGACATCCACGCCCGCGACCTGCTGAAGGTCACCGCCCGCCTGTCGCCCGACATCCTGCATCGCCAGCGCGCCGACTGCGGCCGGCGGGTCGAGGACCTGGGCCGGCGGATGGACCTGGCGGCGCGGCGTGTCCCCGAGCGCGTGGCCCAGCATGCCCGGCTGCCGGCCTTGCAGGAGCGGCTGAACGCCGTGACGCGGCGACGGCTGGAGCGCGAGACCGACCGCCTGATCAGCCTGGACAAGCTGCGGGTCTCGCTCGATCCCAACCGGCCATTGGAGCTGGGCTTTGCGTTGGTCTACAAGGCCGACGGCTCGATCGCCCGCTCGGCCGCCGAACTGACCAGCGGCGAGCGCGTGAACCTGAAGTTCAAGGCCGGCGACCGCGACGCGGTGATCGACGGCGAGGGGTCGACACCTGTCCCGCCGGCGCCTGTCGCCGCGCCACGGCCAACGCCCAAACCGAAACCGCCGCCGCCCACCGATCAGGGGAGCCTGTTTTGACGCTGCGCCCCACCTGTTCCCCCGACCTCAACTGGCGTAAAAGAGCCCCATGAACGCGTTCGATCCCAATCTCGGCAAATCCGGCGGCCCGGCCACCCTGCACTACGGCGACGGCGAATTCGCCATCATGAGCCCCGGCCAATACGTGCTGTGCGCGGTCACCAACGCCAGGATTCAGCTGGAGAACCTGCGCTACTGGAGCCCCGAGCTGCAGGAAGCCTATGCTGGCCCGACCGAAGCCCTGAAGCGCTGGCGGGACAGCCAGGGCTAAACCCCGAGATGAGCGGCCAGACGGTTGAAGCGACCTAATCCCTCCTTTCCAGAAGGGGAATAGGTGCAAATACACGCCTGGGGCGAATTTTGTTGCACGAATTCCCCTCACAGGGGATCGACAGCCCTCAAGCTCTACAGTATGCCCGCCATCCCCCTTGCTGTGATGGAGGCCAGTCCCGCATGTCCGCGACGCTCGATCAGCTGCGCTTTTTGCTGGTGGACGACAACCAGCACATGCGGATGATCGTCTCGACGATCCTCAAGGGCGTCGGCGTGAAACGCGTCTTCGAGGCCATCGACGGCGCCGAAGCCCTGCAGGTGGTTCGCGAGCAGCAGATCGACATCGCCATCGTCGACTTCCGGATGGAGCCCCTGGATGGGGTGCAGTTCACCCAATTGGTCCGACAATCGCCAGACAGTCCCGACCCCTTCTTGCCGATCATCATGCTGACAGGCTTCGCCGAGCGGCATCGGGTGCTGGAGGCTCGAGACGCCGGGGTCACCGAGATCGTGGTCAAGCCGGTGACCGCCCGTTCGCTGCTGGACCGGATCAACATCGTGATCTTCAAGCCCCGGCCGTTCATCCGAACCGAGGACTATTTCGGCCCCTGCCGCCGACGCCGGGACGATCCCCGCTATGACGGCCCGCTGCGTCGCCGCAACGAGCGGATGGTGAGGCTTTAAACCTTCCGCCGCCGGAAGGCGCCTAGCCTTCCGTCGCCGCCAAGGCGGCATAGACCTCGTTGGGCCAACGCCGGTGGACCCAGAACCATTCCTGGGGCCGCTCGCGGATGCGCTCCTCCATGAAGGCGTTGATCAGCTTCACCCCCGCCTCGATGTCGGCGACGCGGTCGCCGGTGTCGGGAAGCTGGATCGGGTCGTGGACCACCGCCCGGAAACGCGCGCCCTTGATGCGTTGCACCGACATCGGTTGCAGCACCGTGCCAAAGCGGATCGCCAGGCGCGAGGGTCCCGGCGCCGTGCGCACCGGATGGCCGAAGAACAGGCCCTCGACGCCGTTGTTGAACTTCTGGTCGTTCATCAACGCCACCGAAACGCCGCGCTTCATGGCCTCGAGCAATTCTCGAGCGCCATCTCCACCCTTGGGGGCGAAGAGCCGCACGCCATAGCGGAAGCGGCTGGCCTTTATGCGGTCGTCGACATACGGATTGTTGGCCGCGCGGTAGGTCATCTCGCAGGTGACCCCGGAATCGACGATGGCCGCGGGCATCACCTCCCAGTTCGACAGGTGTCCCGACACAAAGACCACCGGGACCTTGTCGGCGGCGATCTGGAACAGGCGCTCCTGGTTGACCACCTCGACCCGGCCCGTGGACGGCAGGATTTTGTCCATCAACGGGAACTCGGCGAAGGTGCGCCCCAGGCCGTCCCACTGCGCTTTGAGCATGTCCGCGCGCCAGGCCTCGTCCTTGTCCGGAAAGGCCAGTTTCAGATTGCGGGCCGCCACCTTGTGCGCGCCGCTCAGCGGACCAGCGGTGCGGCCCAGCCAGCCGCCGAACGCCGAGGCGGCGTCAACGCCCAGCAAGCGCACGACCCCTATGAAGAGGTCAAAACCCAGCGCTTCCGCGCGCCATAGAAGATCCTGGCCCAAGGGCCGACGCTTATCCGACATGAACCCTTAGTAGCCTGCTTCGTGGAAGAGTGGGACTCGCGGCGCGGATCGACCTGTGCGGTCCGCCCGGCACATGACTTGCGGACGTCGACCCAGTCCGTTCCGTTTCGGGACGGGAACATGAAATCGGGGCGTCATCATGGGCAACGACATTGATGTTTACCTGGGCAAGCGATTGCGACGACGTCGCCGTCTGCTGGGCCTGACTCAACAACAGCTGGCGAGCGCCGTCGGGGTGCGTTTCCAGCAGATTCAGAAGTACGAATGCGGCGCCAACCGCATCTCGGCCGCGCGGCTGTGGCAGCTTTCCGAGGCCCTGGAGGTCCCTGTCGGGTACTTCTATGACGGCCTGTCGGACCGGACGATGATGGAGACCAACATCGAGGCCGAAGGCTGCGAAATGTTCGCCCGCAAGGAGACGCTGGACCTGGTGCGCGCCTATTATCTTCTGGGCGAGCGCCCGCGCCGTCGCCTGCTGGATCTGGCCAAGTCGCTGAACGGCTGCGAACCGATTGACGCCTAGGTCCGAGATCGCGAACGGTGGCGTCCAGTCCAAGAGCGGGCTAAAGCCTCGCCTCATGACCCTCGCCACCGATCACCTCGCCCAGTTCGACGCTTTCGTACTCGACCTCAACCGCGCTTCGGCGGCGGCGATCCTGCCGCTGTTTCGGGCCGACCATGGGTTGGAGGACAAGGGCGCGGGCAAGAACCTGCCCCGCGAAAGCCACGCCGCGTTCGATCCGGTGACGGAAGCCGACCGCGGCGCGGAGGCGGTGATCCGCAAGCTGATCGCCGAACGCTATCCCGAGCACGGGGTGATCGGCGAGGAGTACGGCGAAGACCGCCCGGACGCCGAATTCGTCTGGGTGCTCGACCCGATCGACGGCACGCGCGCCTTCATCTCGGGTCTGCCGCTGTGGACCACCCTGATCGGCCTGCGCCATCAGGGGCGTCCGGTGTTGGGCTCGATCGGCCAGCCTTATACGGGCGAGGTCTTCATCGGCTCGGCGGCCGGTTCGCGCCTGATTTCGCAGGGCTCGGAGCGCGCGATCCAAGTGCGCGAGTGCCCCAAGCTGACCGAGGCGATCATCTCCACCACCGATCCAGACGCCTGCTTCGACGGCGCCGAGCGCGGCGCGTGGCTGCAGGTGCGCGCCGCCGCCAAGCTGGCCCGCCTGGGCTGCGACGCCTACGCCTACGCCATGGTCGCCATGGGCAAGATGGACATGGTCATCGAGGCCGGCTTGAAGTCCTGGGACATCGAGGCGGCTATCCCCCTGATCGAAGGCGCCGGGGGGATCGTCACCGATTGGCGTGGCGAACCGATCGGGCAAGACGGCGGCCAGATGGTGATCTCCGGCGACCGCCGCTGTCTGGACGAGGCGCTGGTGTCGCTGCGACGGTCGGCCAAGTAGCTAGCGAAGCACGGTCTCCACCGTCTCGTCGAACGCCTTCCAGAACACCGCCCGGCGATCGTCGGTCTCGATCAGGATTTCGTGGAAGGCGTCGGGAATCTCGACATAGCGTCCCTTGGGCAGTCGGCCGGCGATCGCCTTCTCGTCGGCGACCAGCACCCGGCTGTCTTGGCCCGCTCCGACGATGATCACGGGGATCGATACGGCCTCGACACCCTTGGAGCGCCGCAGCCAAGCGCAGATCGAAAAGGCGAAATCGGTCCAACCCCAGGTGACGCCGCCCAGGGCGATGTCGGGATTGGCGCGAATCTGGGCCTGGTGGCGAGCGTAACGAGCCGCGTCGTGGGTCAGAGCGTCCTTGGGAAAGGTCTGGGCAAACGGATCGCCGGTGTCGCCCAGCATGTATTCGCCCCTGAACCTTGAGCGGCTCATCAGCCAAGCCAAGCCCCGGGCCGCGCTCGGCGGCCTGCCGCTGGTGTTGAGGCCCAGCATCGGCGCGGACAGCACCGCCGCCGAAAAACGCGCCTCGCCCATGGCCAGGGCCAGAATCACGAGGCTGCCGCCCATGGAGTGCCCCACGGCGATCCAGGGCTTGGGCAGCCGAGCTTCGAACGCGGCCAGCAGCGCATGGTGGTCGGAGAGGAAGTGCTTGAATCCGGCCGCGTGGCCTTTGAGCCGATCCGGCAGGGCGCGATGCGAAAGCCCCTGACCCCGCCAGTCATGGATCAGGACGACGAAACCCCGGTCCAGCAGGTCCTGCACGACCTCGAAATATTTCTCGATCGGCTCGCTGCGGCCGGGACTGACCACCACCGAGCCGCGGGGCGGGCCTTCCGGCGAAAAGAGCGCGGCGCGGAGGGTCGCCCCATCCGCGCCGTTGAACCATTCGGCCTTTCCATGGTCGGGGATCGGCGCCTCGGGGATCGAGACCAGCGGCGCCGCATCCCCCATGGATCAACGCATCTTCGCGAACAGGGCCGCCATCTTCGACTGCAGGGCCATGGCCACGCCCATGTCCGACAGCTTCAGCTTGCCGGTCATCACCGCCATGGTCGGATCCAGCGAGCCGGCGCCGATGGCCAGCAGGTCGTCCAACGACAGGGTCATGGTCAGGTCGGCCGGCTTGTCTTCATTGGTGACCGATCCGCCGTCGATATGGATGACGCCGGTGTCCTTCAGATCGAACTTCAGGCTCTTGCCAAGGCCGCTGTCGTCGCCGACGGCGCCTTTGATACGATCGGTGATTTCCTGCAACGTAGCCATAAGCGCGTCTCCCTCTGTGGCGCGTGGATTCTGGGCGGCAGACTGGCCGCTGGATCGCGGCGAGTAAACACTGTTCAGACGCGCCGGCCGCTATTTCTTCGCGACGTAATAATCCACCGCTGACGGGGTTTTAGCCAAACGGACGCGGGACGCGCCTTTGAATTGGCCGGGCTCGAAGACAACCGCCCCCGCATCGGCCGGCAGAGGCTTGGAGCTTCCGTTGGGGAAGATCGCCACGCCGGAATCGGCGGCCAGGAATTTCAGCCCGTCCATGTGCGGGGCCATCATGGCCATGAGACCGGCGGCCTTGCGAATGGCCCGGTTGGAGTCCTCGACCGTGGCGACCAGCTCTCGCGCATCGTACTCGGCGGCGGGTTTGAGCACCGGATCGAGCAGCATCGACGAACCCAGCTTGGTGTCGGCGGGAACATCGAAGCTGACCTGAGCCTTGGCCTGAAGTTGGGCCAGGGTGGGCATGCGCTCGAACCGCCCCTCGCCGTCGATCGGCAGCGGCGTGCGCACGCCGCCGGCCTCGATCAAGGTCGCCTTGAGTCCGGCCGCCCGCTTGCCGTCGCGCAGGAGGGCATAGCTGAGCTTGATCCTGGAGCGCTCGGCGGCCGGTAATTTGAGAAAAGCTTCCAGGAACGAAAAGACCTTGGTGGCGGGCGCGATCTTGCCACCGTCAGCCCGAACCGCGGACGGGATCGTGGAAACCAGCGTCAGGGCGGCCAGGGTTGAAGCGACGGCGCGCCTGTTCGGATCCCCGCTCATTTCGGCCTCACGAATTTCAGGGTCATGCGGTCGCTCTCTCCGATGGCGTCGTATTTGGCGTGGTCGAAACCGGGCTCGGCCGGCTCGCCGCGCGGCGCCGACAGCCGGGTCGGCGGCAAGGTCCAGACACCGAACGGGTGATCCTTGGTGTCCTTGGGATTGGCGTTGATCTCGCTTTCGCCCGCCAGGACGAAGCCGGCCTCCTTGGCCATTTCGATCACATAGGCCTGCTGCACATAGCCGTCCGCGGCCAGCACGTCCTGGACCCGTCCGGGCTCGCCGCGATGCTCCTCGACGCCCAGGACGCCGCCGGGCTTGAGCGCGGTCAGGGCCTCCCGGAAAGCCTTCTCGGCCAGGCCCGCCGCCATCCAGTTGTGCAGGTTGCGCAGGAACAGGACCAGGTCGGCCGATCCCGCCGGCGCCGCCGGGCCGCTGGTCGGCCCGAAGGCCGTGATGACCACCTCGCCGTACAGCTTCCTCTTGTCGGCGAGCTTGCGCTGATATTCCTCGACCGCCGCCTTGGCGCTGGGATCGTCCGGCAGATCGGTCTGCAGCGAGGCGGCGTAGAGCTTGCCGCCGGTGGCGGCCAGATAAGGGGCGAGAATGTCGGTGTACCAGCCGGCGCCGGGCCAGAACTCGACCACGGTCTGGCCCGGCTTGAGCCCCCAGAACTCCAGGCTCTCGACGGGATGACGCCAGACATCGCGGGCCTTGTCGGCGGGTGAGCGCCAGTCGCCCTCGGTGGCGTCCTTCAGAGTCATGACGCCGGTCGCGGCCGCCGGCTTGGCTGGGTCCGGCTTGGCCGCCTTGCGGCCGCATCCCGCCAGGCTCAGGGCGGCGGCGCCCGTCAGCAGCCCGCGCCGCGACCATCGAAGTCCTGAACTCATGCCGCCACCCACCATCATTTCAGAGCCCGATCATGCACGCGACCTTGGCGAAACTTCGCCCGGACCGACCAGGTCTCAGCCCGGCTTGCGGAACCGCAGCGTCATGCGGTCGCTCTCGCCGATGGCGTCATACTTCGTGCGGTCGAATGTCGGATCGGCCGGCTGGCCGCTCGGCGCGGTCTGTTTGGTCGGTGGCAAGGTCCAGACTCCGAACGGATGGTCCTTGGTGTCCTTGGGATTGGCGTTGATCTCGGACTTGGCGTCGAGCTTGAAACCGGCCTTCTCCGCCAAGGCCACCACCGTCGCCGTCGCCAGATAGCCGTCCGCGCCCTTGTCGCTCTCCGCCTTGGGATCGGCGCGATGGTCCTCGACCGCCAGGATCCCGCCGGGCTTCAGTACGGCGAAGAAGTCGGCGAAGATCTTGTCGGCCACGCCCGGCTGGACAGTCCAGTTGTGGACGTTACGCGCGGTCAGGACCAGATCGGCCGAACCCGCCGCGCCCAAGGGCCCGGCGACCGGTCCGAAGTTCACGAACCGCACGGTCCCGTACTTGGCGGGGTCCATGAAGCGCGTCTCGAAGTTCGCCCTGCCCTTGCGGGCTCCGTCCGAGATCTTCGGATTGGCCAGATCGGCGAGACCGGCGACATAGGTTCCGCCGGTGGCCTTGGCGTAGGGCGCCAGGATTTCCGTCCAATAGCCACCGCCCGGCGACACCTCGATCACGGTCTGCTTGGGCTTCAGCCCCCAGAAGCTGAGGCTCTCGTAAGGATGGCGGGCGCCGTCGCGGGCCAGGTTGGCCGGCGTGCGGTCAGGCGAAGCGACGGCCGCCTGCAGCGCCGCGTCGGCGGCGAACACCGGCGAAGCGGAAAGGCAGAACGTCGCGGCGGCGAGAAGGAAAAGATGGCGGCGGCAGGTCATCGTCGGAGCTCTCCAAGGCGGGGCCGGAAGCCGGTGAACCGACCTTAGCTGTGGCCGAACACC
Organism: Caulobacter sp.; assembly: GCF_049283275.1. Taxonomy (GTDB): domain Bacteria; phylum Pseudomonadota; class Alphaproteobacteria; order Caulobacterales; family Caulobacteraceae; genus Caulobacter. The sequence continues at coordinate 7,951 of NZ_JBAPVS010000328.1, read as the reverse complement.
GATCAAGCGATTCACCGTCAAGCCGCACATTCAACCCCTTGAAGTCGAAAAACGGCTCACCACCTTGACCTCGAAGGCGCCGGAAATCTGGGCCTTCCAGACCGCCGGCGACGCCAAATCGGGTCGCCAAGGGTTTGAACGGATTGAACAACCTTGCTTGAAAAGAAGGATGTGACCATGCGTACGATCGACCTGTCCCCCCTGTATCGCTCCGTCGTCGGTTTCGACCGGCTGGCCGCCCTCCTGGACGCCGCCGCCTCGAACGAGGCCGCTTCGGGCTACCCCCCCTATAATATCGAGCGCACCGCCGAGAACGCGTACCGCATCGAGATCGCCGTCGCCGGCTTCAAGTCGGAAGAACTCGGCATCGAGGTGAAGGAAAACCTTCTCACCGTCACCGGCCGCAAGCCGGCCAATGACGAAGCCAAGCGCTACCTCCATCGCGGCCTGGCCGAGCGCAATTTCGAGCGCCGCTTCCAGCTGGCCGACTACGTGATCGTGACCGACGCGGCCCTGTCGGACGGCCTGCTGTCCATCTCGCTGAAGCGCGAACTGCCCGAGGCCCTCAAGCCCCGCACGATCGAGATCAAGTCGACCTCGCCGCTGATCGAAGGCAAGCCCCAAGACGAAAAGGCAGCCTAACGCCGCCCTCGAACGTTAACCCATCACCCCTCTAGACTTTCAGGGCGGCGCCGTCAGGCGCCGCCCTTTCCTTTTGGCGCGATGAGGACGGGGTTCGCACGGGCGGACTCAGCGAGGCCCGGCCGTTCCGACGTTTCATCCAACGGATCGCCTCTAGGCCGGCGTGAAATCCAGACCCTGAACCTGGGTCAGGTCGCAGCCCCGCAGGCTGGCCTTCGACAGCCGCGCGCCTGTGAAGTCAGCGCCCTGCAGATCGGCGCCGTCGAACACAGCTTCGCTCAGATCGGCGGCCTGGAGCAGGGCGTAGCGCAGACGCGCCGACTTCAAGATGACCAGCGTCTTGCGTTCCGGTCCAAGCGGCAGCGGTGACAGGAAGGCCTGGCGCAGGTCGGCCTTGGTCAGATTGGCCCCCGACAGCTTGGCGCCCCGCAGGTCAGCGCCGCGCAGATTGGCCATGCGCAGGTCGGCGTTCTGAAGATTGGCCCCTTGCAGTTGGGCCCCGGACAGGTCGATGCCGACCATGCAGGCGCCCGAAGCGTTCATCGCCGTCAGTCGCAGGCCCTTGAGCCGATCGCCGAGCGGACGCAGGTCCTCGCCGTCCAGGCGGGCGGGCTCGCCCTCCTTGCCGCCGGTCTTGCACCAGGACTGGTTGGCCAGGCAGCGCCGGTGGATTTCCTCGACGCGCGAAAGCGCCCGTTCGGTCGGGTCCCTCAGGCAGTCCTGCATCGCCGCCCCGGCGGTGCGAGCGGTGGACGTGTCGACGCCCGCCATCACCGCGCCCGTGAAATTGACCCCCTCGAGGTTGGCGCCCCTCACGTCCGCGCCGTCCAGAATGGCTCCGCTCAGATTGGCTTCCTTGAGGTTCGCCCCAACCAGCTTGGCCCCGCGCAGCGAGCAATCGCTGAAGTCGGCCTTGAAAGCCGACACGCCGGAAAATTGCGATCCGTCCAGCGTGGCGCCCGAGAAATTCACCTCGTCGACCTCGCCGCTGCGGGCCTGATGGCGCAGGGTCTCAAGCCCCTTGCGCGGGTGAGGAATAGCCACCTGCCCTTCCCGGAAATCGGCCTGGGTCAGGTCGGCCTGCGCCATGTTCGCGCCGCGCAGGCAAACCCCGCGCAGGTCGGCGCGAACCAGAACGGCCTGACGCAGATCGGCCTTGCGCAAGTCGGCGCCGAACATATTGGCCCGTTCCAGCCGCGTGCGGACCATGCGGCAACCGTCGAGAATGGAAGCGGAGAAGTCGGCGTCGGCCAGGTTGCGGAACGACAGATCCAGACCCGACAGGTTCATGAACCTCAGCGAAGCCCGCTTGCCGCCCTGTTTGCCCGTAACGAACTTCTCGTGCGCGGACACGATCATGTCGAGCTCGGCTTGGCTAAGACGCCGCCGTCCCGCAATGTTCTGCGCCGCGCTCATATCTTCCGCTTGTCCTCGAAAAACCCATTGATCACACCGGGATACCGGCGATCGACGAGCGAAGCGTTAAGGGCGCGCCGATTTGTCGCAACTTTCGCGAATTGGCGCTGATCGCCGTCTAGATCAGCTCGTCCAAGCCGCGTGCGCCCAGGCGAATGGCGCCGGTGATGTCGACGTCCTTGAGCAGGGCGTTGGTGAAGTTGGCGCGCGAGAGGTCGGCGCCGTTCAGGCAGGCTTGGCGCAGGTCCGCCCGAGCCAGATCGGCATTGGTCAGAAGCGCCCCGGTCAGGTCGCTGGGCAGCAGGCGGTCGCGGCCGATCAGCAGCGGACCCAGTTGGGCCTCGCGCAGGTCCGACCCCGTGAGCTTGGCGCCCTTGAGCCGCGCCCCGCGCAGATCGGCCCGACGCAGGTTGCACGATCGAAGGTCGGCGCCTTCCAGCTGCGCGCCCTGCATCTGCACGCTTTCCATGTCCAGGCCGTAGAACACCGCCCCCTTGGCCGAAAGGGCGGTCAGGTTGAAGCCGCGGACGGATTTCAGGTTGCGCAGGTCGGCCTTGTCGAACACCGAAGGCTTGCCCTCGTCGCCGCCCGTCTCGCACCAGCGGGCATGATCGGCGATCATCTGCTCATAGGGCATCTCGGACACATCCTTGCCCGACGCCTTGTCGGTCAAGGCGCCGTCCATGTTGGTGTCGTTGATGTTCCACGACATGGTCTTGGCGCCGACCAGGACCGTGTTGCGCAGATCGGCCCCGAACAGATTGGCGCCCGACAGGTCGGCGCCGGCCAGGTTGGCGCCGTTGAAATTGGCCTGTTTGAGGTTGGCCCGCACCAGTTTGGCGTCCTTGAGGATCGCGTCGCTGAAGTCGGCCTTGGTGGCGATGATGCCCGACAGGCGCGAGCGCTCCAGGTTGGCGCCGGCCAGGATAGCGCCGGTCGCCTGGGCCTCGCGCTGCTGGGGCTCGACGATGCGATAGCCTTCCTTGCGGTCGGCGGCGGCGATCTGGCCCTCGCGCAGATCGGCCTCGAACAGATCGGCTCCGGTCAGGTTGGCGCCGCGCAGGCTGGACCCGCGCAGGTCGGTGCGGCGCATCGAAGCGTCGGTCAGGTCGGAGCCCGCCATGTCCGCGCCGTACATCGCGGCGTTGTCGAGCTTGGCGCGCCGCATGTCGCAGCCGACCATCAGGGCGCCGGTGAAGTCGGCGTCGCACAGATTGCGGCCTGTGACCGACAGGCCCGACAGATCGCAGAAAGCAAAGACCGCTCGAGCGCCGCCCATCCGAGCCGACCACAGGCGGTCATGCTTGGCGCAGATCACGTCGACATCGTGCTGCGTCAGGCGCTTGTGCTCTTGGCCTGCCGCGGGAGGGGCGTTCATGACGGCTCGTATCGACTCCCCGAAGGGCTAGAACCGTACAATGCGCGAACGGCATTAACGCTGCGTTTCCAAGCCCTTCACGACACCGGAGGCGCTCGCCCGGAGTGCCCCGAAACGTCGGTTCAGCGCGCCGCCGGCAGCGGCTGGGCCCTGCTTTCGTCGAGGTAACGCGCACCGGTCGGCTTGAGGGCGCCGTCCAGGTCGATGACCAGCGGATTGCCGGTGGGGATCTCGACATGGACGATGTCGGCGTCGGGGACGTTGAACAGGTGCTTGACGATGGCCCGCAGCGAATTGCCGTGGGCGGCCACAAGGATCGTCTCGCCAGCCATCAGCTTGGGCGCGATGGCCGCTTCCCAGTAGGGCAGCACACGCACCAGGGTGGTCTTCAGGCTTTCGGTGCCGGGCAGGTCCTTGCCCGCATAGCGTCGATCCTTGCTGAAGTCGTACTCCCCGCCCGGGGCCAGTTCCGGCGGCGGGATGTCGTAGGACCGGCGCCAGATGTTGACCTGTTCCTCACCGTGTTTTTCGGCGGTCTCGGCCTTGTTCAGCCCGGTCAGGCCGCCGTAGTGGCGCTCGTTCAGGCGCCAGTCCTTGGTGACGGGGACAAAGCTCTGGCCGGCCGCGTCCAGCGCGAGATTGCAGGTGCGGATGGCGCGCGTCTGGACCGAGGTGAAGGCCTCGTCGATGTCGACGCCGGCGGCCTTGATCAGCTCGCCGCCCTTGCGAGCCTGGGCCTCACCCTCGGCGGTCAGATCGACATCGACCCAACCGGTGAAACGGTTTTCGAGATTCCATTGGCTCTGGCCGTGGCGGAGCAGGACGAGAACAGGCATTGGACCTCCAGGATATGTCGCAGGGCGGGCTAAGCTGCGGTCGGCCCCGCGTCAAGCGCTGCCGCCTCCGTCTTGCCGTTCTCTCGCCCTTCTCTCCTTTGGGGGGCATGCTATAGGCAGGCCATGCCTGATCGCATCTTCATGCCCTTCCTGGCGCTCATCGGCCTTGCCCTGGTCGCGCTTTCCCTCGTCTGGCCGCAGGGCTACGGCGCCCGCTCGCCAGGGCCGTTCGGCTCGGTCCCGATCCAACAGAGGCAGGAAATGCGCGTGAAGATCCAACGCGAGAAGGACGCGGCCGCCCTTCGCGATCAACGGGCCCGCGAACTGGTGAGCGAGGCCCGCGCCGCGGCGGCGACCGCGCCATGAGCGTCTTCGACGCGATCGCCGTGGGCCAGCGGGTGCTGAACGCGGAGTCCCAGGCTCTGACCTTGCTGTCGACCGCCCTTGATGATTCGTTCGTCCGCGCCGTCGAGGCCCTGTTCGACGCCAAGGGCCGAGTGGTCTGCACGGGCATCGGCAAGTCCGGCCACGTGGCCCGCAAGATCGCCGCCACCCTGGCCTCGACCGGCTCGCCGGCCATGTTCGTGCACGCGGCGGAAGCCAGCCACGGCGACCTGGGCATGATCGGCCAGGGCGACGTGGTGCTGGCCCTGTCCAAGTCCGGTGAAGCGCGCGAGCTGTCCGACAGCCTGGCCTACGCCAAGCGGTTCTCGATCCCGCTGATCGCCATCACCGCCGTCGCCGACAGCCAGCTGGGCCGGGCGGCCGACATCCTGCTGCTGCTGCCCGACGCGCCGGAAGCCACGGCGGAGGTCAACGCCCCGACCACCTCCACCACCCTGCAGATCGCCTTGGGCGACGCCCTGGCCGTGGCCCTGCTGGAGCGGCGCGGCTTCACCGCCAGCGATTTCCGCGTCTTCCATCCCGGCGGCAAGCTGGGCGCCATGCTGCGCACGGTGGGCGACCTGATGCACGGTGAGGACGAAGTGCCCCTGACCCGTGAGGACGCCCCGATGCCCGAGGCGCTGCTGGTGATGAGCGAAAAGCGGTTCGGCGCGGTCGGGGTGGTCGCTCCGGACGGCGCGCTCAGCGGCCTGATCACCGACGGCGATCTGCGCCGCCATATGGACGGACTGATGAGCCACGTGGCCAGCGAGGTCATGACCCGCGCCCCGCTGACCATAGCGCCCGGCGCCCTGGCGGCCGAGGCGCTGAAGGTGATGAACGAGCGGCGCATCACCGTGCTGTTCGTCGTCGATCAGAACCGCCCGGTCGGCATCCTGCATGTCCACGACCTGCTGCGAGCCGGCGTGGCCTGACGAGCGGGGCCTTGCGCCGAGTCTAACGCGTGCCGAAGGTCCGATCGCCGGCGTCGCCCAGCCCGGGCACGATGTAGCCGTGATCGTTCAGCTCGGCGTCCACCGCCGCCGCCCAGATCGGCACGTCGGGATGCGCGGCGCGCAGGGTTTCGACGCCCTGGACCGAAGCCACCAGGCAGACGAAGCGCAGGTCGGTGACGCCGGAGCGCTTGAGCAGATTCAGGGCGGCGACCGCCGTGTGGCCGGTCGCCAGCATCGGGTCGACGACGATGACCAGGCGGTCGGCGATGTCCTCGGGCGTCTTGTAGTAATATTCCACCGCCTCCAGCGAGGCCGGGTCGCGGAACAGGCCGATGTGCGCCACCCGCGCCGAAGGCACCAGGTCCAGCATGCCCTCGGCCATGCCCAGTCCGGCGCGCAGGATCGGCGCGAAGACCAGCTTCTTGCCCGAGATCTCCTCGGCCTTGGTCGGGGCCACCGGCGTCTCGATCTCGACGGTGTGGGTCGGCAGGGCGCGGGTGACCTCGTAGCAGAGCAAGGTCGCCGTCTCGCGCATCAGGGCGCGAAAGGTCTTGGTCGAGGTCTGCTTGTCGCGCATCCGGGTCAGCTTGTGGCGGACCAGGGGGTGGTCGACGATCGTGACGCCTTGCATGGCCAAGCTTTCCTCTAGCGGAGCGCCGAACGACCGCGCCTCCGCGGGACCAAGTGCCGCCTTACGCCTCCCGCGCCAAGCGGAAATCGCCTAACGACGGGTTCCGTAGGCGGCCAGGAACATGTCGACCGCCGGCAGCACCTCGCGATCGATTTCCTCGGGCGTCGGCTCGGCCATGGCGTTGCACAGCCGGGCCTTCAGCATGTGGTTCTGGCACAGGCCGATGAACTGCCGCGCGGCGTGGACCGGGTCGTCGATCTTCAGCTGCCCGCCGTCGACCGCCTTCTGCAGCACCGCGCCCAGCCGCTTCGATCCGCTCCGGGGACCGGCCTCGTAGAACGCATGGCCGATCTCCGGCGTGCGCTGGGCCTCGGCGACGATCACCCGGAAATTGGCCATGCTGAAATCGCTCAGCACGATCGACAGATAAATGCGCCCGGTCTTGATCAGGGCCTCGCGGATGTCGCCCAGCTCGGATTCGATCTCGAACATGGCGTCGCGCTGCCAGGCGCAGTGGCGCACCACATAGGCGGCGAACAGCTCTTCCTTGTTCTTGAAGTAGTTGTAGAGCGTGCCCTTGGATCCGCCGACCCGCGCGGCGATCGTCGACATGGACGCGTTGGCGTAGCCCTCCTCCAGGAACACGTCGCTGGCGACGTCCAGGATGGCTTCGCGGCGGGCGTCTCGGTCGAGACGCGGTCTCATCACGTCCTGCATCATTTCTTTTCCTTCGGTGCCCCCCTTGATCCCGTCAAGCTGCTGGTTATATGACCGCCACTATATGACCGTACAGTACGGTCAATTCAAGGTCGGCGCTCATGACTTCCAACGCCCTGAACAAGCCCTTCGCTTCCAAATTCCCAGGATCTCGCGAGGTCGGCGCCACCGTCTCGATCCTTCTGGCCGCCCTGCTGACCAGCGCCTGCGCCACCATGCCGTCCGCTACGCCCGCCCAGGTCGCCAAGGCCCCTGAAGCTTACGCCACGGCCCGGACCCTGGCCGTCTCGAACACCGCCGCCTGGCCGGTCGACGCCTGGTGGAAGGCCTATGGCGACGCCCAGCTGGACGCCCTGGTCGACGAGGCCCTGACGGGCTCGCCCACCCTGGCCCAGGCCGAGGCCCGCCTGCGCCGGGCCCAAGCCCTGGCCAACCAGGCCAAGGCCGCGCAGTTGCCCAGCGTCGGCGCGAACGGCGGTGTCGAACGCGCCAAGCAGAGCTACAACAACGGCATCCCCGCCGACTTCGTGCCCCAAGGCTACAACGACTACGGCAGGCTGAGCCTGGACTTCAGCTGGGAGCTGGACTTCTGGGGCAAGAACCGCGCGGCGGTCGCCGCCGCGACCTCGGAGGCCAGGGCCGCCCAGGCCGACGCCGCCCAGGCCCGCCTGATGCTGGCCACCTCGGTCGCCGCGTCCTATGCGGACCTCGCCCGCCTCTACGCCGAGCGCGACGTGGCCGAACGGTCAGTGGCCCTGCGGCAGGAAACCCTGACACTGGTCAGCGATCGGGTGACCAACGGCCTCGACACGCGCGGCGAGCTGCGCCAGGCCGAGGCCGGTCCGCCCAACGCGCGCGCCGAACTGGCCGCCATTGACGAACAGATCGCCCAGACCCGCAACGGCCTGGCGGCTCTGCTGGGCGCCGGCCCCGACCGCGGCCTGGCCATCGCCCGCCCCTCGGTCGCCAGCCTCAAGCCGTTCGGCCTGCC
>NZ_JBAPVS010000327.1:0-3224 GCF_049283275.1 Caulobacter sp. | reverse complement strand
GCCCTCGGCCGAGACGGCGCCGATCGACAGGGTCGGGTGGATGTCGAAGCCGGCCACCCGCAGGGGCTGCTCCAGGGCGTTGCGCAGCAGTTCGGCGGGCTCGAAGCCGGCCGGGTCGCACAGCACCGCGAACTCGTCCTCGCCGATCCTGCCCAGCAAGGCCTCGGCCGGGAAGGCGGCGGCCAGGCGCGAGCCCAGGGCGGCCAGCACCAGGTCGGCGCGTTCGTGGCCCAGGGCCTCGTTCAGGCGGCGCAGGCGATCGACGTCGGCGACGACCAGTTCATGGACGCCGCTCCTGCCCAGCCGTTCGCGGGCCTGGGCGATGAAGCTCTTGCGGTCCAGCAGACCCGTCAGGCTGTCGCGCTCGGAGGCGACGAACTTTGATTCGGGGGCGATGACCCCGGCGGCCCGCACCCCGTCCTCCAGCCAGGTGCCGCGCCAGATGCAGGTGCCGCCGTTGCGCATGCGCAGGCGGGCGACGATCTCGCTGCCCGGCGGGCGAACCTTGAGGATGTCTTCGGCGTGGGCGCGGTCCTGGGGCAGGGTCAGGGCGCGGAAGGCGGCGGAGGAGCAGTCCGGGGCCAGCGGCCCCAAACCCAGAAGGCGCGCGGCTCCGTTGATGCGCAGGCGGTCGGCTTCGGGCTCCCAGAGCCACAGTGCGACTTCGGCGGCGCCCAAGGCCTCGAGCGTGGCCGTGGCGTCCCATACGCGTCGCTGACTAATCTTGAACGGCATACCCTGATCCTGCGCCCGAAGGCGCTGTGCACGGGCCCACGCTATTCTGGCGCGACCATCCCGAACAGACGATGATCTCGCCATTCGCCGTTAATTTTCAGATAAGCGGGCGCATATCCCTCCTCGGCGAAGCCGCATTTCAGCAGAACAGCCGCCGAGATTTCGTTTTCCGGCATGCAGGCCGCTTCCAGCCGATGCAGCGCCAGGTCGCCGAACGCGAAGTCGATCGCCGCCCGGACCGCGTCCGTCATATAGCCCTGACCGGCGTAGGACTGGCCGATCCAATAGCCCATCACCCCGCACTGGGCGACGCCGCGACGGATGTGGAACAATCGCACCCCGCCGATCAGCGACCCATCGTCGCGGCGGAACATGAAGAAGGGAAAGGCCTCGCCGGTCTCCAGTTCGCGGGCGTAGGCGTTGAGCCGGGCGCGGAAGGCCGGCCGCGTCAAATCGTCCTCCGGCCAGGTCGGCTCCCAGGGCTTGAGGAAGTCGGCCGACCGCGCCCGCAACTCCGCCCACGGCTTGTAGTCGTGCAGCCGAGGCAGGCGCAGGAACACCCTGTGGCCCTCGATGCGCGGCCCAGGGTCGGTCTGGAAGAGGCGGAGAAAGGCGGTCAAGCGGCGGTTCTCGGTGAGCGGGTCACCTTCGAGGCTGAAGACGCCGGTGGCAAGAGGCGCGCGACGGCGAAAGTTATCCACAGGGTCGCTCTTCCTTCTCCCCCTGCGGGAGAAGGTGGCGCGCAGCGCCGGATGAGGGGTCGAAGACCAGAACCGCCGCGACAAGCCGAAAGGCCGGTCGCGGCGGTCGTCGTTTGAGAGCCCCCTCACCCGACGGCCCTCCGGACCGCCACCCTCTCCCGCAGGGGGAGAGGGACATCAGCGTCCATCCCCGCTCCCGGCGAGCACGACATCAACAATTCCAACCGCTTACACAAAAACGCACGTTTCTTATCCCCACCCTCCGGGACGGCCGCACACTAGCGGCATGACCCAGACCAACATCCCCGCCTGGTGCCAGGCCCTGCAAACCAAGCTCATGGCCGCCCTCGACGCGGCCTGGGCGATCCTCGAACACAGCGACGACCCCGGCGAGATCCGCCGGGCCCGCGACAAGGCCAAGGCCTGCGGCGAGATCGCCGCCATGGCCCGCAAGGTGGCGCTGATCATGCCGATCAAGGCCGCGCCGAGCGTTCCAGGGGGCGTCGAAGCCCTCCCCGCGCTGGGCGCGGCCCTGGCCCCGGTCGCGGCCCAGGCCGAGCACGCCCGCCGGGCGCTGGACAAGCTCAAGGGCGGCCGACGCGGGCGGTTGTAGCCGCGCCCCTACTTCAGCGGCAGATGCAGCTCGGCCGCCGTGCCCTGCTCGGGTTCGTCCAGGAAGAAGCGTTGGCAGTAGATGGGGAAGTCGCGCATCTCCTCGCCGCTGGCCGGCAGCCAGTCGCGGTACAGGTAGAGGGCGGCGGGCTCCAGATTGTGGGTGTCGCCGGTCACGCGCAGCACCGCGCAGCGTCCGCCAGGGATTTCGCCGGCCTTAACCGCCGGATCCGCCGGATCGATCGACTGATCGGCGCCGAGCCCGACGCACAGATCCATGCTGTAGTCGGCGGGATCGGCCGGGCGCCGCTCGGAATGCCAGATGTTGAAGGTCGGGCTGGTGCGGGGCGAAAGCCCGGCGGCCTTGCGCCAGGCGATGAACCGATCGCGGGTGACGTCGAAGGTCTCCGGATCGCCCCGGTGTTCGAAGATCGCCACGCGGGTCGGGGCCACTTCGCGGATGATCACCTGGTCGGGGGTGAAGGTCGTCGGCATGATCTTGCTCCTGGCGGCGTTGAGAGGCCCGAAGGCCTGGAGCCACGGCGCCCAGTCGGGCGATTTCCGGAAACTGGACGGCGATTGCGCGAACCTTTGACGAAAGGCGCGGGCGAAGGCGTCGGGCGTCTCGTAACCGGCGTCCAGGGCGATGTCGGTGACGCTCTGCCCCTGCTCGGCCAGCCGTTTGGAGGCCCGCCGCAGGCGGGCCAGCTGGACATAGCGGTGCAGGGACACCCCGAAGGTCGCCTTGAACTGCCGGTGGAAATGGAACTTGGAAAACGCCGCGACGCTGCTCATCGCCTCCAGGTCCAGATCGCCGTCCAGATGCCGGTCGATATGGTCCAGCACCCTCTGCATCCGGGCATGGTAGTGATCGAGCGCCGTCGTCATCGTCCTCATCCGCTGTGGTGATCCCAGCTTGGCGCGTGAGGCTGTCGCGCGCTCGACCGATCTTGCGGTTTGGACGGGGTCGAGGATTTAGGCCAGGGGACCGGACGGGAACACGCACTCACGGCAAGACCCTCGCCTGAGAATGACGGGCGTGGAGGGGATGTTTGAAAGACCGCCCGCAGCGGCGAGACCGCGCCTTGAAACCTTGATGGCGAGCCTGCTCTGGCGTCTGACCGAGTCAAGGACGACGCGCCGCGTCGCCGCGACGCGGCCGCCAGAGGCGGTCCT
>NZ_JBAPVS010000326.1:0-38836 GCF_049283275.1 Caulobacter sp. | reverse complement strand
GAAGAAATAGACGCCGGGCGCGCCGTCGTCTCCGACAGCCGGCGCGCCCTGGTCATCTTCCGTTGACCCTGTTCCTTCACGGCTTGTAGGCCAAGGCGCCCTAGGCTTTGGGCTCATCGCGAGCCAGGAAGCCCATGCTGACGCCCAACCATGTCGTGACCACCGCCCGCGCCGTTCTGGTCGGCGGCGCCCTGACCGCCGCGGTGCTGATGCTGGGTCCCTGGCCGGGCCTTGAGAGCGTGTTCGGGCTGAGCGACAAGGCGGCTCACGCCATCGCCTTCGGCGGGCTGATGGCGGTGTCTTTCCTGGCTTTCCCCCGTATGCGCCGCAACGACCTGGCCGTGGCCGCTGTGCTGCTGGGCGCGAGCATCGAGGTGGCCCAACTCTTCACCGCCGACCGCAGCGCCTCGATCAGCGACGTGCTGGCCGACGCCGTGGGCGTGGGCGTCGTCCACCTGATCAGTCATATCGAGAACCTCCGCGCCCTGGCTCGCAAACGCGGCGCGGCGACCTTCGCCGAGATCGCCGCCCAGGACCGCCGACGCGGCGCGCGCGGCCTTGCGCCGGTGGTCAAGGCCGTCTTCCCCTCCCCCGTCGAAACGCTGAAGGCCGATCGGCCCGCCAGCTTCGCCGAGCGGGCCGCCCGACGCTTTCCGCGCCAGGCCTGATTTCCATCAGGTGATACGCTTGATCATGGGGTCTCTCCCGATTTTCGCCCGAAAGCGTGAGGATAGAACCCGTGAGCCGATGGGCGGATTGCGCCTATAGCCCGAACACCACGGTCCACAGGATGACATTCGCCAGGGTCATGGCGGCCATCAGCCACCGCAACCGGCGTTTGACGCACAGCGCTCGTCCATGCTCGTGAAGCGTGGGACTTGGAAGCATCGAAGGACTGGCAAGCATCGAACCCTCCCGCTGGACGGCCCCCAGTCCTTGGGTCCGCCCAGTGGTGAGTCGATGCAAGCAGAGCCATAAAGCTTTGTTTCCTGGACATTTTTAGCGACTCGGCTGCGTCGCGTTCTAGGCTTCCAGTTCGATGTCCCAGTAGAGGTAGTCCAGCCAGCTGGCGTGCAGGTGTCCCGGCGGGAACCGGCGGCCGCGATCCTGCAGCTCGTGCATGCTGGGACGACGCGCGGTGTGGAACGGATGCATGCCCGCCTCGCGCGGCGTGCGGCCGCCCTTGCTCAGATTGCAGGGCGCGCAGGCGGTGACGATGTTCTCCCAGGTGGTCCGGCCGCCGCGCGAGCGAGGGATCACATGGTCGAAGGTCAGTTCGTCGGGCGAGCCGCAATATTGGCAGGAGAACCCGTCGCGCAGGAACAGGTTGAAGCGGGTGAAGGCCGGCGGACGATCCTGCGGCACATACTGCTTCAGCGACACCACGCTGGGCAGCTTCATCTCGAACGAGGGCGAATGGACCACGTGATCATAGGTCGAGACCACGTCGACACGGTCCAGGAACACCGCCTTGATCACCTCCTGCCAGGGCCAGAGGGACAGCGGATAGTAACTCAGGGGCCGATAATCGGCGTTGAGGACGAGCGCCGGCATGCCGGACGGGGGACGGGAAAGCACCTGCATCAGGTCCTCCCTCCGGAGCCCCAAGGGCCCCTACGAAGATGTGGGCCGAACCGGCCCTTATGAAGCGGATACGCGATCGGACTGAAGACAGGCCTCCTTCCTACGCATTCTCAGGAATCGCCATTCATTCCCGAACGCATGGAAAGGATGAGCCAAGTCGACGACAGAACCAAGACATCCCTGTCCTGGCGGGACGATTTCAGGTCTCGTCGACCGCGATGATCTCGACTTCGCCGCCGGCCACCATGGCGGTGTCGCCCACGCCCTTGCCCAGCAGGGCCCGAGCCACCGGCGAGACATAGGACACCGAGCCCTGGGCTGGGTCGGCCTCGTCTTCGCCGACGATGCGGAAGGTCTGGCGGCGACCGTCCTCGCGATCGAAGGTGACGGTCCCGCCGAACTGCAGGCCCTCGACGGACGGATCACGCTCGCGCAGCTGGGCGCTGGCCCGGCGGGCGGACCAGTAGCGCAGGTCGCGGGTGGCTCGGGCCATGGCCGTGCGGTCCTGAGCGACGTCGCCGCCGGCCTGGGCGGCGCTGTAAGCGGCGCGAGCCTGCGCCAGGGCCGCCTCGATCCGGGCCAGGCCCGATGGCGTGACCAGGTTCGGATGCGGCGAGATCGGGCGGTCCAGCAGGTCGGCGGCGAACGCCTCGCTGTCGCCTTCCTTGGTGAAGGCGACGCTCATCGACGCATCTCAGCGATGGAGGAAGGAAAGGTCATGCCTGGAAAATCCGGCCCGGCGCGGGATGTTCCGCCTCGGGAGCATTCGACCTAGGCGCGCGCGGCGGCGGGATCAAGACATGCAAAAGCCGCCGGCGATCAGGCGCGGGCGGCTTGGGGTGGTTCAGGCGACACCTTCAACGGCGATCGTGGCGGCGGGACAGCGTGGGAATCCGCTGGTCCCGTCGGCCACAAGCGCTGCGGAGGTTAGATCGCCACGCCGACCAAGGCGGCGGCGATGCCGACGGCGGCGGCCAGGAAGAAGCCCAGGGCCATACGGTCGAGAGCCGTTTCGAAGGCGAAGAAGGTATTGGTCATCACACACATCCTTGAGTTTGGTTGCGAGGCGCGGCGATCTTTGAGCCGTCCCTCGTTCCAGACCGAGCCCGATCTGGACGATGCTTAGATATCACCGATCTAAACGATGTCAAGATGAATCTTGACGCCGTTAGGATGGATTTTTGAACAGGAACGGTTACAGTGTCCGAGATGACACAGGCCCCCTCCTCCTCGGCGACTTCCGAAGCCCGTCCCTACCACCACGGCGACCTCAGCCGCGCCTTGGTCGAGGCCGCTCGCCGCATCCTCGAAACCGAGGGTCCGGCGGCGCTTTCGCTGCGGGCGGTGGCGCGGGAGGCCGGTGTCAGCCCGGCCGCGCCCTATCACCACTTCAAGGACAAGGGCGAACTGCTGGACGCCGTCGCCCACGAGGGCTGGGCCGCCCTGGACACCGCCCTCGGCGAGGCCCGAGCCAAGGCCGCCGACAGCAAGGAGCGGATGACCAGCCTGGGCGTGGCCTATGTCTGCTTCGCCCGCGACAATCCCGCCCTCTACCGCGTGATGTACGACTGCTCGCGCGACAAGGACGCCCTGCCCGAGCAGATGAAGGAAGAAGGCGCCTACTGCCAGGTGCGCAACACCATCGACGAGCGCAGCGGCGGAACGGCCACGCCGCTCGATCTGGAACTGGCCACGATCGCCGCCTGGTGCGCTGGCCACGGCCTGGCCGAGATGATCACCTTCAAGCAGTTCGATCCGCTGAAGGAAGCCCTGGGGGGCGAAGAGGCCTTCCTGCGCGCGGTGTTCGAACACCTGGGCATGTTCGCCAAGCTTGATCAGGCCTGAACCTGTTGATGGGCAGCCGCCGCACGCCCCCTCCGTCTCGCCGCTACGCGTCGAGCCACCTCCCCCGTACGCTTCGCTGCGGGTGAGGAGATGCGCTTCGCCACGCGTTTCGCGCCCTCGCCCACCGGCCACCTGCATCGCGGCCACGCCTTTTCGGCCCTGACCGCCTTCGACGCCGCCCAGGCCGTGGACGGCCGGTTCGTGCTGCGCATCGAAGACATCGACGCCACCCGCAGCCGCCCCGAATTCGAGGCTTCGATCCTCGAGGACCTGGCCTGGTTGGGCCTATCCTGGGAACAACCGGTGCGTCGACAATCCGAGCACCTGATCGACTATCACCGCGCCATCGACGTCTTGCGCGACAAAGGTCTGGTCTATCGCTGCTTCCGAACCCGCAAGGAGCTGGACATAGGCCGCGCCCCGCACGAGCCGGCCGAGCCGTTCGTCGGCGGCCCTCTGCACCCCGACGAGGAGGCCGCGCGGCTGGACCGGGGCGAGGCCTTTGCCTGGCGGCTTTCGCTGGACGCGGCTCGCGGGGCCCTGGGCGGCTTCGATGACCTAAGCTTCACCGAGGAAGGGACAGGACCCGGCGGCGAAATCGGCATGATCGCCGCGCGCCCCGAAACCGCCGGCGACATCGTCCTGGCCCGCAAGGACGTCGGGGTGGCCTATCACCTGGCCGTCGTGCTGGACGACGCCCTGCAGGGGATCACCCACGTGATCCGCGGCCAGGACCTGTTCGAGGCCGCGCACATCCAGCGCCTGCTGCAGGCCCTGCTGGACCTGCCCACCCCGATCTATCGTCACCACCGCCTTCTGGTCGGCCCTGATGGCAAGCGCTATGCCAAGCGCGACAGGGCCCAGACCCTGCGGGAGCTGCGGGTCGCGGGGATAACACCGGCGCAGTTGCGAGCGGAGATGGGCCTGGCCCTGCCTTAGCCGCCAAGGCGTCGGGCCGCCTGAAACGCCTACTCGACCACCCAGTACCGATAGCCATAGGCCGGCACGAACCCCAGACCGCTGTAGAGGGCGATGGCCGGAGCGTTGTCGGCCTCGACCTGCAGATAGGCCCGACGAGCGCCCAGCAAGCGGGCCTCATGCAACAGGGCCGCCAGGACCCGGCTGGCCAGCCCCCTGCGGCGATGACTGGGCAGGGTGCGCATGCCGAAGATCCCAACCCATTCGCCGTCGATGGCGCTCGCGCCCAGGGCCGCGACCTGACCGTCCAGGTCCAGCCGCGCGAAGCGGGCCGGCGGGGGGATGCGGGCCAGGGCGTCCAGACGCTCGCGGGCGTCGGCGGCGTTGCCACCGGCGCTGGCCGCCAGCACCGCCTCGAAGGCCGGATCGGGCGAGTCGGAAAGCACCACGGCCAGGTCAGCCGCCCCCGCGATCATCCCCGAGGCCTCGCCCACCATCATCAAGGTGCCATGGGTCGGCCGATAGCCGCGGGCGCGCAGATGTTCGGACAGGTTGGCCGGGACCACGGCTCCATCCGACAGCTTGAAGCGAACGGGCAGGCCGTGGGCGGCGTAGAAGGCCTCCGCCGCGTCGATCGCCTCGTCGATCGGCCGGCCGGGCTCGCCCAGCGGCCAGCAGGCGTTGATCCGCAGCGACCAGCCGTCCGAGGCGTTCAGCCGCCATCCGCCCAGGGCCCCGCTCTGACGCGCCGGCCAGGCGCGATCGGCGATGATTTCCAGTTGGCGCGGATCGACGGTCATCGACCCTCACATAGCAGACGGGCGCCGGTTCGTTGGAACCGGCGCCCGTCAAATTTAACCATGCGAGCGAAAAACGCTCGAAATCCGGCGCCTAGAGCGGCTTCAGATTGTTCGCCGCGACCTTGCCGCGCTCTTCGGCGGTGTCGAAGCTGACCTTCTGGCCTTCGTCCAGGCTGCGCAGGCCCGCGCGTTCGACGGCGCTGATGTGGACGAACACGTCCTTGCCGCCGTCATCGGGCTGGATGAAGCCGAAGCCCTTGGTGCCGTTGAACCATTTCACCACGCCGGTCGCCATGTAGAGGTCTCCTAGAGATAGACGATCCAATGCCCGGACAAGCGGGCAGGTAACAATCTCAGTCGTCCGGGTAGCGGTTCGCAGGCCCAAATCCAGGATTGCACGGCACAGTGGACACGCCCCTGTTGAGGGGTCAATTCAAAAAACGTCGGTATGCTTAAGCGTGCGACCGACCTCAATGCTCGCGTAGGAGCGCCTCGACCAAACCCCGTGCTTCTGGGCTGGACCAGTCGGCGTCGCCCGCCAGCCGGGCGCGCTCGCGACCTTGCTTGTCGTAGATCACGGTGGTCGGGTAGCCGGCGGCGCGTGGATCCAGCGCGAACGACAGCTTGTAGCCGGGATCGCGATAGACCTGCAGCGGCGGGTTGGCGGCCATCTCGGCCTGGACCAGGTTGAGGTCGCTGTCGCGGTCGACGCTGATCGGCAGCACCTTCAGCGGCTGGGTCGCGTAGGCGGCCTGCAGCTTGCCCAGGGTCGGCATCTCCTTCTTGCAGGGCGCGCACCATGTGGCCCAGAGGTTCATCACCACCACCTGGCCCTTGAAATCGGCCAAGGTGTGGGGCTTTCCGGCGCCGTCGGTGAAGATCGTGGCCGGCGCGGCGCGCGGCTGGGTCGGCACGTCCAGCTTCTCCAGGGACGCTTTCTTGAATTCCTTGAGGTCGACCACACCTGCGGGTTTGAATGAAGCCTGAGCGATGACGTATAGAACCGCCGCGACGCCGATCACCAGAACGGCGCCGATCGCCCACTTCAGCGGGCCGAGCTTGCGCGCGGCTTCGTCCCTGTCCGACTGGAATTCGCTCATATGACCGACAACGCCTCCGATAAGCCCAAGACCGCGACGGGCGGACAGGGCCAAGCCATGTGGGGCGGCAGGTTCTCGGCCAAGCCAGCGGAGCTGATGCAGGCGATCAATGTCAGCATCGGCTTCGACAAGCGCCTGTGGGCGCAGGACCTGGCGGGCTCCCGCGCCCATGCTCGGATGTTGATCACCCAAGGCGTGATTGCAAGCCAAGACGGCGAGGAAATTCTCAAGGGCCTGGACGCCATCGAGGGCGAAATCACCGCCGGAGCCTTCCCGTTCCGCGATGAATACGAAGACATCCACATGAACATCGAGGCGCGGCTGCGCGAGTTGATCGGCCCGACGGCCGGCCGGCTGCACACCGCCCGCTCGCGCAACGATCAGGTGGCCGTCGACTTCCGCCTTTGGGTGCGCGAGGCCTGCGAGCGTTCGGCGGGTCAGCTGGAAGCCCTGCAGCGCGCCTTGGTCGCCCAAGCCGAAGCCTATGCCGACGCCCTGATGCCGGGCTTCACCCACCTGCAGCCGGCCCAGCCGGTGACCTTCGGCCACCATCTGATGGCCTATGTCGAGATGTTCGGCCGCGACGCCTCGCGGTTCAAGGACGCCCGCGCACGGATGAACGAGTGTCCGCTGGGCGCCGCCGCCCTGGCCGGTTCGCCCTTCCCGATCGACCGCCACGCCACCGCCGCGGCCCTGGGCTTCGACCGCCCGACCGCCAATTCGCTGGATAGCGTTTCAGCCCGCGACTTCGCCCTGGAAGCCCTGTCGGCCGCCTCGATCACCGCCACGCACCTGTCGCGCCTGGCCGAGGAGATCGTGCTGTGGACGACGCCAATGTTCGGCTTCATCAAGCTGACCGACGCCTTCACGACCGGCAGCTCGATCATGCCGCAGAAGAAGAACCCCGACGCGGCCGAACTGATCCGCGCCAAGGTCGGCCGGATCCTGGGCTCGCTCACGACGCTGACCGTGGTGATGAAGGGCCTGCCCCTGGCCTATTCCAAGGACATGCAGGAGGACAAGGTTCCGACCTTCGAGGCCTTCGACGCCCTGGAGCTGTCCCTGCTGGCCATGGCCGGCATGATCGCCGACCTGACGCCGAACACCGCCAAGATGGCCGCCGCCGCCGGCGCGGGCTTCTCGACCGCCACGGATCTCGCCGATTGGCTGGTCCGCGAACTGAACATGCCTTTCCGCGACGCCCACCACGTGACAGGTTCGGCCGTGAAGGCGGCCGAGACCAAGGGCGTCGATCTGGCGGACCTTTCGCTGGGCGAGTTCCAGGCGATCGAGCCGCGGATCACAGACGCGGTCTACGCCGTGCTGACCCCGGCCGCCTCGGCGGCCAGCCGGATGAGTTATGGCGGGACCGCTCCCGCCCAGGTTCGCGCCCAGATCGCGCGTTGGAAGGAACTGCTCGGATGATCCGTCCTGTCGCTCTCGTGACCCTGGCCGCCCTGGCCCTGACCGCGGCCGCCTGCGGCAAACAGGGGCAATTGGAGCGCCCCGCCCCGCTGTGGAACGCCCAGAAGAAAGCCGCCTACGAGGCCGAACGCCGCAAGGGCTCGGCCACGGCCAACCAGCCGGCCCGCGCTAACGGGACCCAGGAGGCCATCGACCCGGCGTCGAGCAACCGCACGACCCGCGCCGCGCCGCTGCCCGGAACCCAGTCCGACCCGTTCGGCGGCCCCTCGGGCGCCGGCTTCCCCAGCGCCCAACCCAACTAGGTGGCGCCTCCGGCGTGTGAAATCCTCGTCCTTCGACAAGCTCAGGATGAGGATTTCAGTCGAAGCGCCTCCACAGTAGCCCTCATCCTGAGCCTGTCGAAGGACGAGGGCGGGCCACCGACGCGTCCAGAAAGACCCTGAAGTGAACCATTTTGAATACGGCCCCGAAGGCCTGGCCTGCGAGGGCGTCCCGTTGGCCAAGATCGCCAGCGAAGTCGGCACTCCGGTCTATGTTTATTCCCGCGCCACCTTGGAGCGGCACTTCACCGTGTTCCGCGACGCCCTGGCCGCCGCCGGTGTCGTCGATCCGCTGATCGCCTATGCGGTGAAGGCCAATTCCAACGTCGCGGTGTTGAAGGTGCTGGGCAACCTCGGCGCCGGCGCCGACACGGTGTCGGAGGGCGAGGTGCGCCGCGCCCTGGCCGCCGGCATCCCCGGCGAGCGGATCGTGTTCTCGGGGGTTGGCAAGAAGCGCGGCGAGATCGCCTTCGCCCTGCAGGCCGGCGTCGCCGAGATCAATGTCGAATCCGAGCCGGAGTTGAACCTGATCGCCGAGGTCGCCGCCGGGTTGGGCGTCAAGGCCAAGGTGGCGTTCCGGGTCAATCCCGACGTCGCGGCCGGCGGTCACGCCAAGATCGCCACCGGCAAGTCCGAGAACAAGTTCGGGGTGTCGTTCGCCGAGGCCGCGCGCCTTTACGCCAACGCCAGCAACAACGCCAATCTCGAACCGATCGGCGTGGCCTGCCACATCGGCAGCCAGATCACCGACCTGACGCCGATGCGCCAGGCCTTCACCAAGATGCGCGGCCTGGTCGAACAACTGCTGGGCGAAGGCCTGCATGTCGAGCGGCTGGACCTGGGCGGCGGGCTGGGCGTGCCCTATTTCGACATGCCCGAACCGCCCACGCCCGCCGAATTCGCCAAGATGGTCGGCGAGGTCACCCACGGGCTCCCCGTCAAGCTGGCCTTCGAGCCTGGACGGGTGATCGCCGCCAACGCCGGGGTGCTGGTCAGCGAGGTGATCCACGTCCACGAGCGGCCGGAGGGCAAGCGCTTCTTGGTCATCGACGCGGCCATGAACGACCTGATCCGTCCGGCCATGTACGACGCCTTCCACGACATCCGCCCCGTCATCAAACGCGGCGGCGAGACGACCTATGACGTGGTCGGCCCGATCTGCGAGACCGGCGACACCTTCACCCGTGAACGCGCCTTGCCGCCGCTGGCGGCGGGGGAGCTGGTGGCCTTCATGTCGGCCGGCGCCTACGGCGCGGCCATGGCCAGCGAATACAACACCCGCCCGCTGGTCCCCGAGGTTCTGGTCGACGGCGACCGGTTCGCGGTGATCCGCGCGCGGCCGTCGTACGAGGAGATGCTGGGCCGGGACCTGACGCCCGACTGGATCTAGGAGCCGCGCGCTTAAGTATTCGTACCTAGGCCGCAAAAGCCCTACTTCAACACCGGGGATTAACCTCCACCCTTCAAACGTCATTGGGCGTTTGGCGGAGTGGAGTGCCAAGATGATCGAGTTCGATACCATCGAAGCGCAGCGACGCGTCGGCGGCCATCTGGTCCTGGCGTGCATCGCGGCGATGATCCTGATGGTTCCGGCCGCCCGTCTGTTCGCCGGCGGACCGATCCTGGGGCTGGCTCTGGGCTCCGTGGCGTTCGGCGCGATGGCCCTGGGCGGCTTCGCCGTCTGGCGCGACAGCGTCGCCCAGCGGATCTCCACCGCGATCAGCCTGGTGGGCCAGGTCACGCTGTTCATCGCGGCCTTCTCCGGCCACGCCTGGCAGGCCGACGCGCGGATGGCCTATCTGGCCGCCCTGGCCCTGTTGGTGGCCTATGGCGACTGGCGGGTGGTGGCGGTCGGAGCGGCCGGCATCGTGGCCATCGACGTCGGCGCCGCCTTCCTCGCGCCCAATCTCCTGATGCTGGGCGCCTTCAGCCCGCTGCGGATCGCCTTCAACGCCGGGGTCACCCTGGTCACGGCCTGGTCGCTGATCTGGCTGACAGCCAGCGTCTCGCGCCTCTTCGTCACCGTGACCGCCCGCACCGACAAGGCCCTGACCGCCGCCCGCGAGGCCGACCAGGCCAACGCCGCCGCCGAGACGGCCCGCGCCGCCCGCGACGCCGATAACGCCGAACAGGCCGCCCAGAAGGCGGCGATCGAGGCCGAACAGGCCCTGGTGGTCGACACCGTGGCCATGGGCCTGGCCCAACTGTCGCGCGGCGACCTGACCTGCCGCCTGACCCAGCCCTTCGCCACCCGCTACGAGCCGCTGCGCGCCGACTTCAACGGCGCGATGGACAAGCTGCAGGCGGCGATGCGCGAGATCACCGGCAACGCCTCCAGCATGAGCGCCGGCGTGGCCGACATGGCCCGGGCCGTCGACGAGTTGGCCGATCGCACCGAACAACAGGCCGCTGGCTTGGTGCAGACCGCCGCCGCCCTGGATCAGATCACCGCCGCCGTGCGCTCGACCGCCGACGGCGCCCACCAGGCCAACGCGGCCGCCGCCAGCGCCCGCTCCGAGGTCGAACGTTCAGACCCGGTGGTCACCGAAGCCGTCGAGGCCATGACCCTGATCGAGGCCTCGTCCGGCAAGATCGGCCACATCATCGGGGTGATCGATGAGATCGCCTTCCAAACCAATCTGCTGGCCCTGAACGCCGGGGTCGAAGCCGCCCGGGCCGGCGACGCCGGTCGCGGCTTCGCGGTGGTCGCCCAGGAAGTCCGGGCCCTGGCCCAGCGCTCGGCCGACGCCGCCAAGGAGATCAAGGGGCTGGTCAACGAGTCCGGCGCCCAGGTCGCGGCCGGCGTCGAACGCGTGGGCCGCACCCGTGAGGCCCTGCAGCGGATCGTCGAGGTGGTGGCCAAGATAGACCAACAGGTCACCGCCATCGCCCGCTCGGCCCAGGATCAGGCCCAGGGCCTGGGCGAGGTCAACACGACCATGGCCGAGATGGACCGCGTCGTGCAGCGCAACGCCGCCATGGTGGAGGAAACCACCGCCGCGGCTCACACGCTGCAGGTCGAAAGCCATGAGCTGTCCGCGCGGGTCGACATCTTCGACGTCGGCCAGAAGGATCAGGCCGCCGGTCGCCGCGCGGCCTAGCCGCGCCCCTCTCCCGCAAGGGAGAGGGATTGGAGCCTATCGGTTCCCGCCGATCAGATCGCCCAGTTCGCCCAGGATCGAACCCTCGCCGCGGTTGCCGCCATGGCCGCCGGCCGCTTGCAGCATGCGTCCCGCCAGGCGCGAGAACGGCAGGGACTGGATCCAGACCTTTCCGGGTCCGCGCAGGCGGGCGAAGAACAGGCCCTCGCCGCCGAACAGCACGCTGCGCACGCCGCCGGCCATGACCAGGTCGAAGTCGACGCCGGGCGTGTAGGCCGCGAGACAGCCGGTGTCGACATGCAGCTCCTCGCCCGGCTTCAGCTCACGCTCGACCAGGGTCCCGCCCATCTGGACGAACACCCAACCGTCGCCGTCCAGCCGCTGCATGATGAAGCCCTCGCCGCCGAACAGGCCGGTCATCACCCGCTTCTGGAAGTGGATGCCGATCGACACGCCCCGCGCGGCGGCCAGGAAGCTGTCCTTCTGGCAGATCAGCGAACCGCCCAACTGGCCCAGGTTCAGCGGCAGGATCGCGCCCGGGGTCGGCGAGGCGAAGGCCACGCGGGCCTTGCCCGAGCCGGTGTGGGTGAAGACCGTGGTGAACAGGCTCTCGCCGGTGACCAGGCGCTTGCCCGCCCCCAGCAGCTTGCCCATGAAGCCGCCGCCGGCATCGCCCGAGCCGTCGCCGAACACCGTCGTCATCTGGACGCTGGCGTCCTTCCAGACGAACGAACCGGCCTCGGCCACGGCGCTTTCGCCCGCATCAAGCTCGATCTCCAGAAACTGCAGCTCCTGGCCCTTGATCTCGAAATCGATGTCGTCGGCGACGGCGGCGTTGCGCTGGTGGGACCAGGGGCTGTTGGTCATGATCGAAGGGGCTCCCGTTGAGATGCGCGCAGCCTAGGCGAGCGGCGTGCGTCGAGCCAATTACACCTTCGTAAGTTGGTACGGATGTTTCGAGGTTCGCGGGGCCGCCCTCGTCCTTCGACAGGCTCAGGATGAGGGCTAATGTTTGCTTCGGTTCAGTAGAAACCTCATCCTGAGCTTGTCGAAGGACGAGGTTTCGGACCACGATGCGACCCGCCGCTACCCCTTCAGCGACCGCAGCGCCCGCTCATGCGCATAGGCGGCGATGTCCATCAGAGCCGCGTCCAGGGCGTCGCGCACGTCGTTCAGGCTCTTGGTCCCGGCCTCGGCCTCGGCGCACACGTCGCCCAGCGCGAAAGCCCCAACGCCCCGCGCGGCGCCCTTGACCGTGTGGACCGCGTCCGACCAGCCCGGATGGCTCTTGTCGAGCATCGGCGTCCATAGCGCGGCCTGTTCGCGAAACAGGGCCAGCACCTCGTCGATGACCGCGGAATCATCCATCGCGAACCCTTCCAGATAGGCGAAATCCACGGCTCCGCTGATATCTCGTCTGGCCAAAAAATAGTCCCTTGCGTTCCAAGATTCTTTGCGTATGTTCCGCGCCTCGCCGCCGAGGCAAACCACCGCTTCGGGCCGTGCGGGCGCATAGCTCAGTTGGTAGAGCAGCTGACTCTTAATCAGCGGGTCGTAGGTTCGAATCCTACTGCGCCCACCATTTCTTCCCAAGACATCAAAGACTTCCCCCCTGGGGACGCCGCCAAACGCGGCGTCGCGTCCTGTCCGCGCCCTGGTCTTCTACGCCGCCGCGCAATCCGACGTAAGGGGCGGACGTAAGGGCACGATGGCCTCACAGGACGTTCCGTCGGATGTTGCCCCAACCAGACCTGGGAGGCGTCCGATGATCACCCTCTATCACTGCGTCGGCGCGCGCTCGTTCCGAGCCCTGTGGGCCTTGGAGGAGCTGGGCCTGCCCTACACGCTGAAGCTGACGCCCTTCCCGCCCCGTTTCCGCGAGCCCGGCTACCTGGACATCAATCCGCTGGGCACGACGCCCGCCCTGATCGACGGCGAGACGTTGATGAGCGAGTCGGCCGCGATCGGCGAATACCTGGCCCGCCGGTACGGCCCCAGCGACCTGACCGTGGGGCCCGACGAGCCGGGCTTCGGGGCCTATCTGAACTTCCTGCACATGGGCGAGGCCACCCTCACCTTCCCCCAGACCATCCACCTGCGCTACGCGGTGTTCGAGCCGCCCGAGCGCCGCCTGCCTCAGGCGGCCGCCGACTACGTGCAGTGGTTCCTGTCGCGGCTGAAGGCGGCCGCCAAGTTGCTGGACGACAGCGGCTACGTCGCGGCAGGGCGTTTCACCATGGCCGACATCTCGGTGGCCTACGCCTTGAAGCTGGGCGAGCAGCTGGGCTTCGCCGACAGTTACCCTGAAGCCTTCGCCGCCCACCTGGAGCGGATGAAGGCCCGCGAAGGCTACCAACGCGCCCTGACCGCCGAAAGCGCTGGAGAACCCGTCCTGTGAGCCCTGAACGCATCCCTGTCATCGTCGGCGTCGGCGAGGCGCTCGACCGCCCCACGGACCTGTCCAAGGCCCAGGAGCCCTTGGCCCTGATGGAAGCGGCCTTGCGCGAGGCCGACGCCGACGCCGGCGGCGGGTTCCTGGCCAAGATCGCCTCGCTGGACGTCGTCAACCAGCTGAGCTGGCGCTATGCCGACGCGGCGGGCGAACTGTGCGCCCGGCTCGACATCGCTCCGGCCCGCGCCGTCTATGGTCCAGTCGGCGGCGAGAGCCCGGTGCGGTTCCTGCACGAGGCGGCGCTGCGCATCGCCCGAGGCGAGGCGCAGGTCTGCGCCGTGGTCGGGGCCGAGGCGCAGTGGAGCGTCAACAAGGCCCGCGCCGCCGGGATCGACCTGCCCTGGACGCCCAAGCCCGTCGCAACGGGCGGCGGGCCGCGCATCGAGGTCCACCCTCTGGCCCTGAAGCTGGGGGTCTTCCTGCCGGTCAGCGTCTATCCGTTCTACGAGAACGCGGCCGCTCATCACTGGGGCCAGACGCCGCGTCAGGCCCTGGCGGAGTCCGGCGCCCTGTGGTCGGCCTATGCGGCGGTGGCGGCGGGCCAGCCCAACGCCTGGATCAAGACGGCCTTCACGCCCGACCAGATCACCACGCCGCGTCCCGACAACCGGCCGATCGCCTGGCCCTACACCAAGCTGATGGTCGCCAACATGCAGGTGAACCAGGGAGCGGCGGTGATCGTGACCAGCCTGGCCGCCGCGAGGGCCGCCGGGATCCCCGACGAGCGCCTGGTGTTCATCTGGGGCGGGGCGGCGGCGCGCGAGCCGGGCGATTACCTGCAGCGCGACCACTATCACGGCTCGGTCGCCCAGGACGCCGTGCTGGAGACCGTGGCGGGGATGGCGGAGAGCTTCGACGCCCTGGAGCTCTACAGCTGCTTCCCCTGCGTGCCGAAGATGGCCCGACGGACCTTGGGCCTCCCTGCGGACGTGACGCCCACCGTGACCGGCGGCCTGACCTTCTTCGGGGCGCCGATGAACGACTACATGACCCACGCCGCCGTCGCCATGACCCTGCGGCTGCGGGGCGATGGGGGGACCGGCCTGCTGTACGGCCAGGGCGAGTTCGTCACCAAGCACCACGGCCTGGTGCTGGCCGACCGTCCCGCGCCGCAGGGCGCAAGATCGTTGGAGGCGATCAGCGTGCAAGGCCAGGCCGACGCCCGGCGCGGCGCGATCCCGGCCTTCGTCGAGAACGCCACGGGCCAAGCGGTTCTGGAGACCCACACCGTGCTCTACGACCGCGACGGCGCGCCGACCCACGGCGTGGCCATCGTGCGGACCGCGGACGGCGCCCGGGCCCTGGCGCGGGTTCCCGCCGCCGACGCCGACACCCTGGCGGCCCTAACCAATCCGGACGCCTTCCCGATCGGCCGGACCGGAACCCTGCACGCGGGCGGCGACGGGGTGTTGGACTGGCGGCTCTGAACCCGTGAGGCCCGAGCGGCGTTCCTCTGACGAAGGAACCCGTGATGCGCCGCCTGTCGAACCGTCCCGCGCCGAACGCCCTGCTCCTGGTCCTGGCCCTGGGCAGCCTGACCTTGGGCGCCTGCGCCTCCGACCGTTCGACCCAGCCCGGCTACGCCTGGAGCTACATGAACAGCCTGGGGGAAGGCCCCAAGCTGGCCTATGGCCGGCCCGACAGCGACGACGTGGTGCTGATGATGGCCTGCGCGCCCCGCGCCTCGGCCGTGACCCTGACCGCGACGGGCCTGACGGGCGATGAGATCGCCCTGGCCTCGGGCCGCTCGGTCACTCGCCTGAAGGCCCGGGCCGCGCCCTCTGACATGAGCGACGGCGTGCTCCAGGCCCGCACCAGCCTGGACGCCTCGGTGCTGAGAGCTTTCCGCCGCACCGGCGACCTCGACCTGCTGATCGCCGACGAACGCCACAGTCTCGACGCCGCCCCCGCCAACCAGGGCCACGTGAAGGCGTTCTTCAAGGCGTGTTCGATCTAACGGCTGGGACATGCCCTCCCGGCCTGTCCCCGTCAGCATCCCCATAGCCAAGACTTGGGGACACGCCCAAGGGCATGTCCCCAGCCAGTTAAGCCCGCCGTCCCGCGGCGCTGATGTTGTCGATGCCCAAGGCTGACAGGCAGCCGCGCAGGATGCCCTCGGCGTCCAGACCGGCCTGGGCGTACATGACGTCCGGCTTGTCCTGGTCCTGGAAGACGTCGGGCAGCACCAGAGTGCGGATCTTCAGGCCGCGATCCAGCGCGCCGTGTTCGGCTAGGGCCTGCAGCACGAAGGCGCCGAAGCCGCCGATGGCGCCTTCTTCGACCGTGATGATCGCCTCGTGCTCACGCGCCAGGCGCAGCAGCATGTCGACATCCAGTGGCTTGGCGAAGCGGGCGTCGGCGACGGTGGCGGAGAGACCGCGCGCAGCCAGCAAGTCGGCGGCCTTCAGGCACTCGCCCAGGCGCGTGCCCAGTGAGACGATGGCGACGCTGGTCCCTTCGCGGACGATGCGGCCCTTGCCGATCTCAAGCGGGGCGGCCAGGTCGGGGATGGTCAGGCCCCAGCCCTCGCCGCGCGGATAGCGGAAAGCGCTGGGCCGGTCGTCGATGGCGACGGCGGTGGCGACCATGTGGGCCAGCTCGACCTCGTCGGCGGCGGCCATCAGCACCATGCCGGGCAGCGCGCCCATGAAGCCGAGATCGAAGGTGCCTGCGTGGGTCGGACCATCGGCGCCGACCAGGCCGGCGCGGTCCATGGCGAAGCGCACCGGCAGGCGCTGGATGGCCACGTCGTGGACGACCTGATCATAGCCGCGCTGCAGGAAGGTCGAATAGATCGCCGCGAACGGCTTCATGCCGTCGGCGGCCAGGCCGGCGGCGAAGGTCACCGCGTGCTGCTCGGCGATGCCGACGTCGAAGGTGCGCTCCGGATAGGCCTTGCCGAACAGGTCCAGCCCCGTGCCCGAGGGCATGGCGGCGGTGATGGCCACGATCTTGTCGTCGATCGCCGCGTGCTTGATCAGCTCCTGGGCGAAGACCTTGGTGTAGCTGGGCGGACCGGCGGCGGCCTTGTGCTGCTGGCCGGTGACGACGTCGAACTTGACCACCGCGTGCAGCTTGTCGTCGGCGCCCTCGGCCGGGGCGTAGCCCTTGCCCTTCTGGGTGACGACGTGGACCAGCACCGGCTTTTCGTCGAAGTTCTTGGCGTTCTTCAGCACCGAGACCAGGGCGTCCATGTCATGGCCGTCGATCGGGCCGACATAGTGGAAGCCCAGCTCCTCGAAGAACGTGCCGCCGGTGACCATGCCGCGAGCGTATTCCTCGGCCTTGCGGGCCGCATCGCGGATCGGGGTCGGCAGCTTCTCGACCACGGTCTTGCCCAGCTTGCGCACCTTGCGATAGGCGCCGCCCGAGACGAGGTTGGCCAGATAGGCGCTCATGCCGCCCACCGGCGGGGCGATCGACATGTCGTTGTCGTTGAGGATGACGATCAGGCGCTTGGTGGTGTCGACCGCGGCGTTCATCGCCTCATAGGCCATGCCGGCGCTCATCGAGCCGTCGCCGATCACGGCGATGACGCTGTTGTTTTCACCCTTGGCGTCGCGCGCGGCGCAGAAGCCCAAGGCCGCCGAGATCGAAGTGGCCGCGTGGGCGGCGCCGAACGGGTCGTATTCGCTCTCGGCGCGCTTGGTGAAGCCCGACAGGCCGCCGCCCTGGCGCAGGGTGCGGATGCGATCGCGGCGGCCGGTCAGGATCTTGTGCGGATAGGCCTGGTGGCCGACGTCCCAGATGAGGATGTCCTTGGGCGTCTCGAACACGTGGTGCAGCGCGACGGTCAGCTCGACCACGCCCAGGCCGGCGCCCAGGTGGCCGCCGGTCACGGAGACGGCGTCGATGGTCTCGGCCCGAACCTCGTTCGCCAGCTGCTTCAGTTCAGCCACGCTGAAGTCGCGCGTATCGGCCGGTGACGAGAGGGTGTCGAGAAGAGGGGTCAAAACAGACATGTCCGAAGAAAGCGCGGTCAGTTGCGGCGGTCCAGCACGAAATCCACGCTGCGACGCAGATGTTCAGCCCGTTCGCCGAAAATATCGAGATGTGATTTGGTTTGCGCGGCCAATAGGTTGACGCGCTCTTTGGCCGCATCAAGGCCGAGCAGCGTGACGTAGTTGGCCTTGCCCTTGGCCGCGTCCTTGCCGCCGGCGGCCTTGCCCAGCACGGCTTCGTCGCCCTCGGCGTCGAGGATGTCGTCGACGATCTGGTAGGCCAGGCCCAGGTCCTGAGCGAAACCCATCAGGGCAGCGCGCTCGGAATCCTTGGCTCGGGCGATGATCAGCGGGATTTCAAAGGCGAAGGCGATCAGGGCGCCGGTCTTCAGCCGCTGCATCCGGGCCACGGCTCCGAGGTCGTCGCGCACGCCCAGCAGGTCGATCATCTGGCCGCCGGCCATGCCCTTGGCGCCGGAAGCGATCGCCAGCTTGCGCACCAGCTCCGAGCGGATATGGCCGTCGTCATGGGTGTCGGGGTGGGCCATGATCTCGAAGGCGGCGGTCTGCAGGGCGTCGCCGGCCAGGATCGCGGTGGCCTCGTCATACTGCACATGGACGGTCGGCCGGCCGCGGCGCATGTCGTCGTCGTCCATGGCCGGCAGGTCGTCATGCACCAAGCTGTAGGCGTGGATGCATTCCAGGGCGCAGGCGGCGCGCAGGACGGGCCGTTCGGGCAGGTCGAACATCTTGCCCGTCTCCAGGGCGAAGAACGGCCTCAGACGCTTGCCGGGCCCCAGGGCCGCGTAACGCATCGCCTCGGTCAGACGGCTTTCGGGACCATCGGCGCGCGGCAGCAGTTCGTCGAGCGCCACGGTGACGATGTCGGCAGCCTGGACGATGCGCTTTTCGAGGTCGATCAAAACAGCTTACCCCCGTTTGGAACGTCACGGTCCACGTCGATCAGCACCACGCCGCCCTCGGCGTCCGGAAAGCCCAGACACAGGACCTCGGACTTCACAGGGCCGATCTGGCGTGGCGGAAAATTGACCACGGCGGCCACCCGGCGGCCGATCAGTTCGTCCAAGGCATAGTGCTTGGTCACTTGGGCCGAGGATTTCTTGACCCCGATCTCGGGGCCGAAATCGATGGTCAGCTTGTAGGCGGGCTTGCGCGCCTCCGGGAACGGCGTGGCCTCGATCACCGTGCCGATACGAATATCGACCCGTTCGAAGTCCTCATAGCCGATCTGCGGCGACGTCTGCCCCATCAGTTGAACTCGGCCGGTTCGGCGCTGATCGCGCCACCTTGGCCCAGCACGATCTTCTCGACCTTCAGACGGGCCGCCTCGAGCTTCTTTTCGCAATGCGCCTTGAGGGCCGCCCCGTCCTCGTAGATCTCGATCGAACGCTCGAGCTCGGCCTTGCCGGACTCCAGCTCGCCGACGATCTGCTCCAGACGTTGCAGGGCCTGCTCGAAGCTCATGCCTTCAAGATCTTGCGGACTGATCATTTCTTCTCCGGAGCGAATAGGGGCACCCTAGTGGTGGGTCGCGGCGCGAGCAACGCCGTTGGCGGGGCATTTGGTGAACGGGGTCAAGGGCCTCGGCGTCCCTGTTGCTCGCCAAGGCGCCTAGGGTCGCTCGAAGCGCTTCACGCACCAGTAGTTGAACCCCTGGTCCTGGGTCTTCTTCAGGCCGCGCTTCTCCAGCGCCAGGCCGATCATGGTGTTGAAGAAACCGTGCGCCACCAGCAGCACGTCCTGACCGTTCTTCGACAGGTCGATCAGCAGCTCGGCGGCCTGGTCGGCGCGAACCTCGGCCTGGGCGCGGCTTTCCTGTCCGGCGTGGTGATCGAAGAACCACCACCAGAACCGGGCGAAAAATCCCCAGTGCCTGGGCGACATCCTGATCCAGCGCGGCCAGGGCGGCGGCGGCAGCGGGGCCTCGATGAACAGAGGGTCTGTGGCGAAGGCCTTGCCGTCGGCCACGGCCGTGGCGGTCTCGATCGACCGCCGACGCGTCGAGGCGATCACCACCCCGGACCGCCGGGCGGTGACCTTCAGCGATTCCGGCGGGGTCTGGCCGGGCAGCAGCCCGCCCTCCTCGTAGCGTCCCCACCATTCGCCATAGGCCGGCGCATTGAAGCGGACCTTGCGCGACAGGGCCGGCTCGCCGTGACGGGCCAAGGTGATCGCCCCCGGGCGCACGCCGACGGCTCCGGTGGAGACCGGCCCAGAGGATTCCGGCCCAAGCGAATTTGGGGAGGAAAGGTGGTCGGCGGTTTCGTCGGCCATAAAACTTGGAGGTCGGTTTGTCGCCTTGGCGACGGCCTCGACCTCTTACCCCTCTTGCAACGCTTTGACATGCGCCGCCGCCGAGCGGCCGAGCGCTTCTAGGTCGTAGCCGCCCTCGAGCGAGGAAACAATACGCCCGCCGCAACGGCGGTTCGCGACCGAGACGATCGCCCGCGTCGCCCAGGCGAAATCCTCGGCCTCAAGGCTCTGGGCGGCCAGCGGATCGCGGACATGGGCGTCGAAGCCGGCCGAGACCAGGATCAGTTGCGGCGCGAAGCCGTCCACCTTGTCCATCAGGCCCTCAAAGCCCTTGCGCCAGACCTCGCGAGGGGCATGCGGGGCGACGATGGCGTTGGCGATGTTGCCGACTCCGGTCTCGGACGGCGCGCCGGTGCCCGGATAGAGCGGCGACTGGTGGATCGAGGCGAAGAACACGCTCGGATCGTGCTCGAACGTCGCCTGGGTGCCGTTGCCGTGGTGGACGTCGAAATCGACGATCGCCACGCGCCTGAACCCGGAGGCCTGGGCGACCCGCGCCGCCACGGCGATGTTGGAGAACACGCAAAAGCCCATCGCCGTGTCCGGCTCGGCGTGATGGCCCGGCGGGCGGACGGCGCAGAACGCCCGCATCCCCTGCCCCGCCGCCACGGCCCGGGTCGCGGCGGCCACCGCCCCGGCGGCGCGGCGAGCGGCGGTAAGACTGCCCGCCGACAGCACGGTGTCGGGATCCAGAAATCGGAGCCCGCTGCTGGGGGCGGCGGCCAACACGCCGTCTATGAAGCCCTGGGGATGGACTCGGGCCAGGTCGTCGAAGTCGACCAGCGGGGCTTCGACGCTCTCCAGGTCCAGACCACTGTCGTCGTTCAACGCGTCGATCACCGCTCGCAGGCGTTCGGGCCGCTCGGCGTGATTGTCGCCGGGCCGATGGTCGAGCATATCCTGGTGTGTATAGAGCGCGACATCCATGCGAGGATCCTAGCCCTTGAACATCGCCCCGACCATCCGCCGCGCCATCCCTGAAGACGCCGAGACCGTGTCCAGCCTGGGCGCGCGCACATTCAGCGAAACCTTCGGGCGCCTCTATCCGACCGAGGACCTGGAAACCTTCCTGGCCTACGCCTACGGCCTGGAGCGGACGCGGCGCGACTTGGCCGATCCGGCCAAGGCGACGTGGCTGATGGAACTGGACGACGAGGCGATCGGCTACGCCACCGCCGGCCCCTGCGGGCTGCCGCACGAGGACGTCAAACCCGGCGACGGCGAACTGCACCGCATCTATGTGCTGAAGGATTTCCAGGGCGGCGGGCGCGGCTCGCTGCTGCTGAAGACGGCCCTGGACTGGCTGGAGCGCGACGGCCCGCGCCCGCTATGGATCGGCGTGTGGTCCGAGAACCTCGGGGCTCAGAAACTGTATGGAAGCCGAGGGTTCATGAAGGTCGGCGAATACCGTTTCCCGGTCGGCGAAACGCGGGACTTGGAATTCATCCTGCGGCGGGGATGACGAGTTTCCAGGCCTTCCCCTGCGGGGGAGGTGTCGGCGAAGCCGACGGCGGGGGGAGTGGTCGGCAAGCGACCGCACGCACGATCGACCCTCGCAAACTCCCCCCGCCGGCCTTTGGCCGCCTCCCCACAAGGGAGGGCCTGTTGCGCTGAAGGCCCGAACCCGCCATCCTTCGAACACTCGTTCGAAAGTCCGCCCATGTTCCTCCGCTTCTTCTCCGAGCTGCGCGCCGCCAAGGTTCCTGTGTCCCTGCGCGAATACCTCCTGCTGATGGAGGCCCTGGACAAGGACGTCATCGATCGGCGGATCGAGGACTTCTATTTCCTGTCGCGCGCCAGCCTGGTGAAGGACGAGAAGAACCTCGACAAGTTCGACCGGGTGTTCGGCCATGTGTTCAAGGGGCTGGAGACCGTCGAGGACGGCATCACCGCCGACATCCCGGCCGAGTGGCTGAAAGCCCTGACCGAGAAGTTCCTGACCGACGAGGAGAAGGCGCAAATCGAAGCCATGGGCGGTTTCGAGAAGCTGATGGAGACCCTGCAGGAGCGCCTGAAGGAGCAGAAGGAACGCCACGAGGGCGGGTCCAAGTGGATCGGCTCGGGCGGCACCAGTCCGTTCGGCAACAACGGCTACAATCCCGAAGGCGTCCGCATCGGCCAGGACAAGAGCCGCCACGGCCGGGCCGTGAAGGTCTGGGACAAGCGCGAGTACAAGAACCTCGACGACAGCGTCGAACTGGGCACCCGTAACATCAAGGTGGCCCTGCGCCGCCTGCGCAAGTTCGCCCGCCAGGGCGCGCTGGAAGAGCTGGACCTGAACGGCACGATCCGCGGCACCGCCGAGAAGGGCTATCTGGACATCCAGATGCGTCCCGAGCGCCGCAACACCATCAAGGTGCTGCTGTTTTTCGACATCGGCGGCTCGATGGACGGCCACATCAAGCTCTGCGAAGAGCTGTTCAGCGCCGCCAAGACCGAATTCAAGCACCTGGAGTTCTTCTACTTCCACAACTGCCTCTACGAGGCCGTGTGGAAGGACAATCGCCGCCGCCAGGTCGAGAAGCTTCCCACCTGGGACGTGCTCCACAAGTTCCCGCACGACTACAAGGTCATCTTCGTGGGCGACGCGACCATGAGCCCCTATGAGATCACCTATCCGGGCGGCAGCGTCGAGCACTGGAACGAAGAGGCCGGGGCTATCTGGATGAGCCGGGTCACCGACATCTACCAGAGCGCGGTCTGGCTGAATCCCACGCCTGAGCGGCACTGGGACTACACCCAGTCGATCGGCGTGATGAAGCAGCTGATGAACGATCGGATGTTCCCGCTGACCATCGACGGCCTGGACAAGGCGATGCGGGAGCTGGTGCGGGGCTAGGCCGGCTCGACCGATCGCGCGTTGTCCAGGTCCGCGCAGGAGGATTTCGCCGTGTCCGAGACCACCGATCTGGCTGAACTGGAAGCAGCGATGGCCGCGGCGGTGGCGGCCGAGGATTTCGAAGCCGCCGCTGTGCTGCGCGACCGTATCGGGCTGATCCGTGGATCGAACCCCTCCCCGGTGTCGTATCTGAAGCGCCAGGAGCCAGGAAAGATGGGGCTTGGGACCGACCAGCCCAGCTACGTGCCGCCGAAGGGTTGGGTGCCGCCGACGAAGCCCAGTCCCATGACCGCCGGCCACTCCAAGGGCGGCCGCAGGACCAAGGGCTAGGCCGTCAGTGCCCCGGCCTCGGCTCGAACGATCTCTTTTCCGGAACCTTCAGGCATTCGACGTCAGGCTTCTGACCGTGCTGCGGCTTGGGCTCGGGACGCGGCAGGTGGGCGCCGCTCAGGGGCGCTTGCTGTTGGAACGATTTCATCATGGTCGCATCCTCCCGATTTTTCGTGTCGTTTTCATCAGGCCGCCGCTTCGAGCGTGTCCAGCAGGCGCACCTCGACCTTGACGCTGAGGTGGGCCTCGCCCGGATCGTTCAGGATGGTGCCCGAGATCGGCTTGGCCTCGTTGGGTGTGCGGGTGTGGGCGACGAGGATCAGGTCCGGCGACTCCGCCAGCCCGTTGGTCGGATCGAACTCGGTCCAGCCCAGGCCCGGCAGGAACACCTCGCACCAGGCATGGGTGGCGCCGGCGCCGCGCAGGGCTGACGTGGGGCCGCTGTAGATGTAGCCGGTGGCGAACACCGCCGCGTAACCCAACCGGCGCAGGGCCTCGACCATCAGCCAGGCGAAGTCGCGGCAGGTGCCCTCACCCGATGACAGGGTCTGGGCCGGGGTCTGGGTGCCTGCCTCGGGCCGAGCCTTGTAGGCGAAGGTGTCGTGGATGGTGGCGTTCATCCGCAGCAGGAAATCGATGGCCGGCTCGTCGGGACGCTCCATTTGCCGGCGCAGCCACCGCAACAGCACGCGGTCATCGTCGTCGGTGGCGGGGGTGATGAAGGGGTTCAGCACCGCCCGGTCCTCACGCGAGTAGACGATCGGCGAGATCGTGTGCGGATCGTCGATCTGCAGGCTGGTCAGGGGCGCGGGAAAGCGGTCGATGACCAGGCGGCTGGTTATGGTCAGGCTGTCGGCCTCGCCCTTCGGCGTGAACCAGCAGACGCAATTGCCCACCGCGTCATAGGTCCAGCGCGTTTCGCCCGGCAGGGAAGTCTGCAGCGAGGCCTCGCAGATGCGGATGGCGTGGCTGTCGCGCGGCCGGATCAACAGCCGATGCGCCCCGAAACCCACCGGTCGGGCGTAGCTGTACCGCGTTTCATGAAGGATGCCGAGCCGCGCCATAGGCTCTGCATAACACCGCCCAGGCGGCTTGGTTCCGTCACAGACGGGTGATGGAGCCCGCCTTTCGGCAGGGCCCGGCTAGGCCGAGAACCCCGCCTCGGCGAAGGCCAGCATGCGCTCCAGCAGCGCCTCGACATCGGCCTCGCTGGTCGTGCCTTCCGACAGAACGTTCAAACGATCGAACTCGGCGAAGCGGTTGTTGTGCAGCATGCCCAGGGTGAAGTGCAGCCGCCAATAAATCTCCTCGGACGGCAGGTCCGGGCGCGCCTTGAGCAGGGCGTCGGAGAAGCGGCGCAGGTGGGTGACGTCGGTCTGCAGGACCTTGCGGATCTCGTCGGTGCCCTCGCTGCGGGCCCGGATCAGGAATTGCAGCGAGATGCGGCGCTCATGGTCGGGCGCCAGCCACTTCAAAGGCGGGGTCAGCAGGGCGGCCAGGATTTCGCGCACCGGCGGAGCGCCCTCGAAGCGATCGGTCGCCTCGTGCAGCTTCTTGGCGCGCTCGCGGTTCAGCTCGACCGTGCGCCGCCGGAAGATTTCGTACAGCAGCGCGTCCTTGGACCCGAAGTGATAGTTCACCGAGGCCAGGTTGACGCCCGCCGCGGCGGTGATGTCGCGCACCGAGACGTTCTGGAAACCGTGCAGTGCGAACAGACGTTCGGCGGCGACGAACACCAGATTTTTGGTGACGGCTTCGTTGTCGACACCCTCGACGTCGGTTTCTGGCGCGGTGATGACGGTCGCGCCGTTGCTCTTCGGACTCACTACGGTATCCCCTTTACCTGTGGGGAAGTCTTACGGCCGTTCGAAATTGGCGCAAGCGTCAAGATGGGACGCGAGCGGAGGAATTCTGAAAGCGATGCGAGGGCGGCGCCCGGCGACAGCCGTTTCAGCACCGCATGGTCTCGCGGCGTTGGCGCTTCCCCCTGATTCCACGTATCAAGCCAGGGCGATGGAACGGGACCCGTCGGGGGAGCATCGAGTTGACGCGTGATCTGTCGACCAACATGGCGCGGCATGCGCGGGGCGTGCGTCTAAGCCTCATCGTGGGCTTTCTTCTGTTGGCCTGCGCGGCCTTCGCGGCGGTCGTCGTCGCGGTCACCAGCGCGGGAGCCGAACGGTGGGCGGCGCACTCACTGGAGGTGCGACGCGTCCAGGCCGTGATGTTCAGCGCCTTGCAGGACGCCGAAACCGCTCAACGCGGCTACCTGCTGACCAACGATCCGGCCTATCTGAGGCCCTACGAGCAGGCCCGCCGCAACCTGCCCGGCCTCAAGCGCCAGATGCGCGACCTGGTCGCCGACAACCCCGCCCAGCGGGAGCGCCTGACCGTCCTGGAACAGGCGATCGACACCAAGATGACTGAGCTGGACCTCACCGTGGCCGCGGCCCGCGCCGGTCACGCCGACGCCGCTATCGATCGGCTCAAGAGCAACGCGGGCAAAGCGATAATGGATCGCGTGCGCGTGCTCAGCCAAGCGTTCGAGACCGCCGAGGCGGACCTGCTGGCCCGACGCCAAGCCGTCGTCGCCACCCAGCGTTCGCTCTTGATCGGGGTCATTGTCCTGGCCGTGGTCGCCGCCGCTCTGCTGGCCTTCGCCATGGTCCGCGAGACCCGCGGCCACGCTCGAGAACTGGCCGAGCGCAATCGCGCGCTGGAAACCGAGATCGCCCAGCGCGAACGCGCCGAGGCTCAGCTTCGCCAGGCTCAGAAGATGGAAGCGCTGGGCCAGCTTACGGGCGGGGTCGCCCACGACTTCAACAACATGCTGGCGATCATCGTCGGTAATCTGGACATGTTGATCCGCCGGTTGTCGGGACAGGAGAAGCTCCTCAGCCTGGCCGAGAACGCCCTGTCGGGGGCCAACCGCGCCGCCGCCCTGACCAAAGGCCTGCTGGCCTTCTCGCGCCAGCAGCCGCTGGATCCAAGGCCTACCGACGTCAACAAGTGCGTGGCCGACATGTCCGAGCTGCTGCGCCGGGCGCTGGGCGAGAACATCGCGGTCGAGACCGTGCTGGCCGGCGGCCTGTGGCGGGCCTTCGTCGACACGCCTCAGCTGGAGAGCGCGATCCTCAACCTGGCGGTCAACGCCCGGGACGCCATGGCGGAGAACGCCCGGAGCCGCCGCCTCACGATCGAGACGTCCAACGCCTTCCTCGACAAGGCCTATGCCGACGCTCACGACGAGGTCGTGGCCGGCCAGTTCGTGCTGGTGGCCATCACCGACACCGGCAGCGGCATGTCGCCCGATGTGATGGAGCGGGCCTTCGATCCGTTCTTCACCACCAAGCGGCTGGGCGAAGGCACGGGCCTGGGCTTGTCGCAGGTGCACGGCTTCCTCAAGCAGTCGCGCGGTCACATCAAGCTCTATAGCGAGCTGGGCGTGGGCACGACGGTCAAGCTGTACTTGCCACGCGACACCCGGGGCCTGACCGTTGATGAGCCGATCGCGCCGCGTACGATCGTGGCCAACGGAGAAACGTTCACGGTGCTGATCGCCGAGGACGATCCGGGCGTGCGGACCTTCGCCGTCAGCGCCGCCCGCGAGCTGGGCTACAAGGTGATCGAGGCCGACGGCGCGGCGGTGGCGCTGGAGCGCCTGGGCCAGCATTCGGAGGTCGACGTCCTGCTCACCGACGTGGTCATGCCGGGCTTCAACGGTCGCCAGCTGGTCGACGCCGCTCTGACTCTGCGGCCGGACCTGAAGATCATCTACATGACCGGCTACACCCGCAACGCCATCGTCCACAACGGCACCCTGGACGCCGGCACGCGCCTGCTGACCAAGCCCTTCACGCTGGAGCAGCTGCACCGGGAACTGCGCGACGCCCTCTCGGGCGAGTAGATGGAACTGGCGAGCAAAATCCTAAGGCGGGCCGGGCTTCTGCGCCTCGCGGTGCTTGAAGTAGGCGGCCTGGGGGGCGCTCGCGCCGGGCTGCTCCATGACCCTCAGGTCGCGGCGAATCTGGTCGATCTGGCCACGCAGGACCGACGCCGTTTCAAAGTCCTCGGCAGCGACGGCCTGGGCCATCTCTTCCTCGAGTTCGGACAGATGGGTTTCCTGCGTCATCGCGGGCTCCAGGCAGCTGCGAGAAGCATAACGCGCGAGACGCCCGATCGACTTGGACCCTCCACATAAGGTCGGCGGCTTGAGGTCGGCGGCTGGCGGGCGTAAGCCGCCCGTCGTGTCGACCGATCCGCCTTCCCCTCCGCCAGACAAGCCGGTTCTCGGAACCCGGCTGATCTCCCTGGCCGTGGCCAGCGCCCTGCTGATGGAGTTCATCGACTCGACCGCGCTGTCGACCGCCTTGCCCACCCTGGCCCGGGCGTTCAGCGTCGACCCCATCCACCTGAAGCTGGCCCTGACCTCCTACATCCTGGCCCTGGCGGTGTTCACGCCGGCCAGCGGCTGGGCGGCGGAAAGGTTCGGCGCGCGGCGGGTGTTCATGACGGCCATGGTCGTGTTCCTGGCCGGCTCGGCCCTGTGCGGCCTGTCGCGGAATCTGGAAGCCCTGGTCGCCTCGCGCATCCTCCAGGGAATCGGCGGAGCGATGATGACGCCGGTGGCCCGGCTGATCGTCGTGGGCTCCACGCCCAAGGACAAGCTGATCCGCGCCATGGGCTGGTTCACGATGCCCGCCCTGATCGGCCCGCTGATCGGCCCTCCCCTCGCCGGCCTGGTGCTCAGCGTCGCGGACTGGCCGTGGATCTTCTACCTGAACCTGCCGATCGGCCTGCTGGGCATGACGGCGGTGATGCGTTTCGTGCCCAAGAGCCAGCCGGCCGACATGGGTCGTTTCGACACCCTGGGCTTCCTGCTGTCGGCCGTGGCGATCAGCGGCCTGGTGGTCGTGGCCGAGACGGCGGGGCTGTCGCTGTTGCCTTGGTGGGGTCAGATCACGGTGCTGACCCTGGCCCTGGCCAGCGGCTGGCTCTATCTGCGCAAAGCCATGGTGACGCCCAAGCCGATCCTTGACCTGGGCCTGCTGAAATACCGCACCTTCCGAGCCAGCCTGCTGGGCGGGGCCTTCGTGCGGCTGGGCATCGGGGCCAGCCCGTTCCTGCTGCCCCTGCTGCTGCAAGTGGCCTTGGGCTGGAGCCCGCTGAAGGCCAGCATGGTAACCCTGGGCACCGGCGTCGGCGTGATGATCGCCCGACCGTTCGCCGCCGTCAGCCTCAAGCGTTTCGGCTTCCGCACCCAGCTGGCGTTCTTCGTGACCCTGACGGCGATCCTGACCGCCGCCCCGGGCTTCTTCCGCCCCGGCACGCCCATGCTGCTGATGACCGGAGCGCTGTTCCTGGCCGGCTTCGCGCGGTCCAACCAGTTCATCGCCGCCAACACCATCGCCTACGCCGACGTGCCGCAGGCCAAGGTCGCGGCCGCCTCGACGCTGGCTGCCGTGGCCCAACAGGTGGGCCTGGCCCTGGGGGTCAGTTTCGGCGGTCTGATGCTGCACCTGGCGCGCGGTCACGACGACCACCTGACGCCCGACCGGTTCACCTGGCCGTTCGTGGCGATCGGTCTGGTGACGCTGCTGGCCTTGCCGGTCTATTTGCGACTGGACAGGGATGCCGGGTCGGAGATTTCGGGGCGGGCGCGGGTCTCGACCTAGGTCCGCGCCGCCGCGATGCGGGCGCGGGCGATTTCGTCGGCGACCAGGTTGGCCGCGCGCTTGTCGTTCAGCGAGTGGTCCAGCACCTCGTCCAGGGTCACGGCCAGGCGATCGAGCTTGGTCGCCACCCAGTCCGGGTCGAAGGCGACGCCGGCTTCCAGGGCGCGGATTTCGCCGGCCACGTTGATGATGCCGCCGCCGTTGATCACGTAGTCGGGGGCATAGAGGATCCCACGTTCGAACACCGCCTGGCCGATGGTCTTGTCGGCCAGCTGGTTGTTGGCCGCGCCGGCGATCACCTTGACCTTCAGGCGCGGCAGGGTGGTGGCCGAGATCGCGCCGCCCAGGGCGCAAGGGGCGAAGACGTCGGCGTCGACGTCGAAGATGGCGTCGGTCGAAACGATCCTGGCGCCGGTCTTGGCGGCCACTTCGTCCAGGGCGTGCTGGTTGACGTCGGCGATGATCAGCTTGGCGCCGGCGGCGTGCAGCTTTTCCGCCAGATAGGCGCCGACATGGCCCACGCCCTGGATGGCGACTGTGACGCCGTTCAGGTCGCGGTTCAGGGCCCGCTGGACGCACAGCCGCACGCCGCGGAACACGCCCTCGGCGGTGACCGGCGACGGATCGCCCGAGGCGGCCGCGTGGCCTTCCAGGCCGGCGACATAGCGAGTGGTGCGGCGGGTGGAGACCAGGTCTGCCGGCGAGACGCCGACGTCCTCTGCCGTCCAGTACTGGCCGTTCAGGCTGTCGACCGCGCGACCGAAGGCCTCGAACAGTTCCGGAGTCTTCTGGCTGCGGGCGTCGCCGAGGATCACGGCCTTGCCGCCGCCGAAGTCCAGATCGGCCATGGCGTTCTTGTACGACATGCCCTTGGACAGGCGCAGGGCGTCGGTCACGGCGGCGTCGGCGCTGGAATAGTCCCACATCCGACAACCGCCGGCGGCGGGGCCGCGCGCGGTGGAGTGGACGGCGATGATCGACTTGAGGCCGGTTTTTTCGTCAAAGAACGCGTGAACGCCTTCATGTCCCTCAAAATCCGGGGAATCGAACAAGGTCATGCCGTCGGTCTCGCCTTAGCCAGAAAGATTGCGCCGGGGTGTACGCTGGCGGAGGATTGCGAACAAGGCCTCACCTCGACGCACCCGATCCGGGCTGGACCTATGGCTTGGAAACCTGCGTTTTCACCACGTTCGGCGCGGTCGGCGCCCCCGGGATCGGCGGGGCGCCGGACGGCAGGTCGGCCAGCGGGTCCTTCAGGAACGCGGCGGCGTCGGTCCACACCACCGGGGCCTGCTTGTCGACCAACAGGAGGTGCCAGCCGTGGGCGTAATAGGCCGAGCGGTCGTCGGGCTTGAGCCGGCGGACCGCCTCCATGGTCGGCTCCTTGGGGATGATGTGGTCGTTGGCCCCATAGAAATAGGCGACAGGGACCTGGACCTTGCCCAGCGACGCCCAGGCCTTCTCCATCAACCCGACTAGGCCGTACAGCGTGTCGGAGCGCGCGCCCCAGATCATCAGCGGATCGCGGCCCATGCGGCGCAGCTCGTCGATGTTGTCGGTGGGCTGGACGTTCTTGACCAGCCACTCGGGCGGCTTGACCACCCAGCTGCGGGTGGTGTGGGCGGTGATCCACAGGCTGGTCTTGTAGGGCAGCGGCTGGTTTGACCAGCCCCAGACGGCCGGCGCGAACAGCAGCAGACGGTCGGCGGCGGGCGGACGGTCCGAGGCCATGGCGGCGATGGCCAGCGCCCCGCCCATGCTGACCCCCGCCAGGGCGATCTTGGCCTCGGGATGGACCTCGCGGACCAGGGCGACGGTCGTGCGGACATCCTCGATCACCAGGTCCGGCGGCGCCCAGACGCCGCGGTCGGGCGAGCGGCCGAAGCCTCGGATGTCCAGGGCGTAGGTGGCGATCCCCTGCTGCGCCCAGAACGGCGCGGCCAGGTGGAAGGCGTTGGAATAGTCGTTCATGCCGTGCAGGCCGACGATCACCTGGGTGACCGGCGTCCCTTCGGGCGGCAGCCACTTCGTCATGCCCAGCTTCTGGCCGTCGAAACTGAACAGGCCGTCGTCGTCCAGTCGGGGCCCGCGATAGCCCAGCTGACCCAGGCCGGGACGCTGGGTGACCGGGGCGCAAGCGGCGAGACTGGCCGCGCAGGCCGCGCCGAGGAGGAGGATCCGACGGTTCATGGCGCCAGAATGCCCGCCACTCGGCGGCGAAGATAGGGCGTGACCTCGGCCTCGAACCACGGGTTGCGCTTGAGCCAGGCCGTGTTGCGCCACGACGGGTGCGGCAGGGGCAGCAGCCCGGCGTCGATATGGTCGCGCCAGGCGGCGACGGTGTCGGTCATGCTTCCCTTCATCCTGGAGTCCAACGCCCAAGCTTGGGCGTAGCTCCCGACCAGCAGGGTCAGCTCGACGTTCGGCAGCCCGGCCAATAGAGGCTTGTGCCAGAGCTGGGCGCAGCGCGGCGGCGGCGGATAGTCGCCGCCCTTGGGATTGGTGCCCGGAAAGCAGAAGGCCATGCCGGCCACGCCGATCTCGTCGCGGCCGTAGAAGGTGTCGCGGTCGATCCCCATCCAGTCGCGCAGGCGCTTTCCCGAGGGGTCGTTGAACGGCAATCCCGTCTCGTGCACCAGCCGCCCCGGCGCCTGGGCGAGGATCAGCAGGCGCGTCCCCTCGCCCACCCGCACCACCGGCCTGGGCACGTGCGGCAGGTACGGCGCGCAGGCCCGGCAGGCGCGGATGTCGGCGAGGATGTCGTCGAGCGGCATGGGGGCTTCAGGTAGCGCGCCCGCGGCCGAAGACAAGCCTTGCCGCGCCCCTAGCCGCCCAGGAACCGCTTCTCGCGCTGGACCCAGTGGTCGAACGACGGCCGCGCCAGGATCGCCTCGGAATAGGCCTTGGCCTTGGGCCAGCGCGACAGGTCGAAGTTCAGGTGGCCCAGATTGGCGAACGGACTGGTCACGGCGATGTCGGCCAGGGTCAAACGGTCCTCCAGCAGAAAGCCCGAGGCCGGGATCGTGCGTTCCAGATAGTCCAGCGCGGCCGGGATGGTCTCGTTCTCGGCCTTGGCGCAGGCGGCCTCGTCGGTGGCCGCGCCCATGAAGCGGGGGCCGACGATGCGGTTGAAGAACAGCGGCCCGGCGGCCGCCACGATGATGGTGTCGGCATATTCCTCGAACCAGATCGCCCGGGCGCGGTTGCGCGGGTCAGTCGGGATCAGGTTCGGCTCGGGATGCAGCGCCTCGAGATAGGTGATGATCGCCGTGGAGTCGGAGATCTGGAAATCGCCGTCCTTGAAGCCCGGGATCTTCTTGAACGGACTGCAGGCCAGGAACTCGGGATCGGGCGCGCCGGGCGCGGCGACCTTGTTTTCCAGCGTCAGTCCCTTCTCGGCTCCGAAGGCCAGGGTTTTGCGCACGAACGGCGATAACGACGAGCCGTAGACGATCATGGTGGACCCTCCCCTTATGAGTGGAGCTCATAGGTCCACGGGTTTAGTTTTGAATCAAGACTTAGGTGCGCGGCGCGTCCTACGCTTCGCCGCTCTCGTCGCCCGCGACATCCTCGAAGCTGGTCGGGTCGCCTTCCTGGCGCAGCCGCAGGCGGTAGACCCCGCGGAATTTCTCCGGATTCACCGGCTTGTTGTGGCGCAGAATGACGATCTTGCCCTCGCGGGCCAGTTCGATGGCGTTGGTGCGCACGTGGCCCAGCACGCGCTGCCAGCGCTCGGGTTCGATGGCCTTGGCGACCGACATCGGATCGATGGACTTGCCGGCGGCCACGGCGGCCAGCTGGGAGAGGATGGTGTCTTGGATAGGCGTGGTCATGGGCGGAGGGATGCCACGAATCTGTCAGCAGCGCGAGCGCGGCCGCTTGCCTCCGGCGTAACGCCGCCTTAGGTCCTCAAAGACAACGCAAGGGGATGGGTCATGGACGGCGGCAACGAGATCTGGGACGGACCCAAGCTGGTCACCGAAGGCGCGTGGGCGGGGTGGCGCACCTGGGCCGGCATGGACGCTTTCGAGGACCAGACCGGGCCGTTCTATTTCAAGGAAGAGAACGGCGTCGTCCGCAGCGCCTTCCGCGCCGAGGCCCGCCATATGAACGGCGGCGGCTTCATGCACGGCGGCTGCATGATGACCTTCGCCGACTATTCGCTGTTTTCGATCTCGTGGGCTCACCTGAAGGACGTGCGGGCCGTGACCGTCAGTCTGAACGGCGAGTTCCTGGGCCCGGCCAAGGCCGGCGACCTGGTGGAATCGACCGGCGAGGTCACCAAGGCCGGCGGCTCGCTGCTGTTCGTGCGCGGACTGGTCTCGACGGGCGGGGCGCCGATGCTGAACTTCTCGGGCGTGATCAAGAAAATCCGCCAGCGCTAGCTGTCCCTCTCCCACTGGAGAGGGACCAGCTAAACCCCAGCCTTCGCCGCCGGCCGCGCCATCATCCCGTCCAGCCAGCGTTTGACGTTGACCAGCTCCGGATCGGGCCGGAACCGCGCCATGCGGGCGAAGTCGAGGCCCGTCGCGGCCAGGATGTCGGCGATGGTCACCCGCTCGCAGGCGATGAATTCGCTCTCCGCCAGTCGACGATCCAGGACCTTCAACCCCTTCTCGGCCATGGCCCGGTTGGCGGCCGCGACCTCCGGGATCTGGGTCTCGATGGCCGCCAAGGCCGGGTGGCTATGCCGGACCAGCATCATC
The DNA here is from genome assembly GCF_049283275.1 of Caulobacter sp. Taxonomy (GTDB): domain Bacteria; phylum Pseudomonadota; class Alphaproteobacteria; order Caulobacterales; family Caulobacteraceae; genus Caulobacter. The sequence goes on along the minus strand of NZ_JBAPVS010000326.1, from coordinate 5,466 downwards.
AGCGGCGTGGCGACCATCATCTCGGCGCGGCGCATCCACATCTCGATCACTGCGCTCTCGCAGGCGTCCTGGCCGAACAGGTTGGGCTCGGGATAGCGGCTTTCCAGGAAGCGGCAGATGGCCACCGATTCCGTAATGGTCTGGCCGTTGTCCATTTCCAGCGCGGGCACGTTCGGCAGACCGGCCTTGGCCAGATAATCGGGCTGGCGATGCTGACCGCCGAAGATGTCGACATCGACGATCTCGATGTCCTCGATCCCCTTCTCGGCCATGAACCACCGCACCCGGCGGGGATTGGGCGCGCGGCGGCTGTCGTAGAGTTTCATGGTGTCCTCCCGAGTTTGGCCGGAGGATGCCGCACTAACCGAAGGGAATGGAAGAGCCCGCCGCTTAAGCCCTTCCCCCTTGATGGGGGAAGGGTTGGGATGGGGGTGGCTGCTGAATCTCGGCCGCGACGCGATCGGCCGCGGCGTACGCGTCCCCAAACGCGTCTCGATCGCGAATGCGAAGAACCCGATAGCCCTGCGCGTTGAGCCACGCGTCTCGCTCAGCATCGTGCAGTTGGGCCTCAGGCAGGTCGTGACGCCCGCCATCGACCTCGATCACCAGCTTCGCGCCGTGATGGACGAAATCGACGACGTAGCGGCCCATCGGCGCCTGGCGTCTGATGTGGAGGTTGAGTTGGCGAAGCGCTTCCCACAGGACGCGCTCGCTTGCGGTCATTTCCCGGCGCAGGCGTCGGGCGCGCTTGACGGCGCCGTTGGCGTGGAGAGGCTTTTCTGGTTTGCCTGACACGCTGGGTCACCCCCATCCCCGGCCCTTCCCCCATCAAGGGGGAAGGGAGGAAACGAGTCAACCCAGAGTTACAATCCGAACCAGCCGCGCGGCATCAGGCCGATCAGCGAGCCTGTCAGGCAGGTGGCCAGGAAGCCGGCCATCATCGCCTTCCAGACCAGGCCCAGCACCTCTTGCCGGCGCGCGGGCACCAGCACCGAGAAGCCGGCGACGTTCATGCCCACCGAACCGATGTTGGCGAAGCCGCACAGAGCGTAGGTCATGATCATCCGGGTGCGCGGGTCCAGCAGTTCGGGACCCTGCTTGGCCAGCTGGATGAAGGCGGTGAACTCGGTCAGGATCAGCTTGACGCCCAGCAGCCCGCCGGCAGTTCCCGCTTCCTTCCAGGGGATGCCCATCGCCCAGGCCAGGGGCGCGAAGATCGTGCCCAGCACGCGGGCGATGCTCAGATGCTCGCCGCCGACCATCGGCAGGGCGAACAGGATCTTGTCGACCATGGTGGCCAGGGCGATGAAGACGATCAGGGTGGCGCCGACATTCAGGGCGATCTGCAGGCCGTCGGTGGTGCCCTTCATGACCGCGTCGATCGAGCTGCCGTAGGTCTTGTCCTCCTCGGCCAGGTCCAGGTCGTCGGACTTCTCGCTGGGGTCGCCGGGCACCATGATCCGGGCCAGCAGGACGCCGGCCGGGGCCGAGATCAGCGAGGCGGCCAGCACATGGGCGGCGGCGTTGGGCAGAACGTCGTGCAGGATGGTGGCGTAGGCGACCATGGTCGAGCCGCTGACGCAGGCCATGCCGACCGCGATCAGCATGAACAGCTCCGAGCGGGTCAGGCGTTCCAGATAGGCGCGGATGAAGATCGGTCCCTCGATCTGGCCCATGAAGATGGTGGCGGCGGTTGCGAGAGCCGGCGGACCGCGCAGGCCCAGGGTCTTCTGGAACAGGAAGCCCAAACCCTTGGCCAGCCACTTCAGGATGCCCCAGTGCCACAGCAGGGCCGACAGGGCGCAGACCACCAGGATCACCGGCATCACGCGGAAGGCGAACAGGAAGCCGGCCCCCGGATTGGTCTCGGCATAGGGCGGCGTGGTGCCCGACAGATAGCCGAACACGAAGTTGGTGCCCGCCTGGGTCGACGAGGCCAGCCCCTCGACCGCGCCGTTTACGCCCTGCAGGGCGTCCCGCGTGGCGGGAAGTTTGAACAGGACGAAGACCAGGATCAGCTGGATGGCGATCGCGCAGACCGCCAGCACCAGCGGAAAGCGTTTGCGGTTCTCGGACACCAGCCAGCAAAGGCCGAGGATCAGCGCCACGCCCGCCAGGGCCTGGACGTTCTCGGGAAGGAAGATCAAGACGGAAGACCCTAAATATAAGCGGCGCGCCCCCGCGACGCGGCCAAGGGACCAAATGACTATGAATGAGGGGCGCGGCGCAAGCGCTATGCGCGCCAAACCGCCAGGATCGGACGATCTGTCCGCCCCGCCGCGCCTTACCTCGATTTAACTTGGCCGCTTCAAGTTAGGCGGGCATTGCTGCAACCCTGGATTTGGGGAGCATTTCGAGCATGTCGCTGGCCTTGGCCACACTGTTGTATGAGTGGCGTCGGTATCTGGCCGCCATCATCGCGCTGGCCTTCTCCGGCCTGCTCGTCCTGGCCTTCACCGGCATGTTCATGGGCATCGGCAAGGCCTTCACGGCCAATATCGACCGCTCGCGCGCCGAGGTCATGGTGCTGGGCCCAAAGGCCGAGAGCCTGGTCAACGGCAGCGGCGTCGGCCTGCCCGCGCGGATCAAGCCCACCCTGTATCTGCACCCGGGCGTGCTGGCCGTCGGCGACCTGCCCGGGGCCGGCGGACAGTTCCAGAACGAGCCCGGCCCCGACGGCAAGCGCAAGCGTGAGTTTGTCCAGATCTTCGCCGTCGACACCTATCCGAACGCCGTGACCCTGCCGACCGACTTCTCCGAGACCACGCGGATCGCCCTGCTCGAACCCTATGCCGTGGCGGTCGATCGTACGGCCCTGGCGCGGCTCGGCATCAAGCAAGGCGACAAGGCCTCGCTCAACGGCAAGACCATCAAGATTGTCGTGGTGCTGGACACCTATCCGAACATGGCCTCGCCGATGGTCTTCATGTCGCGCAGCACCCTGCGCCTGCTGGGCATGGCCGGACGGGCCGACCGCACGGGCCCCCTGCTCATCCAGCTTCGCGATCCGACCCAGGCCGTGGCCATCCGCGACCAGCTCAACGCGGTCAGCGGCGGCGCCTACCGCGCCTGGACCCGTGAAGAGCTGAGCCAGGCCAACCAGGGGGCCATGCTCAAGGAGCAGTTCATCTCGATCATCCTGGTGTTCTCCCTGGTGATCGGCGCGCTGATCGGTCTGGCGATCACATCGCAAACGCTTCGCGGCGCGATCCTGGCCAGCATCAAGGAGTTCGCCAGCCTGCGCGCTCTGGGCGTGGGCATGGGCTCGCTGCGCGCCATCGTCATGGAGCTGTCGTTCTGGGTCGGCATCGCGGGCCTGGCCGCCACGGCGGTCCTGACCACCGGCGTCTCGGCCCTGGCGACCATGGGCGGTCTGCCGATGTTCTTCCCCCCGGCCATCGTGCTGGGCGTGGGAGTCTTCCTGCTGATCGTCGCCATCCTGTCGGGGGTCATGACCCTGGGCATCCTGAAGAAAAGCCAGCCGGCGGACCTGCTGCGATGAAACGCCCCCAAGCTTCCACCCGCCCCGCCGACGGCGTCGCTTTGCGCGCCACGGGCCTGTCCAAACGCTTCAAGACCGGCCGCACCTTCATCGAGGTGCTCAAGGACGTGGACTTCGACGCCCGCCACGGCGATCTGACCATGGTCATGGGCCCGTCAGGCTCGGGCAAGTCGACCCTGGTGGCCGCCCTCTCGGGCCTGCTGCGCCCCGACGCCGGCGCCGTCACGGCGCTGGGCCAGGAGCTCTGGACGCTGCCGAGCGGCAAGATCGACAGGTTCCGCCTCGACTACTGCGGCTTCATCTTCCAGGGCTTCAACCTGTTCCCGGCTCTGACGGCGGTGCAGCAGGTCACCACGGTGCTGAAGTACAAGGGCCTGGATCCCGAAGAAGCCAAGAAGAAGGCGATCATCTCCCTGAACGAGGTGGGCCTGGCCTCGCGTCTCAACCAGCGTCCGAGCGAACTGTCGGGCGGCGAAAAGCAGCGGGTGGCCATCGCCCGCGCCCTGGCCAAGGACCCGCAGCTGCTATTCGCCGACGAGCCGACCTCGGCGCTCGACGGCGAGAACGGCCAGATCGTCATCCAGCTGCTGCAGCGCGCCGCCAAGCAGCACGGCGCGGCCGTGATCTGCGTCACCCACGACCCGCGGCTGGAAGCCTACGCCGACCGCGTCATCCACATCGAAGACGGCCGCATCCTCGACGATCGCCGTCGCACGCCCGAGACCAAGTCCACGGTCGATCACGGCGCCACCTTTATCGGAGCCTAAAGGTCCATGTTCCGCTTCATTCGTCGTCACCTCGGCTGGTCCATCGCTCTCGTCGTCATCCTGGGCCTCGTCGGTTTCGTGGCCGTCGGCCAGGCCAACGCCAAGAAAGAGAAGGCCGCCGCCGCCGAGCGCGCCAAGAACGCGCCCGATACGCCCTTCTCGGCCATCGCCAACGGCAAGGCCGATGTCGAGGGCGGAGTCATCTCCGTCGCCGCCCGTCGCCAGGGCATCGTGCGGGACGTGTTCGTCCAGGAAGGCCAGGATGTGGTCAAGGGCCAGCAGCTGGCCAAGCAGGAAGACGACGACGCGCGCCTCGCGGCCGAGACCTCGGCGGCGAACCTGGCCTCGGCCAGGGCCCAGTTGGCGGTCCTTCAGGTGCAGCTGCGCACCGCCCAGCGCGAGCACCGCCGCCTGCAGAGCCTGTCGACCGCCAACTTCGTGGCCGGCCAGCGGCTGGACGCCGCCCAGGACCAGATCGCCTCGGCCACGGCCAACATCCAGGCTCAGCAGGCCGCCATCCAGCTGGCGACGGCCCAATTGAACCAGGCGCGCTACACCCAGGAACTGACGGTGATCCGCGCGCCGGCCGACGGCCGCATCGCCCGGCGCTACGCCAATCCCGGCGCCGGCGCCTCGACGCTGAACGTCACGCCGATGTTCGACCTGGAGCCCCACGCGGCGCGGATCGTCCGGGCGGAAATCGGCGAGGCGTCGATCCCGTCCGTCAGCATCGGCCAAGAGGTGGAACTGACCCCCGAAGCAGATCCGACCAAGGTCTATGTCGGCAAGGTCCTGCGGCGCGCAGCCGTGTTCGGGGCGCGCAAGCTGCAGTCCGACGACCCGTCCGAGCGAACCGACGAGCGCGTGGTCGAAGTGGTCGTCAGCGCGGAAGGCGCGCCGTTCCTGATCGGGCAACGTGTCCTGGTCAAGTTCATGAAGCCCGGCCAGAAGGCCGGCGCCAGCCGCGACACGCCCAAGCCCGTCAAGGCGGACGGCAAGAAGGCCTAGCCGCTTCTCGCCTCTCTTGACGCCCTCTCTCCCGCGCCGCACAAACGCGCCAAACCAAACACGCGTTTGAGGGAGATGAGAACATGGCGGACGATATCCGGTTCGACGGTCAGGTGGCGATCGTCACGGGCGCCGGCGGCGGCCTGGGCCGGCAGCATGCGCTGGAGCTGGCGCGGCGCGGGGCCAAGG
>NZ_JBAPVS010000325.1:0-1960 GCF_049283275.1 Caulobacter sp. | reverse complement strand
GAGCTGTCGCGGAGCGACTGAGGGGGATTGCTGAGGCGCGGTTTCTTCAAGCAGCCTCGCCAACCGCTCCCGCAACGCTTCCTGATCCTTCATCTGGCACTCCCACACCGTCTCCACCCGCCAGCCGGCGGCGGTGAGGTCGGCGACGTTCCGCCCATCTCGGGCCACGTTGCGTGCGACCTTGGCCAGCCAGTAGTCGCGGTTGGCCTTGGGCACCCGCGCGCCGCGCGGGCAGTCGTGGCCGTGCCAGAAGCAGCCGTGGACGAAGATCGCCAACCGCCGGCCCGGCATGGCTACGTCGGGCGAGCCGGGCAGGTCCTTGCGGTGCAGGCGATAGCGCGCGCCCAGGCCGGTCAGCAGGCGGCGCAGCAGCAGCTCGGGCTGGGTGTCCCGGCTCTTGATCCGGGCCATCACGGCCGAGCGCTTGGCGGGGTCGAAGACGTCGCTCATGGCGTCCCAACGTCCCCGCCGCGATCTAGATCACAGCCCTTCGAACAGAGCCGTCGACAGGTAGCGCTCGGCGAAGCTGGGGATGATCGCCACGATCAGCTTGCCGGCATATTCGTCGCGCAGGGCCAGGTCGAAGGCCGCGGTCAGGGCCGCGCCCGAGCTGATGCCGACGGGCAGGCCTTCGGTCGAGGCCGCCTTGCGGGCCATGGCGAAGCTGTCGTCGTTGCTCACCTGGATGACCTCGTCGATCACGCCGCGATCCAGAATGCCCGGCACGAAGCCGGCGCCGATGCCCTGGATCTTGTGCGGGCCGGGCGCGCCGCCCGACAGCACGGCCGAGGCTTCCGGCTCGACAGCGATCATCTTCACCGACGGCTTGCGGGCCTTCAGCACCTGGCCGACGCCCGAGATGGTGCCGCCGGTGCCGACGCCCGAGACCACGGCGTCCACGGCGCCGGCCGTGTCGTTCCAGATCTCCTCCGCCGTCGAGACGCGGTGGATCAGCGGGTTGGCGGTGTTTTCGAACTGTTGAGGCATCACCGCGCCGGGGGTGGCGTCGATGATCTCCTGGGCGCGGGCGACGGCGCCGCGCATGCCCTTCTCGGCCGGGGTCAGCTCCAGCTTGGCGCCCAGCAGCAGCAGCATCTTGCGGCGCTCGATCGACATGCTCTCGGGCATGACCAGGGTCAGCTTGTAGCCCTTGGCGGCGGCCACGAAGGCCAGGGCGATGCCGGTGTTGCCGCTGGTCGGCTCGACGATCACGCCGCCCGGCTTCAGCAGGTCCTTGGCTTCCAGGTACTCGATCATCGCCACGCCGATGCGGTCCTTGACCGAGGCCAGCGGGTTGAAGAACTCCAGCTTGGCCACCACCGTGCCCTTGGGCTTCAGCTCGGCGGTCAGGTTGGGCAGGCGGACCAGCGGCGTGTCGCCGACCGTGTCCAGGATCGAGTCGTAGATCTTGCCGCGCCCGGCGCGCTTGAACCGCGCGGCGTCGTAGATCGAGGAGGCGTCGTCCATGGGAAGTCTCGCTTGAAGTTGGGGCGGCGATGTTCAGGGAAGCGCCGTCATTGAATCCGATCCAATCCCGCTCCGCTTTCCCGGCGAAGGCCGGGATCCAGATTCATCCAGAGCAGCTCGTGGGCTTCACCTGGGCCCCGGCCTTCGCCGGGGAAACGGAGTTTGATTGGACCAGAAACAAGCGTGCTTCCGTTCAAAGTCACCTTAGAGCGTGGGAATTCCTGTGTCAGCGGCTCATTCGGCGGCGAGCGGCGCAGATTTCCTGAAGGCTAGAGGAGTCAAAAGCCCCTCCGACAGCCAGCGCACGACCGGGGCGGCCACGCCGTCGCCGATCACGTGCAGGCCGGCGGTGGCGCTCTTGGGCAGGCGATAGGGCTCGGGCAGGCCCATCAGCCGGGCACCCTCGCGGGGGCTGAGCAGGCGCGAGCGCACCTGGCCCTTGTCGATCACCAGCAGGGTCTGGCGCGAGGAGCCGCCGCGGGGGGTGCGCAGG
>NZ_JBAPVS010000324.1:0-11956 GCF_049283275.1 Caulobacter sp. | reverse complement strand
CTGCAGGACCACGGCCAGCGCCAGCCCCGCCGCGCTGCCGGCCAGCTCCAGCGCCGCCCGGCCCCGCACCCAGCTCGGCCGCAGCAAACCGACCAGGCTGGACACCAACTGCAGACCGGCCATGCCCAGGATCGGCCAGTACAGCGTCGCCCAGACGGCACCGGGCTGCAGGACCATGTCGCTGTCCGTGATGCGGTTCGACCACGGCGTTTGAACCAGTCCCGTCCACCACAGGATGAACAGCGCCGTCAGGATCATCTCCAGCAGGGCCTCGAAGCGCCGCTCCAGCGGCCGCTTGAGGAACAGGCCCATTTTGGGCGGGGCCAGGGCGTCCAGGATCGGCAGGTCGGCCACCTTCCAGTCGGCGAAGCCGGTGCGCGGGATCCAGCCGCGCTCGAACCCCACGCCCAGCACCGTGGCGACACCGATCAGCGTGAAGCCCGAGGACAGGAAGCCGGACAGGAACTGGGACAAGGCCCCGGCGGCCCCGGCCGGGCTGGTGATCACCGTGATGACGGCCGGAATCGCCGAAACGATCGCCGCCACCACCAGCAACGCCTTCACCCCGAAAAGATAGAACGGATAGATCTCGGGTCCGATCAGCGATCGGGTGGCGCCGAACCGGCCCGCCACCGCGATCGGATGGCCGAACGCCTTGAGCACGGCCTCGCGCTCGTTGGCGGTCAGGGGGCGGCCCAGCTCAGCCTCCTTCTCCTCCATCCGGTTGAGCAGGATGTCGCGCAGCTCGGCGACGATGTCTTCGCGCTGGTCCCTGGGCAGCAGGGCCGCGACGGCGGCCAGATAGCGATCGAGCAGGTCCATGACGGGCTCCCTCTTCAGATCAGGTTTTGCAGGGTGTCGTTCATCGCCCGCCACTCGGCGGACAGGCGGGCCAGCACGGCCTCGCCCTCGGACGACAGGCGGTAAAAACGCTTCTTACGCTTGTCTTCCTCGCGCCATTCGCTGGTCAGCAGGCCCTGGCTCTCCAGGCGGCGCAGCATGGGGTAGAGGGCGCCTTCGTCGATCTCCAGACCCACCTCGGCCAGGGCCTGGCGCAGGCTGTAGCCGTAGCGCTCGACCTTCAGCTGGGCCAGCACGGCCAGGATCAGCGTCCCGCGCCGAAGCTCCTGGCGCAGGGTTTCGAAAATGTCGGCGTCCTGAGGCATGGTGTACGTCACATGGTGTGCGCCACTTGGTGTGTGGCATACACTGTGTGCCACACAGGTAATGGGCGAGTCAAGCCGTCGCCTGCCCAATCCGTCCTGGCGTGGCGTCAGGCCAGGGGAAGCGTGGCCACGATGCGGGTTCCGGTCCCGTCGCTTGAAATCTCCAGATGACCGGAGAACTGACGGGCGCGGGCCCGCATGCCGGGGATGCCCACGCCCAGGCAAGGCTCGCCCCGCTCCGAGCCCATGCCGCGGCCGTCGTCGATCACCGAGACCGTGAGCCGTTCAGGGTCCAGATCGAGCGCGATCGAGACGCTGCCGGCGTCCGCATGCCGATGGGCGTTCAGCAGCGCCTCCTGGACGATCCGCAGCGCGGCGTGCCGCAAGGCCGGGGAGACGCCGTCGATGGCCGGGTCGGCGTCCAGCCTGACCTCCAGCCCGGTCCGCCGGGCGAAGCCGGCGACGAACTGGCGGATGCCGGCCGACAGGCCGTCCGGCCCCAGGTCGCGGGGCTCGACCAGGTACGAGAGGATCCGCGTCTCCTTGAGGGCCTCGTTCAGCGACATCTCGATCGCGTCGATGATCTTGGTCTCCAGGCCCTCGAAAAGCGCGGCGCGTCGCAGGCGCGCCAGGCCAAAGCCGGCGGAGACCAGATGTTGGCTGGTGGAGTCGTGCAGTTCGACGGCGATGCGCTGACGCTCCTCGTCCCTGGCGGCGAGCAGTTCGTCCGTGGTCGCCTGGAGCGCCTCCCGCGTCTGGACCAGATCCGTCAGGTCGTCGTGGACCGCCACGAAACGGCCCTCGGCGCCCACCGACAGCGGCGTGATCTGCAGCCGGCGCAGGCCCGGGCCGCGGGCGGCGACCGGAGCATAGGTGTGGCGGACTTCCTCGACGCCGCCCGCCGCCAGACGCAGCAGGCCCAGCTCGAGCGCGGTCCGGTCGAGGTCGGGCGCGAGACCGCAGATCACCTCGACGTACGAAGCGCCGATCCCCCAGTCGCGTTCAGCCGAACCCCGCGCGACGAGGGCCTTTCGCCAAGCCTGGTTGACCGCCACGATCCGCCCGTCGCCGTCCAGCAGGGCGATCTCCGAGGATCCGGCCGCGATACGCGCGGGCCGCGCGGGGAAGGGGCGCTCGTGGAAGGACGCGGCTTCCGGCGGCCTGAGGGTTTCGTCGGCCATGTCGGTTTGCGCCGCGACGCTCTTGCCTAGGCCGAAGCCCCCCCGAAGCCCGTGCATCCCTGCTCTCCGAATTCAATTTCGATCCCGTCAGGTCCCGGCGCCGCTCGCGCCGGCGAAGGGCCGTTCGTCCTGTCGAATCGGGGGCGGCGGTCGTCGCACCGTCGTCGAGCTTAGGGTCTAGGCGCTGATTTCGTGAACCTTTTTATGGTTTTTAATCGAAATGGGTGATTTTTGTCTCCATACAACCTTTGAGCGATCAAAGGGGCCCCGAAATACAGCTGTGAGGCCCCCGCCGTTCCCCGCGGTCATGGCTCGTCATCCCGCGAGCGGGGAAGGCGGCCTGACAAAAGGCGCGAGAATCTCCTGCCGCGGGGCGTTCGGGGCTTCGACATTCGGGAGGCGCGCTGGCATTCTGGCTCGATGACCCAGCTCTTTCGGCTCACGGGCGCCTTGCGCGGAGACCCGGACGTCGCCGCCTGGTTCTCCGCGCCCGAGCATGACCTGCGCCGCCTGGCCCAGCCGTGGTTCGAAGCCTTGCGGGCTTGCGGGCCCGACGTTCGCGAGCTGCTGCACGACGGCCATCCCACGGCTTGCGTGGACGGCGCCGCGTTCGCCTATGTCGACGCCTTCAGCGCCCACGTGAACATCGGCTTCTTCCACGGCGCGGCGCTTGACGATCCGGCGGGCCTGCTGGAGGGGGCGGGCAAGCGCATGCGGCACGTGAAGGTCCACTGGGGCCGACCGGTCGACGCCGCCGCGCTGAACGCCCTGATCGCCGCGGCCTACCAGGACGTTCGCGCGCGGCTGGAAGCCGAGTGAGCTTCGGCTCGAGCCCGGGCTTTCGAGGGCGAATTGGCCTATGAGCCTTTCCAAATATCCGCTCATCCGGCGTTCGCCGGGATGAGCGGATCTGAAATAAGTTCAAAGGACCAGGACCGCCGCATGACCACCGTCCCCTCCGCCGTCGCCGAAGCCCGCGCCCTTCTGGGCCGCCTGGGCGTCGACCCCGCCGTGCTCGACGGCGGAAGCCTGGCCGCCCGCTCGCCGGTGACCGGCGAGGTGCTGGCCCAGTTGGCCTCGGCGACGCCCGCCCAGGCCAAGGCCGCCATCGACGCCGCCCACGACGCCTATCTGGCTTGGCGCAAGGTCCCCGCCCCGCGCCGGGGCGAGCTGGTCCGGCTGCTGGGCGAGGAGCTGCGCGCGGCCAAGACCGATCTGGCCGCCCTGGTCACCCTGGAGGCCGGCAAGGTGGTGTCCGAGGGGCTGGGCGAGGTGCAGGAGATGATCGACATCTGCGACTACGCCGTGGGCCTGTCGCGCCAGTTGTTCGGCCTGACCCTGGCCACCGAGCGGCCCTCGCACCGGATGATGGAGACCTGGCATCCGCTGGGCGTGGTGGGGGTGATCAGCGCCTTCAACTTCCCGGTCGCCGTCTGGTCGTGGAACGCGGCCCTGGCCTTGGTCTGCGGCGACGCCGTGGTGTGGAAGCCGTCGGAGAAGACCCCGCTGACGGCCCTGGCGACCCAGGCGCTGTTCGAGCGGGCGGCGGCGAAATTCGGCCCGGACGCGCCCGCCGATCTCTCGGTGCTGCTGATCGGCGGCCGCGCGGTCGGCGAGGCCCTGGTCGACCATCCGAAGGTCCCGCTGGTCTCGGCCACCGGCTCGACGGCCATGGGCCGGACGGTGGCGCCGAAACTGGCCGCCCGCTTCGCCCGCGCCCTGCTGGAGCTGGGCGGCAACAACGCCGCCATCGTCGCCCCGTCGGCCGATCTGGACCTGACCCTGCGCGGCGTGGCCTTCGCGGCCATGGGCACGGCGGGCCAGCGCTGCACCACCCTGCGCCGACTGTTCGTGCACGACAGCGTCTATGAGACCTTCGTCAGCCGGCTGAAGAGCGCCTATCCGTCCGTGCCGGTCGGCGACCCGCGCGCGGCCGGGGTGCTGGTCGGCCCGCTGATCGACAAGGCCGCGTTCGACGCCATGCAGGCGGCGCTGACGGCGGCCCGCGCCGCGGGCGGCCGGGTGGTCGGCGGCGAACGTGTGGCGGTGGCGGGGCCGGACGCCTATTACGTCGCCCCCGCCCTGGTCGAGATGGACGCCCAGGCCGACATCGTGAAGTCCGAGACCTTCGCGCCCATCCTCTACGTGATGCGCTACCGCGAACTGGCCGAAGCGATCGCCGCCCAGAACGACGTGGCCCAAGGCCTGTCGTCGTCGATCTTCACGCTGAACGTCCGCGAGGCCGAGCTGTTCGTGTCGGCCGAGGGCAGCGACTGCGGCATCGCCAACATCAATATCGGCCCCTCCGGCGCGGAGATCGGCGGGGCCTTCGGCGGCGAGAAGGAAACCGGCGGCGGCCGCGAAGCCGGCTCCGACAGCTGGAAGACCTATATGCGCCGGGCCACCAACACCGTGAACTACGGAACGACCTTGCCGCTGGCCCAGGGCGTGACGTTCGAGGTGTGATCTTCCCTCTCCCCTTGTGGGAGAGGGTGGCCTCCGAAGGAGGTCGGGTGAGGGGTCGAAGAACAGAAACGCCGCGACAGCCGAAGGGCGGTCGCGGCGTTTTGCTTTTGGGGGACCCCTCATCCGTCGGCTTCGCCGACACCTTCTCCCACAAGGGGAGAAGGAGGGACGTCCCGGCCTAGCCGAACAGCTTGGCGGCGGTCTTGGCGACCAGTTCGCCCTGGTGGCGGGCGCCGTCCAGCTCGATCTGGCTGGGCTGACGCGAACCGTCCGCGGCGGCGATCGTGGTGGCGCCGTAGGGCGCGCCGCCGGTGATTTCCTCCAGGGTCATCTGGCCCTGGTGGCTGTAGGGCAGGCCGACGATGGTCATGCCGAAGTGCAGCAGGTTGGTGATGATCGAGAACAGGGTGGTCTCGTTGCCGCCGTGCTGGGTGGCCGACGAGGTGAAGGCCGCGCCCACCTTGCCGTTCAGCGCGCCGCGGGCCCACAGGCCGCCGGCCTGGTCGAGGAAGCTGGCCATCTGCGAGCTCATGCGGCCAAAGCGGGTGCCCGTGCCGACGATGATGGCGTCGTAGTTTTCCAGGTCGGCGATCGTGGCGATCGGGGCGGCCTGGTCCAGCTTGTAATAGGATTTCTTGGCGACCTCTTCGGGCACCAGCTCGGGCACGCGCTTGATGTCGACGGTGGCCCCGGCGGCGCGGGCGCCCTCGGCGACGGCGTTGGCCATCGTCTCGATGTGGCCGTAGGCGGAATAGTAGAGAACGAGAACCTTGGCCATGACGGCCTCCTTGTGAACTTAGGGGTTGGATTTTGGACTTGGAGGAAGGTTCGGGCTTGAAGAAACCGAGCCCTCAGAGAGAGATTGGGGCGTACCGACACCCAGCGTCTGGGGCGGAAACCTCGTCCTTCGACCAGCTCGGGATGAGGTTTCTCAGCAGCCCAGGCCTGTAAATGGTCCTCATCCTGAGCTTGTCGAAGGACGAGGACCACGCACAGAGCATGAATGTCGATCAGCCCTTAAGCGGCGTCGACGAGGACCAGCTCGGCGTCTTCCAGCGCTTTCACGCGGATGACGGCCTCGTCTTGAATGGCCGCGCCGTCGCGGGTGTTCAGGGTCACGCCGTTGACCTCGACCTTGCCGGTCGACGGCACCAGATAGCCCTTGCGGTCCGCGCCGATGGCGTACTCGGTGGTCTCACCCGCCTTCAGCGTGGCGCCCAGGACGCGGGCGTCGGTGCGGATCGGCAGGGCGTCGGTGTCGCCCTCGAAGCCGCTGGCCAGGGCCACGAACTTGCCGCTGCGGTCGCCTTTGGGGAACGGCTTGGCGCCCCAGGCCGGACCTTCGCCGCGCTTGTTCGGGATGATCCAGATCTGGAAGATCTTGGTGGCGGTGCTTTCCAGATTGTATTCCGAGTGACGGATGCCGGTGCCGGCGCTCATCACCTGGACGTCGCCCGCCTCGGTGCGGCCCTTGTTGCCCAGGTTGTCCTGGTGGGTGATCGCGCCTTCGCGGACATAGGTGATGATCTCCATGTCGGCGTGCGGATGGGGCGGAAAGCCCGTGCCGGCCTCGATGGTGTCGTCGTTCCACACCCGCAGGGCGCCGTGATGGACGCGCGTGGGGTCGTGGTAGTCGGCGAACGAGAAGTGATGCTTGGCGTCCAGCCAACCGTGGTTGGCGCCGCCCAGGCTGTCGAAGGATCGAACATCGATCATGGTCTGTCTCCGGGAGACCGAGGCCCCTGAGGAAAGGGTGGGCCGTCTCTGTTGGAGAGAAGATGGCGCCTTGGGGTGCGTTCTTAAATGGAAATGATCGAAACAAACCGTTTCCATTTACGCGCCAGTGCAGTTCCCGTGTTCACCCCGGATCGAGCTCGGGATAGGCGCGGAAGATGCCCTCGGTGCTGAACGGGATCCGTCGCTCCGAGGCCAGATAGGCTTTGACGTTGGGCCGCTGCGCCACCGCGTCGCGCACGGCGATCACCCGGTCCAGCTTCGGCTCCAGCCGCTTCATCGCGTGGGGGAAGGCGTAGCGCAGCCCCTCCACCGCCTGGAACAGCGACAGGTCGGCATAGGTGACATGCTGGCCGGTGAGCCAGCCGCCTTTCGGCGCGCGCTCCAACACGGTCTCGAACCAGCCCAGGTATTTCTTGATCCGCTGGGTGCGGAATTCCTTGGCCCGGCGTGCGGCCTCGTCCTTCTGGTCCTCGTAGTAGAGGCCCATGCCCACCGGGTGATGGACGTCGTGGGCTTCGGCGACCAGGTCGGCGAGGGTCAGCTGCATCTGGTTGACCCACAGCCGCCCGCTCTCGTCACGCGGCGCCAGGCCGTGGCGCGGGCCCAGGTGCAGCAGGATGTTGGCGGTCTGGCCGATCACCCGGTCGCCGTCGACCAGATAGGGCGGGGCGAACGGCGGATGGTCGCCTTTCGCCAGGTCGGCCATCAGGGCCCGCTCGCCGCCGCCGCCGTCGTCCTTGTCGCCGCGCGCCACGTCGACATAGGCCGCCGCGGCGTCCTCCAGCGCCAGTCGCACGAACTCGCCGCGCCCCTGGATCGTGGGCCAGTAATGCAGTTGGTAGGTCATGCGGGGAGAACAGGTTGGAGGGCGGAAAGGATGCGCCATCCATTCCATTCCTCCACTCATCCCACCCGCACGCTGGTCATCGAGATCGCGGCGAAGACGTCGTCGGTGAAGAACGACACCGGCTCGCCCGGCGTTTGCGCGCCCAGCACATAGAGCAGGGGCAGGTAGTGCTCGGCGCTGTTGATCGAGGCGTCGGCGTCGGCGCCCAGGGTGCGCCAGTCGATCAGCGGGTCGTGGTCGCCGGCGGCGATCAGGGCCTTGGCCGTCTCGTTGAAGCGCGGGGCCCAGTCGGGGACCTCGCCGGTGCGGAAGTTCACGGCCCGCAGATTGTGGACGATGTCGCCGCTGCCGATGATCAGCACGCCCTCGTCGCGCAGGACCGCCAGGCGCTTGCCGGCCTCGTAGTGCCAGCGGTCGGGGCGGCCGCGATCCAGGGACAGCTGCACCACCGGCACGTCGGCGTGCGGATACATCGGGCGCAACACGCCCCAGGCGCCGTGGTCCAGGCCCCGGCTCGGGTGCTGGACGACCGGATCGGGCGACAGGATTTCCGCCACGCGCCGCGCCAGGGCCGGATCGCCGGGCGCGTCGTAGCGCACGTCGAACAGCGCCTGGGGGAAACCGCCGAAGTCGTGGATGGTCTCGGGGTGTTCCGAAGCGCTGACCGCGCTGGCCCCGCGCGTCTCCCAGTGGGCGCTGATCATCAGCACCGCCTTCGGGCGCGGCAACGCGGCGCCCAGGTCCGCCCAGGCGCGGCTCCAGGCATTGTCCTCGATGGCGTTCATCGGCGAGCCGTGGCCGAGGAACAGGACGGGTTGGCGGGCGGTCATGGGGGCGGGGTCCAATTAGATACTGTATGAGTTACAGATAGGGGCGCGCCAACGCCGTTCAATCCGCCTCCAAAAAGCTCTGTCATCCCGGACAAGCCAGGCGCAGATCCGGGACCGCCGGAAGCGCTGAGTTCACGCGTCGGTCCCGGATCTGCGCGCTGCGCGCTTGTCCGGGATGACAGCGGGAAGTGGCGCACGAGGGCGGCCATTTGGCCACAGCCGGAGGGCCGCGTCGCGGCGCCGCGCGTCGACCCGCCAAGCGTGCTTTCCCGAAAGGCTCGGCTTTGTTAAGGCGGGAGCGCTGTGAACGTATCCGTCCTTCCCTTGACGCCCGAAGAGGCGGCGCCTGCGCCCCCTGATGGGCGTGGCGCGACGCATCCGCTCCGCGCCTCCACGCGCGGCGGGGCGCTGGATCTGCTGCGGCTGCTCGCCTCGCTGCTGATCGTCATCTACCATTTCGGGGCCGAGGGCCCGATGCGCATCGAGCGCTTCGGCCAGGTGTTCTCGCGCGGCTTTCTGGCGACGGACTTCTTCCTGATGCTGTCGGGCTATGTGCTGGGCCGGGCCTACGGCGCCTCGACGCTGACGGGACGCATCAGCCACGGCCGCTTCTGGGTGCGCCGGGTCGGACGGGTCTGGCCGGGGCACCTGATGGTGCTGGCGATGATGGCCGTCCTGGTGCTGGTGCTCAACGCCGTCGGCACCGACGCCCACAAGCCTTCGCGCTTCGCCTGGGATCAGCTGCCGGTCCAGGCCCTTTTGGTCCACGCCTGGGGCTTCAACAGCGACGGCTGGAACCTGCCCAGCTGGTCGTTGTCGGCCCTGGTGGTCTGCTACGCGGTGTTCCCCTGGCTTTGGCGCGCCGCCGGCAAGGTGCGCCGGCCGTGGATTCTGCCGCTGGTCGGCGTCCTGGCCTTCGCGGCCTGCGAGGTGGTGGCGCGGACGGTGTTCGACCACGCCCTGTCGGACCTGCAGTTCCGGTTCGGGGTGGTGCGGGCCCTGCCGCTGTTCATCCTGGGCGTCTGTCTGGCGCGGGCGGTCGAGATGGACTGGCCGTCGGAGAAGGCCGCCAAGGCCCTGCTGGTCGGCGGTTGCGTCGTGCTGGCGGCCATGCAGCCGCTGGACCGCTACGCCCTGCCCGACGAGCTGTTTTTCGATCTGCCGTGCCTGACCGCCATCGCGGCCATCGTGCTGGGGGCGGGACGGTTGCCGGTGCGCCATCCCAAGGCCTGGATCGAGGAGGGGGCCAAGCTGTCGTTCGCCCTGTTCATCACCCACATCTTCGTGGGGGTGATCTATTGGAGCGCGGTGCACAAGCTGATCGAGGCCGTGCCCATCGGCATCGGCTGGCAGTGGCTGATGTGGCTGGCCTCGTTCCCGATCGCCATGGGCGCGGCCTGGCTGTTCCACACCTATCTCGACCAGCCGCTGCAGGACCGCCTGGCGCCGTGGTTGCGGGGCAAGCGGTAGGGCTCCGATTCCGAGATCGCGACTTCGAGGTTACTCGCGCTCCCGCTCAGCCGTCATTCCCGAATGACGGTTTGAGGGGCCGTGCCGGCTCAGTCTTCCTTGGGGGCGGCGTTGTGGGACGCGCTCTCGCCGCGGTGCTTTTCCAGCACGCTGGCCAGGCCTTCGAGGATGGGCGTCTGGAGCTCGGGATTGTCCGGCGCGCGGTGCAGCAGCTTGATCGTGGAGATGTGCACCTTGACCGCGGCCAGGGCCGAGGGAGTCAGGCCGACGGTTTCGTCGAGCAGGTCGCACAGCGATCTGGCGGCGATCTGGATGGCCTCGTTGCGCTCCGAGCCGCTGAGGCTGACGATGTCGCTGGCCCGGGCGTACAGACGCTCGATCACGGTCGCGTCGTCGAGTCCCGACGTCAGCAGCTTGTCCAGCGAGTCGATATAGTCGTCGATCCCCAGCAGCGAAGGCTCGCGCAGGGTCTCCATCACGGCGTCGGCGCGCTTGAGGGCGTCGACGACGTACATGCCGCCCGCCTGGGTCATCAGCTGACCTAGGCGCGGCCTCATGCGGCTTTTTTTGACATGGCTCATGCGATCGACTTCATGGGTTTGATGAGGGCGTCCAGCTCGTCCTGGGACATGTTTTGACCGTCGGTTTCGCCGAGTTCGATCGACTGGTCATCGCGGCGCCGGCCGTTCGGGAACTCGACCGGCGGACCCAGATTGTGCCAGCGTCGATCGGGGCCGACATAGGCGTCGCACTCGATGAACAACCGGTCGCCTTTAGCGACCCAAAGTATGCGTTCCAGCATGACGGCCGGCGAGAGCGGCTTGGCGACGATGAAATTGGCGCCGCAGTCCCGGGCCTTCTCGACCTGGCTGTGGCGGGTGTGAGAGGTGACGATGATCACCGGGGTCATGCGGTTGGCCTGGTCGGCCTCGCGGCGCAGCCAGCGGATCAGGTCGTAGCCGTCCAGTTTGGGCAGGTTGCCGTTGGTCAGGACCAGGTCGAAGGCATGCTCCTTCAACTCTTTCTGGGCCGCCTTGCCGTCGACCATGCGGACGATGTTGCGCAGGCCGAAGCTGGTCAGCACGCCGGCGATGATGTCGAGCGACTGATTGTTGTCGTCAACGATCAAAGCCCGGGCCTTGTCCAGATTGATGTACTGACTTGGCTGCAAGACCCCGACGCTCCGCCCCTTGCCCCGCGACCTGCCGGGACCCGCCGAGGTATGACGCGGTACGGTTAAGAAACCGCTGTTGCTCTGCGGGGCCGGGACGGATTGTCGCGGGCGGGCTGCCAAGTGAGGCGACGTCTGGCTTCAGCGTCAGCGCCTCGGTCCGCTTTCGATCCCAAGTCGCCGTCCATGGAACCCCTCTCTCATAGAGAGAGGGAGGGGCCCGCCGCCGCAGGCGGTGGGAGGGTGAGAGGTTACGGCCGCGCCGAACGGAGCACGGCCAGCAGGTCGTCGGCCGTCCCGCCGGGATCGGCCAAGACCTGCTCGTTGCGAAACCTCACAACCACATAGCCGAACCGTTCCAGCGCCTCGGTGCGGCGCGCGTCGTGGTCCTCGCGGCCCTCATGCGCCGCGCCGTCCAGTTCGACGATCACCTTGGCCGCCTCGCAGACGAAATCGGCGAAGTAGCGGTCGATCGGAACCTGCCGCAGAAACCTGAACCCGCCGAGCCGTCGATTGCGGACGAGCGTCCACAGCGTCTTCTCGGCCAGGGTCTGGTTGCGGCGAAGGCGACGGGCGGTGGCGGTCTTGTCCATGGCCAGAGCATGGTCCGGCGCCTCCGAGGCGCTCAACGACAGGAATCGAGGTTTTCCGGCCGGTGGTGAAACCTCTCACCCTCCCACCGCTTCGCGGCGGGCCCCTCCCTCTCTCTAGGAGAGAGGGGTTAGGCGGCGCTCATCCCGCCCCGGAAACGCGAACGCCCCCGCCAGCCGCGAGCGCCACCAGGGGCCCAGCCAGCTCTCGACACAGGCCCGGCCCCAATAGGCGTGCACGATGCGCGCGTCCGGGGCCGGCGCCGACAGGATGGCGCAGTGCTTGGCGACGCTGGTCGGGGTCAGGCGGAAGGTCAGCACGTCGCCGGGCTGGGCCTGATCCACGGCGATCGCCGTCAGCCAGCGGCCCAGGGCGGCGCCCAATCGCTCCTCGCCGCCGATCTCGGCCCAGTCGGGGCCGTAGGGCGGCAGGGGCTGCGGCTCGTCGCCATACAGGGCCCGCCACACCCCGCGCACCAGGCCCAGACAGTCGCAGCC
>NZ_JBAPVS010000323.1:0-24203 GCF_049283275.1 Caulobacter sp. | reverse complement strand
TCCCCCTCTGGGGGAGCTGTCGCGAAGCGACTGAGGGGGTCTTTCTCCTCTTGCCTCTCCCCAACGTCACCCCGCCATACTCCTTCGAAACTCAGAGGGAGCACGCCCGTGGCCATCAAGACCCGCTTCACCGAAATGTTCGGCGTCGAGCATCCGATCGCCCAGGGCGGCATGCAGTGGGTGGGCACCGCGCCGCTGGTCAGCGCCGTGGCCAACGCCGGCGCCTTGGGCTTCCTGACCGCCCTGACCCAGCCGACGCCCGAGGCGCTGACCCAGGAGATCGCCCGCACCCGCGAGCTGACCGACAAGCCGTTCGGCGTCAACCTGACCATCCTGCCGGCCATCAAGCCGCCGCCCTACGCCGAGTACCGGGCGGCGATCATCGAGGCGGGGATCAAGATCGTCGAGACCGCGGGCTACAAGCCCCAGGAGCATGTCGACGAGTTCAAGGCCCACGGCGTCAAGGTGATCCACAAGTGCACCGCCGTCCGCCACGCCCTGTCGGCCGAGCGGATGGGCGTGGACGCCATCAGCATCGACGGCTTCGAATGCGCCGGCCATCCGGGCGAGGACGACATCCCGGGCCTGATCCTGATCCCGGTGGCGGCGTCGAAGGTGAAGATCCCGATGATCGCCTCGGGCGGGTTCGGCGATGCGCGGGGGCTGGTGGCGGCCCTGGCCCTGGGCGCCGACGGCGTCAACATGGGCACCCGCTTCTGCGCCACCCAGGAGGCGCCGATCCACGACAACTTCAAGCAACAGATGGTCGCCAACGACGAGCGCGCCACCGACCTGATCTTCCGCACCCTGCACAACACCGCCCGCGTGGCCAGGAACGCGATCAGCCAGCAGGTGGTCGCCATCGAGCGGGCCGGCGGGGCCAGGTTCGAGGACGTGGCCGATCTGGTGAAGGGCGCGCGCGGCCGCGAGGGCCTGCTCAGCGGCGACACCGACCACGGCGTCTGGTCGGCCGGCATGGTCCAGGGCCTGATCCACGACGTGCCGACGGTGCGCGAGCTGATCGACCGGATCGTGTCTGAGGCCGAGGAGATCATCCGCGGGCGGCTGGCGGGGATGGTGGGGTAGGCCCGGCTTGCCGCCTAGTCCACCTCATCGTCTCTCAATAGCCGGTCGAGATCTTCCGGCGCGAGCTTCTTGATCGCCGCTTCCTGCTTGCGGTCGTAGTCCCGATCGTTGGGCTCCTGCCGCTTCTGCTTCGGACGAGCGTACTGTCGAACGAAACGCGCCAGATCCGCTGCCTGACGCGCGATCTTCTCGTCCCGGTTCAACTTCTTGGACATGTGGTTAAGCTTAGCAGCAAATCCTTGGGTGCAAAGCGCTAGCTGATCGCGAAACTCGTCACGGTAAACGCCTCCGCAAACACTGTGACAGCCCCACGAATATTTCATGAAATAGCAACGCTTTGGTCCCCGGATTAGCCACTCGTTAGCCGAGAAATGGTTCCTCCACCCGCGAGTGGAGGCGTATCTATGTTCACCTTGCGAGACACCGTTTCTTCTCTGGTTCCGGCCCGCGCCGGCACTCTGGGCAAGACGCTGTACGAGCGGTTTCGCGAGGAGCCCGACACGCTGATCGTACCGGTGCTCGACGCCGACGATCGGCCGATCGGCCTGGTCGAGCGCAACGCCTTCTTCCTGCGCATGGCCGCCGAGTACGGCCGCGCCCTCTACGCCCTGCGGCCGATCTCGGTGCTGATGGACAAGGACCCGCTGGTGGTCGAGGCCGACGTCGAGCTGGCGGCCTTCACCAGCGACAGCCTGTCGTACCGGGCCAGCGACCTGCTGCGCGGCTTCATCGTCACCGACGGCGGGCGCTATATCGGCGTCGGCACCGTGCTGGGCCTGCTTCAGGCCGCCAACGAGACCAACCGCCGGGGCGTCGAGGCCCTGGCCGCGGCGAAGGCCGCCGCCGAACAGGCCCGCACCTTCATGACCGCGGTGGTCGAGGCCATCCCCTCGATGGTGTTCGTCAAGCGGGCCGACGACCACTCCTACGTGCTGCTGAATCGGGCCGGCGAGAAGATCCTGGGCCACGCCCGCGCCGACATGATCGGCCGCACCGACGCCGACTTCTACCCAGCCGAACAGGCGGCGATCTACAAGGAGCGCGACGCCGAGGTGATCTCGTCGGGCGAGGTGCGGGTGATCGAGGAGGACCACGTGCCGCGCAAGGACGGCTCGCTGGCCGTGCTGCGCACCAAGAAGATCGCCATTCCCGGTCCCGACGGCGCGGCCGAATACCTGCTGGGCGTCTCCGAAGACATCGCCGAGCGCAAGCGGGCCGAGGCCCAGATCGCCCGCCTGGCCCACTATGATCCGCTTACGGGCCTTCCCAACCGCCTGCTGTTCCAGAAGGACCTGTCGGCCGCCCTGAGCCGCGCGGCGCGGCGCGAGGATCTGGTGGCGGTGCACTGCATCGACCTGGACCGCTTCAAGACCGTCAACGACACCCTGGGCCATCCGATCGGCGACGCGCTGCTGAAGACCGCCGCCGACCGCCTTCGGGCCTGCGCGCGCGAGGGCGACACCGTCGCCCGCCTGGGCGGCGACGAGTTCGCGGTGGTCCAGTGCGGCCTGCCCGATCTGTCCAGCGCCACACGCCTGGCGGGCCGCATCGTCGAGGCCTTGGCCGAGACTTTCGACCTGCAGGGCCACCAGGTGATGATCGGCGGCAGCGTCGGGGTCGCGGTGTCGCCCAACGACGGGGCCGACAGCGACGAGCTGCTGAAGAAGGCCGACATGGCCCTCTATCGCGCCAAGGCCGACGGGCGCGGGGCGTTCCACTTCTTCGAGCGGGCCATGGACGAGGCCCTGCAGGCCCGCCGGGCCCTGGAGCTGGATCTGCGCCTGGCCTTGGCCGAGGGGCAGTTCGAGCTCTACTACCAGCCGCTGTTCAACCTGGGCGCCGACAAGGTGATGGGCTGCGAGGCCCTGCTGCGCTGGAACCATCCGACGCGCGGCATGGTCTCGCCGGGCGACTTCATCCCCATCGCCGAGGAGATCGGCCTGATCAATCCGCTGGGCGAGTGGGTGCTGCGCGAGGCTTGCCGCGAGGCGGCCGGCTGGCCCCAGCACGTGCGCCTGGCCGTGAACCTGTCGCCGGCCCAGTTCCGCGACAAGCACCTGGTCGGCACCGTGGTCTCGGCCCTGGCGGCCTCGGGCCTGCCGGCCGAGCGGCTGGAGCTGGAGATCACCGAGTCGGTGCTGCTGCAGGACAGCGTCGGCAACATGTCGATCCTGCACGACCTGAAGGCCCTGGGCGTGCGGATCTCGATGGACGATTTCGGCACCGGCTATTCGTCGCTGAGCTATCTGCGCAGCTTCCCGTTCGACAAGATCAAGATCGACCAGACCTTCGTGCGCGACATCCTCGACGACGCCGACGCCCTGGCGATCATCAAGGCCGTGCTCGACCTGGGCGCCAGCCTGGGCATCACGACGACGGCCGAGGGCGTGGAGTCGGTGGAGCAGCTGGACGAGCTGCGCCGCCAGGGCTGCGGCGAGATCCAGGGTTATTTCATCAGCCGCCCCAAGCCGGCGGCCGAGATCGCGGCGATGCTGGGGGTCACCGTCCAGAGCGCCAGCAAGGCGTCCCTGCTCGCCTTCTCCCAGCCTGTCGAAACCTTCTCCCATAGGGAGAAGGAGGGGCCCGCGCCGCAGGCGTGGGAGGATGAGGGGGTTTTGAGCCCGACGGCGCGTCGGCAGGGTGCTGAGTGAAACCGTCGACGGTGTAACCCCTCACCCTCCCAAGCTTCGCTTGGGTCCCTCCCTCTCCCTCTGGGAGAGGGCTTCAAAGATATCCCCCACCTTTGCGCCGTCGCCCCTAGCCTCGCGCCTCCGCCTTTGCGACACACCGATCATGCGCATGGTCGGCTATCTCAGAGTTCCGCCCGTCAGGGGCGTGGTGATCGACGGGCCGCAGTCGCAACGGCTGTTCGAGGCCGGCTGCGACCAGCTGTTCCACGACCGCTGCTACGGCCTGGCCGTGCACAAGCCGGGCCTGGATCAGGCCCTGGCGGTGCTGAAGCCCGGCGACGTGCTGGCGGTGATCAACCTGCACGCCTTCGCCGCCCACCTGGTCGACCTGCTGGAGGTTCTGGCGCGGTTCGAGGCGGCGGAGATCCACCTGCTGACCTTGGCCGAGGGCATAGACACCCGCGCGCCGGGCGGCTTTTTCACCGCCTGCGCCCAACTGGCCCGCTTCCACGACCAGCGCCGCATGGTGCGCACCGCCGAGGAAAAGATCGTACGGGATGGGCCGAGGCGGGAAGACCCGATGCAGGAAGCGGCGGTCGAGGAGTAGCGCTGTCGGGGACATGCCCTTGCGGCGTGTCCCCATCCGCTAGCGCCGAGCCAAGATTTGGGGACACGCCGCAAGGGCGTGTCCCCGTCCCGTGAATTAGGCCACCGCCTTCAGCGCCTCGCCCAGTTCCTCGACCATTTCCGGCGTCGTGGCCCAGGAGCACATGAAGCGCGCCGTGCCGTCCAGGAAGCGGTAGACGAACCAGCCCCGCTCGCGCAGCCGCTCCAGGGCCGCGTCGTCCATGTCGACGAACAGGCCGTTGGCCTCGACCGGGTGGCGCAGGGGGAAGGGCATCAGGGCGGCCAGCTTCCGGGCCATGGCGTTGGCGTGGGCCGCCCGCGCCGCCCAAGGTCCGCCGTCGTCTCCCTCGCCCAGCAGGCCCAGCCACGGCGCGGCCAGGAAGCGGCCCTTGGAGACCAACTGGCCGGCGTGCTTGAGGCGGGCGTCCAGGCGGCGAGCCAGGGCCTTGTTCAGGAACACCACGGCCTCGGTCGGGGTCGAGCCGGCCTTGGTGCCGCCGATCACCAGGATGTCGACGCCGATCGTCGCCACCCGCTTGAGGTCGAAGCCCGCCGCCACGGCGTTGGCCAGGCGCGCGCCGTCCAGGTGCACGCCGTAACCCTTGGCCTTCACCGGAGCGATCAGGGCGGCCAGGTCGTCGGCGGAATAGACCGTGCCGTATTCGGTGGCGTTGGTCAGGGACAGGGCGGCGGCCGGCTGGCGGTACGAGACGTCCGGCTCGTTCAGGGCCAGCTCCAGCCCCGGCAAGGCGATCTTGCCCGAAGCGCCCGGCAGGCCGATCAGGCCCACGCCCTGGCCGAAGAAGCCCGGCGCGCCGGTCTCGTCGGTGCAGATATGGGCGTGCTCGTGGGCCAGCACCGCCTCGTGCGGCTGAGCCAGGCACGTCAGGGCGAAGGCGTTGGCGGCCGTGCCCGAGGCGGTGAACCGCACCTCGGCGTCGGCGTCCAGCAGGGCGCGGATGCGGTCGGCGGCCGCGGCGCTGACATGGTCGGTCCCGTAGCCCGACGCCGTGCCGGCGTTGGCGGCGACGATCGCCTCGATGACTTCCGGCATGGCGCCGGCGACGTTGTCGGAAGCGAAGTCGTAGCGGGCGGCCATGCGGTCCTCAGCGGGGCGGATTTTCCGGGAAGGCCATGCGGCCAGGCTCGATGCGATGCCACGGCTGGGCCTCGCTCGTCCAGAGATGGATGGCCGGCTCCAGGATCGACGGGTCATCCAGGCTGCCGGCCTTGACCGGATGGAAGGGGAAGTCGCCCTCCGACCACAGGGGCGAGCCGCAGTCGCCGCAGAACACCTGGACCACCTCGCCGCCGCTGCCGCTCTTGCGGACGTAGCGCCGGGGCTCGCCCTTGGTGACCGTGAAGCCCGCCTTGGGGGCCAGGGCCACCGAGTTGGGGCCGCCGCCGGTCGCGTACTGGCACTGCCGGCAATGGCAGACGCCCGAGCCCATCAGCTCGCCCTCGATCCGGTAGCGGATCGCGCAGCACTGGCAGCCGCCTTCGATGCTCATGGTGGTTCCTCCCTTGGGGTGGGCCTCGGCGGGCCGTTGGGGGGAGAGTGCACCAGAACAGTCGCTCAGCGAACCTCTTGGGCTCCCCCCCGGTTGTCATCCCGGACAAGCGCCGCGCGCATTCCGGGATGACAACTTTCTTGGCGTTGGAGGCGTCAGCCTCAGTCAAACACGATCACCGACCGCGCCAGCTCGCCGCGCTTCAGCTCGTCGAACGCCGAGTTGACCTCCTCCAGCTTGATGCGGCGCGAGATCAGGTCGTCCAGCTTCAGCTTGCCGGCCATATAGGCGTCGACCAGGCGGGGCATGTCGACCGGGAAGCGGTTGGAGCCCATGTAGCTGCCCTGGATCTTTCGCTCGCCCAGGAAGTCGGGGCCGTGCAGCTCGATCATGGTGCCCACCGGGATCATGCCGATGATGTTGGCCGTGCCGCCCCGGCGCAGCATCTTGAACGACTGCTCGGCGGTGGCCTTCAGGCCGATGGCCTCGAAACTGTGGTGGACGCCGCCGCCGGTCATCTCGATCACCTGCTTGACTGTGTCGTCCGAGGCCTGGATCACGTCGGTGGCGCCGAATTGCTTGGCCAGCTCCAGCTTGGACGGCACGCGGTCGATGGCGATGATCCGGCCGGCCCCGGCCATGGCCGCGCCGTTGATGGTGGCCAGGCCCACCCCGCCGCAGCCGATCACGGCCACGGTCTCGCCCGGACGGACGCTGGAGGTGTGGATCACCGCCCCCACCCCGGTCATCACCGAGCAGCCGATCAGGGCGGCGCGGTCGAACGGCATGTCCTTGCGGATGGCGACGCAGGCGTGCTCGTGCACCAGCATCATCTCGGCGAACGACGACAGGTTCAGGAACTGGGCCATCTTGGAGGGACCCGACAGGTCTTCCTTGAACAGCCGCGGCTCCTCGGTCTTGGAGCGGCGGGTTTCCGGGCTGATGCACAGGTTCATATGCCCGGTCAGGCACACCTCGCAGTGACCGCAATAGGGGTTGAGGCAGGTGATCACGTGGTCGCCGACCTTGACGGTGCGGACCTCGGACCCGACCGCCTCGACGATGCCGGCGCTCTCGTGGCCCAGCACGGCGGGCAGGGGGTGAGGGTAGGAGCCTTCGATGAAGTGCAGGTCGGAATGGCAGACGCCGGCGGCCTTGGTGCGGATCAGCACCTCGCGCGGACCCGGCTTGCCGATCGAGACGGTCTCGATCTGAAGCGGCTGACCCACTTCGCGCAGTACGGCGGCCTTCATCGGCGATCTCCCTTGTTGTTGCGGGAGACCCTAGCGGGAGGCGTGGGGCGGAAGGAAGGGGCTATTGAAACAAATGTTTGGAAACGTGCGTGTCCTCGTCCTTCGACAAGCTCAGGATGAGGACAAACCACGCACGGCGCTTGAATTCATCCTCATCCTGAGCTTGTCGAAGGACGAGGATGCAGCGGGGTCTAGGCCGCCAGCTGGATCTTGCGCTCGGGCAGGATGGCGTCGACCGCCAGCAGCACGATCATCGCCGCTTCGGTGGTGATCACCGCCGAGACCAGGTTGGAGGTGATGTCCTCGCCCAGGGGCGGGGGCGGGCTGATGGCGTCGGCCGAGACGATGAAGCTGTCGCAGACCGCGTCGACCAGCAGGCCGGCGACGTCGTCATGGTGCTCGACCACGATGATCACCTGGCGGGCGCTGTCGGCGGCCACGCCCTTGCCCAGGCGTTCGGACAGGTCGATGACCGGCATCACCTGACCGCGCAGATTGATCACGCCGCGCACATAGGGCGGCGCGTCCGGCAACGGGGTCGCCGGGGTGACGCCGCGGATTTCGCGGACCGCGCCCACCGGCACGCAATAGGTCTGGGTGCCGACTTCAAACGACAGGATCTGCAGATCCTCGCCTGCCGCATAAGCCACGTTCCTGGACATCGCCTGGTCGCCTTCAAGCTTGGCGTCGCCCGTTCTGGGCGCCGTCTTGGCCTCACCCTCGCGCGGAAAGGTGAATAAATCGGCCTTCTTTCAACGATTTGAGTCGGACGGCGGCTACTGAAGCTGACGGCTCCGTTCAGCCTGCGTTCAGCCGCCGGGGCGGAACATGATCCCAAGATGGAGACGGACCTGTCGGGACGCCCCTCCAGAGAGGACACTGTGTCATGAACCGTAGACTGAAGACCTTCATCGGCCATGCGACCGCAGGTGTCGCCGCCCTGGCCATGGTCGCCGGCGCGACCGCCGCCTCGGCCCAGAGCTACCGCCACGGCGGCGGCTATTACGGCCACGGCCGCCATCACAACGACAACGACGTGGGCGTCGCCATCGCGGGCGGCATCGTCGGTCTGGCCCTTGGCGCGGCGATCGCCGGCAACAACAACCACGGCCCGCGCTACAGCAGCGGCTACGGCTATGACTACGCCCCGCCGCCGCCCCCGCCGCGCTACTATGGCGGCTACGGCTACGCCCGGCCCTACGGGTACGGCTACGGCCGGGGCAGCGACTGCTGGACCACCCGCGAATACGACCGCTATCGCGGCACGATGTACGAGCGGACCGTCTGCCGCTGACGGTCGGCCGATCCAGAAACGAAAACGCCCCGGGTGCGAGCCCGGGGCGTTTTTGTTTGAGCTCACACGTACGCCCCCTTGGCCGTCGTTTCCGCCACAAGGGCGGGAATGACGGCTGATAGAGTAGAGCGGCTTTATCTAGCCCTGGGCCGCCAGCAGCCGCTCCAGCACCAGCGCATGCAGTTCCTGATTGGTGGCCAGGATCGAGGCGCCTTCGATCGGATTGCCATGCTCCTCGATCGTGGAGACCTTGCCGCCGCTCTCGGTGACCATCAGCACGCCGGCCGCCACGTCCCAGGGCTTCAGGTTGCGCTCCCAGTAGCCGTCGAACCGGCCGGCCGCGACCCAGGCCAGGTCCAGCGAGGCCGAACCGAAGCGGCGCACGCCGGCGACCTTCTGGCTGATCTGATGCAGCTCCTTCAGGAAGGTGGCGTGGCCGGGCTTGCCCAGGAACGGCACGCCGGTGGCCAGGACGCTTTCGTCCAGGTGACGACGGGCCGCCACGCGCAGCCGCTTCTCGGCGCCCAGATAGGCGCCCTTGCCCTTTTCGACCCAAAACAGGTCGTTGGTGATGGGGTTGTAGGTGACGCCGGCCACGACCTCGCCCTCGCGCTGCAGGGCGATGTTGACCGCGAAGTGCGGGATGCCGTGCAGGAAGTTGGTGGTGCCGTCCAGCGGGTCGACGATCCAGGTGTGGGTCTTGTCGGTGCCCTCGATCATGCCGCGCTCCTCGCCGAGGAAGCCGTAGCCGGGGCGGGCCTTTTCCAGGATCTCGAAGATCACCTGCTCGGCCTTCTGGTCGGCGGCGGTGACGAAGTCGGCGGGGCCCTTCTTGGACACCTGCAGCTCGGTGACTTCGCCGAAGTCGCGGGCCAGGCCGCGGGCTGCTTTGCGCGCAGCGTCGATCATCACGTTCAGAAGGGCGGAAGCGGTGGCCAAGGCAGGTGTTCCTCATAGTTCCCCCTGCGCAGCGTCCCCTCCTTGGTGAAAAGGGCGGGTGACGGCGGGGGATATGCGTGCGGGCGGATAGAAAGATCGGGAAAGTGGGCGCGATACCTAGTCGCCTGGGCCGCCGAAAGCAAGGCGAGGGGATTTTGAACAGCCCGGATTTTGGGGAGGGGCAGGTAAATTCGACCAGCCATGTCACATTCGCGCGGGCCGCCTCGTCCTGTCTCCAAAGAGGGAGACCGTGACGATGCGTTGGGTGAAATGGATCCTGCCGACGATCCTGGCGATCAACGGCGCGGTGATGCTGCTGGCCCCGGCCTGGTGGTATCCGCGCGTGCCCGGCGTGATCGAGGCGGGCGCCTACAACGACCATTTCGTGCGCGACATCGGGGCGGCGTTCCTGGCCTGCGCTCTGGCCATGGCCTGGGCGGTGAAGGACCCGGCGCGCGGCCTGGGCGCGGCGGCGGCCTCGGCGGCCTTCCTGTGCCTGCACGCCGCCATCCATCTGATCACCCCGTTCTGCGGGACGTCCCTGCCGTGGCCGCTGCTGCTGCGCGACGTCCCGGGCGTGTTCCTGCCGGCGATCATCAGCCTGCTGGTGGTGCGTTCGTGCTTTCGGCGCCAAAAGGTCAGGGCATGAGCGATCAGGATCTGATCTTCGAGGACCGGCGCGGGGCCATGACGGGCCTGGCCTATCGCATGCTCGGCTCGCGGGCCGACGCCGAGGACGTGGTGCAGGACGCCTGGCTCCGCTGGCGCGGCGTCGAGGCCGACGAGGTCGCCAACCCGGCCGGTTTCCTCAACAAGGTGGTGACCCGTCTGTGCCTGGACCGACTGAAGTCGGCCCGCGCCCGGCGCGAGGTCTATGTCGGCGAGTGGCTGCCCGAACCGGTGGTCGATGAGGACCATGACGACCTGGGCGAGGACCTGTCGGTGGCCTTCCTGCTGGCCCTGGAGCGGCTGACCCCGCTGGAGCGCGCCGCCTTCCTGCTGCACGACGTGTTCGAGGCCCCGTTCGCCGAGGTCGCCAAGACCCTGGGCCGCAGCGAGGCGGCCTGCCGGCAACTGGCCGCCCGGGCCCGCGAGCACGTCAAGGCCGGCAAGCCGCGCTACCGCCCCAGCGCCGAGGAGGAGCAGCGCCTGACCGGCGCCTTCCTGGCCGCCACCCTGACCGGCGACGAGAGCGTGCTGCGCGGGATCCTGGCCCAGGACGTCGTCATGCACTCCGACGGCGGCGGCATCGCCAAGGCGACGCTGAACCCGGTGTTCGGCTTGGAGAAGGCTGTCCGGTTGGTGCTGGGCCTGAAGAAGAAGTTCCCCGCGCCCGAGGGAACGACCGCCCGCCTGGCGCGGATCAACGGCGCCCCCGGCCTGGTGCTCAGTCACGACGGCGTAGTGTTCCAGACCATGGGCCTGGAGATCGTCGACGGCCGCATCGCGGCGGTCTACACGATGCGCAATCCGGACAAGCTGGCGCGGCTGAATTCGTAGAAACCCTCTCCCGGAGGGGAGAGGATTTTAAACCGCCGGCACAGTTTCCTTCAGCCGCCCGCCGACGCGGATCGGCTCGACGCGGACCGCCAGGCCCGTGCGGTCGTCGGTCTCGACGAACACGCCGCAGACCGTGGCCGGGCCCGAGGCGGGGGTGTAGCGGCCGCCGCTGATCTTGGTGGTGAACCGCCGCAGCGGCTCTTCCTTCTGGTTGCCGATCACGCTGTCATAGTCGGCGCAGGCCCCGGCGTCGGTCTGGTAGGCGGTGCCGCCGGGCAGGATCTGGGCGTCGGCGGTCGGCACGTGGGTGTGGGTGCCCACGACCAGCGAGGCGCGGCCGTCGCAGTAGTGGCCCATGGCCATCTTCTCGGAGGTGGCTTCGCAGTGCATGTCGACCACCACCGCGTCGGCCACCTGGCCCAGCGGGGCCTTGTCCAGCTCGCGGTCGGCGGCGGCGAACGGGTCGTCCATGGCGTCCATGTGCACCCGGCCCAGCAGGTTGATGACCATGATGGTCCGGCCGCCCTCGGTCTGGAACAGGTGGCTGCCCTTGCCCGGTGCGTCCGACAGGATCGGATAGTTGGCCGGTCTTATCAGTCTGGGTTCTCGGACAATGTAGGTCAGGGCCTCGCGCTGGTCCCAGCTGTGGTTGCCCAGGGTCAGGCAGTCGGCCCCGGCCTCGAACAGCTCGCGCGCGGTGTTCTCGGTGATCCCGAAGCCGGCGGCGGCGTTCTCGGCGTTGATGATCACGAACTCGAGCCCGAGTTGGCGACGCAGGGCGGGCAGGTGGTCGGCCAGGCCGTCGCGGCCCGACTTGCCGACCACGTCGCCGAAGAAAGCAAAACGCATGAAATTCAGTCCTCTTGGACGGCGATATACTCGCTTTCCGTCAGGATGGCGTCCAATCGTTGGTCGTGCGGCTCATCGGGCAGGCCCTGTGTCTCCTGTCCCACATAGGCCAGGCCCAGCATGAGCACCGGCCCGCGGGCCCGCAGGACCTCCAGCGCCCGGTCATAATAGCCCCCGCCCTGGCCCAGGCGTCGGCCCTGGCGGTCGAAAGCCAGCAGGGGCGTGACCACCAGGTCCGGCTGCAGCGCCGGGCTGGACGGGTCGGGGGCGTTCAGGCCGATCTGGTCGTAGACCAGCGGGTCGCCGGGCGTCCATTGGCGGAAGACCATTTGGCCGTCGTCACTCTCGACGCTGGGCAGGGCCAGGGTCCAGCCCTGTTCGACCAGCCAGTCGGCCAGGTGACGGGTCTCGACTTCCGAGCCCAGACAGAGATAGAGGGCCGCGACCTTGCCCTTCGGGTCGGGGAACAGCCGGGCCAGCGGCTCGCGGGCGACGTCGACGACCTTCCAGCCGGCCTCGGGATGTTCGAGGGCCAGCTCCTTGCGGCGATTGCGCACGAACACGCGCAGGGCGGTCTTGGCGGCGGCGGGATCAATGATGACCATGCCGCTATATGAGGGAAGGTGGCGGCGCCGTGAAGAACCGTGAAGACGTTTCAATCCGCTCGAACCTGTTAGTTACAGGTGGGCCCCGTGTTCCCGCAGCCACGGCCACGGGAGGGAACAGGTCCCGATAGAGAGATTAAGGTCCCTGGGAATAGAAATCTTCGACGAGGGCCACAGCAGACCCGCCGTTGGAGAAGATAGGCGTTCGGGGGGCGTAACGCCAGTGGGCGTTTGTCGCACTTGCCCCCTACGGGTCGCTTCGCGACCCTCTTCCCCCATAGGGGGAAGAGGAGCGGTGCGCGTCCCTCCGCCCCCTATGGGGGCGGACAGGCGGCGAAACCGCCAGGTGGGGGCAAGTGAGTGAGCCTACCCCTTCACCAGTTCCCCCATCACCACGCTCCACCCCCGCTCCGCCTCCGGCCCCGCCCGGTCGAAGGCCGCCCGCAGATGCCGGGTCTGGGCTTGGGTGAGTTCGGCTTCCAGCTTCTGGCCTTGGGGGGTCAGGCGCAGGTTCTTGACCCGGCGGTCCTGCACGCCGGCCTCGGCCCCGACCAGGCCCATCTCCATCAGCTGGCGCAGCGGCGCGTTCAGGGCCTGCTTGCTGACGGCCAGCAGGTCGAGCAGGCCGCGCACCGACACGTCGGGCCGACGGCCAATGAAATAGAGGATGCGGTGGTGAACCCGCCCCAGCCCGCGCTTTTCCAGAATGCGGTCGGCGCGGTCGGTAAAGCCGCGATAGGCGAAATAGAATTGCTCGATCTCATCGTGCAGATCGTCTGACGGGGCAGGATTATCCAGGTCAACCATATTGACACAATAGGCGCCGCCGTCTCATTGTGTCGATAGGTCAAGATGATTGACGCTATTGGAAGGGATCGGCGATGGCGCGCCTGTCGATGCGAAGTGCGGACATCAAGCCCTCGCCGGTGCGCGACATGCTCAACGTGTCGCTGCGCCCGGGCATGATCTCGTTCGCCGGCGGCCTGCCGTCGCCCGAGACCTTCGCGGGCCTGGACCTGCCCCCGCCGCCGCGCGACCTGCTGCAATACGGCCCCACAGAGGGCGAGCCGGCCCTGCGCGCCAAGATCGCCGAGGACCTGGCCGCCCTGGGCCTGGACACCTGCGCCGACCGGGTGGTGGTGCTGTCCGGCTCGCAGCAAGGCATCGACCTGGCCGCCAAGCTGGTGATCGACGCCGGCACGAGCCTGGCCGTGGAGTCGCCCGCCTACCTGGCCGCCCTGCAGGTGTTCCGGTTCTATGGCGCGCGGTTCGAGATCATCGACAGGTCGAACCCCGGCGCCGGCTGGGCCGAGACCCCGCCGTCCATGGCCTACGTCATCCCGACCTTCCAGAACCCGTCCGGCCATTGCTGGACCGCGGCCGAGCGCCAGGCGATGGCCCGGGCATGCCAGGCCAACGACGTGATCCTGTTCGAGGACGATCCCTATCGCGACCTGGTCTATGAGCCCTGCGACCGCACGCCGGTCTGCGCCGGCATGACGGGCGGCTCGTGGATCTATCAGGGTTCGTTCTCCAAGACCGTCGCGCCGGGCCTGCGCCTGGGCTACCTGACCGCGTCGCCCGACCTGTTCCCGCTGCTGGTCCAGCTGAAGCAGGCGGCCGACCTGCACACCAACCGGCTGAGCCAGTGGATGGTGCTGCAATATCTGAACGACCCCGGCCGCGCCGAGCGGATGGCCCAAGTTTCCGCCCTCTACCGCCGCAAGCGCGACGCCTTCGCCGACGCCCTGACCCGGCATCTGGGCAACAAGGCGTCATGGTCGCTGCCGCCGGGCGGGCTGTTCTTCTGGCTGACGCTGGGCGACGCGGTCGACGTCGAGGCGCTGCTGAAACGCTGCGTCGAGCGCGGCGTGCTGTTCACCCCCGGCAGCCACTTCCTGGCCGAGGGCGGCGCCAGCTCCACGATCCGCCTGAACTTCAGCCTGGCCGAACCCGAAGCGGCCGAGCGCGGGCTGGCGGTGATCGCGGAGGTGTTGTGTTAGATCAAAAATCGATCGCCATAGGCTCCAGCGAATTTCGTCGCCCCCATCGTGCATCCAGGCACACGGTTATTGGTGCGCCTCTCCTTTCCCCGCTCTCAATCCACAGTGGAGACGACCTCTGACTCTGATTGTCATTTCGTCGATCTGAACGCCCATTGGCTTTCCCCACAATGTCCATCCGGACATCTGCAGTTTTGCACCAGAAGGCCCCGCCAGAATGTCGCTCCGCGTCGTTTCTTTACGTCGAGTGAGATGTGGTGTGGCTTCCATGGAATTGTCGTTGAAATTCACTTTCATACTGTAATTCAATTCTCTATCTGGATCTGGACCCACATCATCCGGCGTTAAACCAAAAACGCCACGCGCTAATACTTCAACATTATCAGGCGTAGCGGAGATTATTTCAGGATCTGGGGTGCAATGATTTCCAGATTTCAGATCATCGCCCGTAAAAATAAAAGTCTCTAAATCAAATCCACTACGACCTGGAATCCATCCGCTCCCGACACCCTCGAAGTCGAGCTGGTCGACACGCAAAACACACCCGTCGTGCACGCGAGGCCCTAAGTTCAGAGCCGGCGTCCTGAAGTGACAGTATTCGCCACCTTGATATACTGCTTTTCTACTTACAACAAAACTTTCTCTGGTGTTTATATATTCAAATTTATAGGTCTCATCGAAATTTGCGGCGATCCGATCAAGAGCGAACGCCGGATGAGTGAGATGCCACAGGCCCGAGCCGAGACTTAAAGTCAGCGCCACGGCCACGCCCACCATTTTCCTCTTTAGGGCGCCGCCAATCGATCTCGCGACTAAGAACCACCACACGGCCGGCGCACCAACTACCGACGTCCAGAACAGGCTGACCGGCACCTGGGGAATGGTCACGGGCGTGCCGCCTAGCGACCAGACCGTTCTTCCTCCGAGATAGGGCGCTATCGTCAATGCCGCCAAGAAAGCCAGCATGATGGTCAACGCGGAATCGGGGATCTTCCGCGCGGCGAGCCACTCAAGCAGATTCATATGCATCGGCGTCGCCGGTGCTTGGCTCGCTCCAGCTTCTCGTCGACGCCTCTGTGCGGATTTCTTTTGGTACATTTTGCATGTTTTACGATAGTGACCGTTGATTCACTATCAAAAGATGCGCATGCACTTCTGGTCTTCAGAGCATCAGAGCTCTGAATTTCGCCTACTCCTGAACCAGCGCCTCGATCTTCTCGGAGGCCGCGTCCAGGGCCTTGATGGCGCGGACCTCGACGCGGGTCTGTTCGGTCTGCAGGCGGGCCAGTTCCGATTGGGCGTGGGCCAGGCGCAGCTTCAGGTCCGACAGCTCGTCGGCCAGCAGCAGGGCGCCCATCAGGAACAGGCGCGTCTCGCCCAGCTGGCCGACGTCCTGGCTGACCTGGCGGACCTGGCGGTCGAACAGGCGGGCGATTTCCAAGAGGTGGGCTTCCTGCCCGTCCTCGCAGCCGACGGTGTAGGGGCGGCCGTTCACCTGGATGGTCAGTTGGGCCATGGCTCAGGCCTCCCTTTCCGTGATGCCCCCCGGGGGAGCCTCGTCTTCGTCGCCGAACAGGTCGGCGGCTTCAGGGCCTTCGTCGCCGAGGTCTTCCTCGTCGTCGTGCACGCCTTCGGTGATCAGGCTCTCGTCGCCTAGGGCGGCGCGGATCTCGGCGATGGCGCGGCCGAGGGCCTCGGACGCCTGCTCGCCGGCTTCTTCCAGAGCCTTCTCGCGGGCGCGGGCGGCCTCGAGATCGAGGGCCAGACGCGCGGCCTTCGACTCGGCCTCGACGTCGAACAGGCCCGGATCGCCCGAGGCGGCGGAGGCCGCCGAAGCGGCGGCCGAGAACGCGGCCAGACGCGCGGTGCGCTCGGCCGTGATCTTCTGTTCCAGCTGGCTGACGGCGCGCTCCAGGCGGCGCGCGGCCAGTTCGAGGGCGTTCCCTTCGCCCGGGGTCATCGGCATCGTCCAAACTTCATGCGGCGCAACATATAGATCACCGTCGGCTTCGCCACCCGCCATGGCGACAATTGGGCGATGAAACCGCGCGGATAACAATAGGTCATCCATTGTGAGCGCTCGCGGAGGTTTCTTGGGGTTGACTTCCCCGCCCCGCACCGCAAAACGCGCTGCAAAATCAAGGTAACGTCGGTCGCCTCGGCCGAACGCTCGTTAGGAGAAAGACCTCATGGCCATTCGCGTCGCCATCAACGGCTTCGGCCGGATCGGACGTCTCGTCCTGCGTTCCATCGCCGAGCACGCGCGCCGCGACATCGAGGTCGTCGCCATCAACGACCTGGGTCCCGTCGAGACCAACGCCCACCTGCTGCGCTATGACAGCGTCCACGGACGCTTCCCGGGCACGGTGACGTCGGGCGAGGACTGGATCGACGTCGGCATGGGCAAGATCAAGGTCACGGCGATCCGCGACCCCAAGGACCTGCCGCACAAGGAGCTGAACGTGGACATCGCGTTCGAGTGCACGGGCATCTTCACCGCCCGCGACAAGGCCGCCCTGCACCTGGAAGCCGGCGCCAAGCGCGTGCTGGTCTCGGCCCCGGCCGACGGCGCCGACAAGACCATCGTCTACAAGGTCAACCACGAGACCCTGACCGCTGACGACATCGTCGTCTCCAACGGTTCGTGCACCACCAACGCCCTGGCCCCGGTGGCCAAGGTGCTGAACGACCTGGTCGGCATCGAGCGCGGCTACATGACCACGATCCACAGCTACACCGGCGACCAGCCCACGCTGGACACCATGCACAAGGACCTCTACCGCGCCCGCGCCGCGGCCCTGTCCATGATCCCCACCTCGACCGGCGCCGCCAAGGCCCTGGGCCTGGTGCTGCCGGCCCTGAAGGGCAAGCTGGACGGCTCGTCGATCCGCGTCCCGACCCCGAACGTCTCGGTCATCGACCTGAAGGTCGTGCCGTCGCGCGACACCACGGTCGAGGAAGTGAACAACGCCCTGAAGGCCGCCGCCGACGGCGACATGAACGGCGTGCTGTTCACCACCAACGAGCCGCTGGTCTCGTCGGACCTGAACCACATCGCCGCCAGCTCGACGGCCGCCCTGCCCCAGACCCAGGTCATCGAGGGAAAGCTGGTCCGCGTGCTCAGCTGGTACGACAACGAATGGGGCTTCGCGACCCGCATGGCCGACACGGCCCTGGTGATGGCGAAGTTCCTGTAAGACCTAAATAGCCCCCGCCCCTCAAGAGGGCGGGGGTTTTTCTTCACCAGACCTCCGGGGATCGATGTCGACCACCACCGTCCAGACACCGCTGAGAGCTTCCTGGCGCGCTCGCCTCTGGACGTGGGTGGTATCGATCGCCCTGACACTGTCGGCGCTGGGCTGCGCCTTCGGCGGCGTCATGGCGACATGCGATGCGCTGGGTGGCGCCTACGCCCCCGGCCAAGCCATCCCGCCTATCCGGCCTTTGGGTTCCGGCTTTACATACGACCCCCAGCCCATGATGCCGGTCTTCGCCCTCGGTTGGCTCGTCGCCCTGGGGCTGCACGCCTACGCCTCGCGCCGGCGGCGCATGAGCCTTCTCCACATCCTGGTCCCGGCCGGGGTTTTCCTGCTCAGCGCGCTGCTGGCCTTCAGCGGCGCCGACGTCTGCACCTCACTTTGATTGGATAGCGTCATGCCCTTCCGCACCCTCGACACCGCCGATCTCGCCGGCAAGCGCGCCCTGGTCCGGGTGGACTTCAACGTGCCGGTCGATGGCGGGAAGATCACCGACGACACCCGCCTGCGCGCGGCCCTGCCGACCATCCACTATCTGTCGACCAAGGGCGCCAAGGTCATCCTGCTGGCCCACTTCGACCGCCCCAAGGGCAAGGTCGTGCCCGAGATGAGCCTGGCCTTCGTGGCCGAGCCGCTCTCCAAGCTGCTGGAACAGCCGGTGGCCTTCGCCGCCGATTGCGTGGGCCCCAAGGCCAAGGCCGTGATCGACGCCCTGGAGAACGGCGGCGTCGCCCTGCTGGAGAACGTCCGCTTCCACGCCGGCGAGGAAAAGAACGACCCCGATTTCGCCGCCCAGCTGGCCGCCAACGGCGACCTCTATGTCAACGACGCCTTCAGCGCCGCCCACCGCGCCCACGCCTCGACCGAGGCCCTGGCGCGCGCCCTGCCGTCCTATCCGGGCCTGGCCATGCAGCGCGAGTTGGACGCCCTGGACGCCGCCCTGGGCAATCCCAGGAAGCCGGTGCTGGGCATCGTCGGCGGCTCCAAGGTCTCCACCAAGCTGGACCTGCTGCGCAATCTGGTGACCAAGCTCGACTATCTGGCGATCGGCGGCGGCATGGCCAACACCTTCCTGCACGCGGCCAAGATCGATGTCGGCGCCTCGCTGTGCGAAGCCGACATGGCCGACACCGCCTTGCAGATCATCGATCTGGCCGCCGCGGCGGGATGCAAGCTGCTGCTGCCGACCGACGTGGTGGTCGCCCACGAGGTCAAGCCCGGCGTCGCCGCCTACACCCGCAATGTCTACGAGGTGCAGTCCGACGACCGCATCCTGGACGCCGGTCCCGACACCGTCGCCACCCTGCTGGCGGCCATGGACGCCAGCCAGACCCTGATCTGGAACGGCCCTCTGGGCGTTTTTGAAGTGCCGCCGTTCGACGAAGCGACCGTTTCGGCGGCAAAACACGCCGCAAAACTCGCGAAATCGGGTAAGATCGTCGCCGTCGCCGGTGGCGGTGATACCGTGGCGGCCTTGAACCACGCCGGGGTGTCGGGCGATTTCACCTTCGTCTCGACGGCCGGCGGCGCGTTTCTTGAATGGATGGAAGGCAAGACGCTCCCGGGTGTCTCAGCCTTGGAAATCTAGAGAGCGGACCACCGTCGAGACCAAGGAAGCTCGACGTGAACGACCGGGCGAAGAACGCAAAAGCGTCAAAGCCCCAAAAACAAGAAACCACCCAGAACACTCACGCTTGCAGGAGAACACCCACGTGGCGAGGATCACGCTAAGACAGTTGCTGGATCATGCGGCCGAGCATGACTATGCGCTGCCGGCCTTCAACATCAACAATATGGAACAGGGCCTGGCGATCATGGAGGCGGCGGAAGCCGTCAACTCGCCGGTCATCATTCAGGCCTCGCGCGGGGCGCGGAACTACGCCCACGACATCATGCTGGCCAAGATGATCGACGCCCTGGCCGAGATCTACCCCAACATCCCGGTGTGCATGCACCAGGACCACGGCAACGGCCCGGCGACCTGCGCCACGGCGATCCAGTACGGCTTCACCTCGGTGATGATGGACGGTTCGCTGATGGAGGACGCCAAGACCCCCGCCAGCTACGATTACAATGTCGAGGTCACCCGCAAGGTGGTCCAGATGGCCCACGCCTGCGGCGTCTCGGTCGAAGGCGAGCTGGGCGTGCTGGGTTCGCTGGAAAGCGGCATGGGCGAGGCCGAGGACGGCCACGGCTTCGAGGGCGTGCTCAGCCACGACGAGCTGCTGACCGATCCCGACCAGGCGGTCGACTTCGTGCAGCAGACCGGCGTCGACGCCCTGGCCATCGCCATGGGCACCAGCCACGGGGCCTACAAGTTCACGCGCAAGCCGGACGGCGACGTCCTGGCCATGAACGTGATCGAGGAGATCCACCAGCGCCTGCCCAACACCCACCTGGTGATGCACGGCTCGTCCAGCGTTCCGCAGGAGCTGCAGGACATCATCAACCAGTACGGCGGCGCGATCCCGCAGACCTGGGGCGTGCCGGTCGAGGAAATCCAGCGCGGCATCAAGCACGGCGTGCGCAAGGTCAATGTCGACACCGACAACCGCCTGGCCATCACCGGCGCGATCCGCAAGATTCTGGCCGAGCACCCGCACGAGTTCGACCCGCGCGCCTATCTCAAGCCCGCCAAGGAAGCCATGCGCAAGGTCTGCCAGGACCGCTTCGTGCAGTTCGGCTCGGCCGGCCACGCCGACAAGATCAAGGCGCTGCCCACCGCGACCATGGCCAAGCGCTACGCGTCCGGCGAGCTGCACGCCAAGTTCGGCGCGGCGGCGAAGAAGGCCGCGGCGGAGTAGGGCTTTCCGCGTTTGAGAATACGACGAGGCCTTCCAGGGCGACCTGGGAGGCCTTTTTCGTTCGGAGCCGCCAATTGTCCGGACGTCCTAGAAGCCGTAGTTGACGCCCAGGGTCAGGCGGGAATCGTACACCGGCCAGACCGACATCGACGTCCCGTCGACAAAGCGTTTGGAAGCGCGTCCGTCGGCGCCCGGGGCGGTCACATTGCTGACCACCGAAAGGTCGCGGCGTCGTTCCAGCGATACGAACGTGCCGAGAGGCCCCTGGCCGTAGTCGAGCCGAACCCCCAGCCTGCCCGACATCTGGTCGCTGAGGTTCTGGTCGCTGGAATGGGCTTCAGGTCTGCCGATAAAGGTCCAAACGGTCGTGGCCGTCAGGTCCACGACCTCGTAACCCAGTGCGCTCTGGATGGACCAGCGCAAAGGCCAGCCCTGCCGCACCGCGCCGCCGAGCGCACCCGTCAGGCCAAGATAGCCCGCCGGCCCATTCGCTGAACGATAGAAGTCCCTCACGCCGGACGGCACACCGATCTGCTCGTGTTCGTCCAGCGTCCACCAGCCGACCCCCAGTTCGGCGCCCAGGCTGATGTCGAGAGGGCCCAAGGGCGAGCCCGTCTTGAAATCGCGGATCATGCCGAACCTGGCGTCCAGGCGCTGTGAGGTCTGCGATACGGAATCCGAGGTGACGATCTCCTCGCTGACAGCCCCGTTCACCCCGAAGGGCAAATGGTATTGATCGCGCTCAGCCTGGCTGACCTTGTCGTATCGGCAGCCATAGATCGCGGTGATAAATGGGCTAAAGCCGATTCGAGGGCAGCTGTACTGCGTGGGACCTTCCGACGTGACGCGGTAGCCGTCGGCCGGGAATGCGGTGTCGCTGCGCGTTTCCGCGGTGTCGCCGCTCAGGCTGACGGTCCAGCGCCATCCCTCCTGGCCGTAGCCCTGAGGCGCGAAGTCCAACGATACGGTCAGGCCCGATGACCAACCGCGAACATCGGGTCGAGGACCATCCGCGGTCGGACCGGCGGCCGTCGTCTGGAAGACGGAGTTGGTTGTCGTCGGCGCCGGGAAAACGGGCGCGGGGACGGGGGCCGGCGTCGGGGTCGCGCTGAGAGGATAGGTCAGCTGTTGGGTGGTCGTTCCCTGCAGCGTCTGCATGCCGATTCTGGAGGCGGCGCTGGGTTGGCGGTCGGCCCAGTTGCCGCTGGCCTCGAACCGAAAGCGACGGATCTTGGGCTCCTCCCAGGCGGTGGAAGCGACCGCTGTCGAGGCTGGTTGGGGCGAGGCGGGCAAGGCGGCGGCGGGCTGGGGCGCGGCGCTCGCCA
This sequence comes from Caulobacter sp., assembly GCF_049283275.1. GTDB lineage: Bacteria > Pseudomonadota > Alphaproteobacteria > Caulobacterales > Caulobacteraceae > Caulobacter. The sequence goes on along the minus strand of NZ_JBAPVS010000323.1, from coordinate 2,520 downwards.
TCGGGGAGGGCGGGCAGGCGCCCTGCGCTCGCAGCGCCTCGGCCTGGCTTCTGAAGCGCTTGTAGCTCGCCCATTCAGCGTCGCCGGCAGCGCCGACCGCGCCGTGCCGCGACGCCCGCGCCACTTGTTCGGTCGCCGCCTTCATCGCGGCGAAGGCCCGGTCTTCCATCTGGTCGATCGCCGCCGCCCGACTTGCCGGATCGCACGCTTGAACCGCCGCCGGCGGCATGTCCGCGATAAGCATTTCCCGCTCCCTCCCAGAAGGGTCGAGCCGTCGTCTCCGCGAACCGCTCGAACGCCGGGAGCTTACATCGATTTGGGCGGATAGGCGTGCGTCCCGCCGTTCGGGTCCTCGACCCTGCCTTCGACGGCCAGGTAGTCCGGCCCGATCGGCACCTTGCCGTGGCCGTCGGGGATGTCGAGCACGTAGGTCGGCTGGCACAGGCCCGAGAACCGGCCGCGGATGGCGCGCATCAGGGCGCGGCCTTCCTCGACGCTGGTGCGCAGGTGAGCCGTGCCCGGCGCATGGTCGCCGTGGTGCAGGTAGTAGGGCCGGACGCGGTTCTCGACGAAGCCGCGCATCAGGGCGCCCAGGGTCTCGGGATCGTCGTTGACGCCCTTCAACAGCACGGTCTGGCTGAGCATCGGGATGCCCGCGTCAATGATCCGGGCCACGGCGGCGCGGGCCGCGTCGGTCAGCTCGCGGACATGGTTGGCGTGCAGGGCCACATAGACCGTCTTGCCGCCGGCCTTCAGGGCGTCGACCATCTCGTCGGTGACCGCCGCGGGGTCGACCACCGGCACACGGGTGTGGAAGCGCACCACCTTCACGTGGTCGATCCTGGACAAGCGCTCGCCCAGGTCGCGCAGCCGGCGCGGCGACAGCACCAGCGGGTCGCCGCCGGTGACGATCACTTCCCAGATTTCCGGATGGGCGGCGATGTAGGCGAAGGCGGCGTCCAGTTTTTCGGGCGACAGGTTGGCCAGGCCCTCGGGTCCGACCACCTCGCGGCGGAAGCAGAACCGGCAATAGACCGCGCAGGTGTGGGTGGGTTTCAGCAGCACGCGGTCGGGATAGCGATGGACGACCCCTTCGACCGGGCTGTGGACCGCGTCGCCGATCGGGTCGGCGACTTCGCCGGGGCTTTCCAGGAGCTCGGCCTCGCTGGGCGCGAACTGGCGGGCGATCGGGTCGCTCTCGTTGGCCGGATCGATCAGGTCGGCCATGTCCGGGGTGATCGCCACGGCGTACCGGGCCGCCACGGCCTCGAGCGCCGACAGTCGTTCCGGCGCGATCAGGCCGGCCTCGGCGAGGGCGGCGGCGCTGCGAAGGGTGCGGGCGGCGGTCATGAGGCGCGGGATATGGCCGATTAGGGCGTCGGGAGCAATGCGGCGGGCTAGGGCGGATCGATATTCAACGCCGTGCGTGGTCCTCGTCCTTCGACAAGCTCAGGATGAGGACCATTGTACGGGCCGTGCAGTAGAAAACCTCATCCTGAGCTTGTCGAAGGACGGGGTTTTCGCCCCAGGGGAGCGGACGTCGATCCGCCTTAGCCGAGGTCCTCGGCGAAGGTTCGCCGCCGGGTCTCAACCGCGCCCCTCAGCAGCCGGCGGAAGGTCGGGCATTCCATGTGGCTGGGGGCGGGACAGGCCGCGGCGTGGCGCAGGCCGTCGCGCAGGGCGGCGAGGCGACGGATGGTCCGGTCCAGGTCGTCGGCCTTGGCCGAGAGCTGGGCGCGGTCGAGGCTGGGTCGGCCCGCCGCATCGACCATGCCGGCGATCTCGTCCAGCGAAAAGCCGGCGGTCTGGGCCAGGGCGATCAGCGACAGGCGCTCCAGCACGCCGGCCTCGAACAGGCGCTTCAGCCCCCGCCGGCCGACCGAGGCGATCAGGCCTTTTTCCTCGTAGTGGCGGAGCCTGGAGGCGGCCATGCCGGTCGCCCGGGCCACCTGCGCGATGTCGAGAAGTTTCACCATTGACCTCAAGTCGACTTGAAGTCGTAGCCTCGTCGATAGCCCATGTTGAAGCAAGGAGGACCGCGCGTGATGCAACCCAACCAGGCCCAGGCCGAACTCTGGAACAACCAGGCCGGCCACAACTGGGTCGAGCAGAACGCCATGCTCGACAGCCTGTTCAAGCCTTTCGAGCGCCTGTTGGTGGACGCTGTCGGAGCGTATGGCGGGCGCGAGGTGCTCGACGTCGGCTGCGGCGCCGGCGCGACCAGCTTCGCCGTGGCGCGGGCCCTGAAGGGACAAGGTCGCTGCACCGGCGCCGACCTGTCCGCGCCGCTGATCGACCTGGCGCGGCGCAAGGCCGCCCAGATGGCCGTCGACAATGTCGACTTCGTGGTCGCCGACGCCCAGCAGCACGACTTCCAGCCCACGACCTTCGATGCGGTGATCTCGCGGTTCGGGGTGATGTTCTTCGACGACCCGATCGGCGCCTTCGCAAATCTGCGCCGGACGTCGCGAGCGAACGCCGGCCTGGCCTGCATCGTCTGGCGCGGGGCCGGGGAGAACC